>JANRJG010000003.1 GCA_033875315.1 Candidatus Methylacidiphilales bacterium
CCCGCCACTCACCGGCGGGCACGGCATACAAACCCCAGTGGATGAACATGCCGAAGCGGGCTTCGCGCCACCATTGCATGCGTGTTTTGCCGGATTCCTCCGGAACAGGGCGTGGTGTGGCGGCGGGGGCCGAGGAGGCGACGACGGCGTCCGCAGCCGAAGGTGCGGGCTGTGCGGATGCTGGCAGCAAGCCGAGGCAGATAGCGGCCATGAGCACACGGGCGCTGGGGCTGCGGCGGTGCACCGAGGAGTGGCGGATTGTATTCATTGCGCAGAAATCATGCCCTGTCAGTGAATGAGGAAGGACTGCGTGATCGGTTCGGCAGACTGCACCCTGGGGTCGATTGCGCGGCCGAAGTTCCAAGCACCGACGGTAACTTTCACCGGCCGCTTCGCGCGCGGCGGAACTTTCGTGAGACGGAGCGTGTCGCCCTCGATCTCGGCGGGGCCCTCAATGACAAAGAAATCCACGGGCAGGCCCGCGCTGGATTGCGCGGCGAGTTTGACGGAGGTCCCCTCTTTCAGATCGGCAATCGGCGGGAAGGTGATTGTCTGCGGTGCTCCGTCCTTCAGGCGGGCGCCATGCTTGACCACGGCCGGCTGTTCGTAGAGCGCATGGGTCTGGTCACCGGGGTGCGATGCCATGACCATGACGCCATCGGAGGGCCGGACCCAGGAGAATCGGTCCATTGCCGGGCGGAAGGTATCGGGTCCGGTTTGGCGGCCTCCGCCGCTCCAACCACCGATCAGGCGATACGTAACCGGGCCGGCAGCGTGGGTGAGCGGGCGCGGGGCAGGTTTGGAGAAGTCGGTTGAGGTTTCACTGAGAAAGCCGGCTTTGACGCGGAAGGATTGTCCGTCCTCCAGCGGACGGAACGGCACCTCCATCATCCAGCCGGGAGGCAGGGGCTTGTCACCGTCGAAAAAGGTCAACTGCTGGAGCTGCTTGCCCTTGTGCTTTGCGCCAAAGGCATCGTTCGCCCGGGCCAGTTCTTCATCGAGGTGCCAGAACGCCATCGAAGCATCGCCGGTGTAATCCTTGAAGGCGGCGGTCGCGTGCCGTGCCTGTCCGAAGAAAGTCACATCCCCCAACCAGCCTGCCTGCTGGGGGATGTCACGAAGCTTCGGTGCCACCCCCGGCGGTGGATGCTTCTCCGGAATGCGGCTGCCCGCCGCCTTCTCGATGAAGAGGGCGACATACTTCGCGAGATCTGAATACCAGCTGAAGTGGCCGGTGCCGGGCTCAACGAGCGCGCTCATGAGGGCATTGTGGCCGCGGGCACGGAAATCGAGCAAACCACCCCTTACCCAGCGCCAGTGGTATTCGGGCGTGCGGACCGGATTGCCCCAGGATTCATACTGGCCGGTGATGACGAGCACCGGAATGTTGTTCAACACCGCCCCGCCGTCCCCGAACTGCGGCTTGATGCCCTCGGGCGGACCGATGGGTGCGGCTTTCAGGCCAATGACGCCAAAGACGCGCTCGGGCATCGCATAACCGGCATGCCACGCGAAGATCGCACCACCGCTGTGACCGATGGTCAACAACGGCGCCTGGGCGATCTCGCTGTAACCCGAGACTCCGGCCAGACCGTCCAGGATCGCCTGGAGGCGATTTCTACCATCCCCTCCCTCACGCAGATCACTCCCGATGCCGATGGTGCTCTTCATATCGAGCACGAGGGCCAATCCGGCCCGCGCGGCGGCGGAACGGATGGCCGGATCCTCCATGAGATTTTTCTCTAGGATGACCTGACCACTCAGCACCACGCCGCGGACGTGGTCACATCCGGGCGGAATCCACAGGAACGCGCGTCCCTTGCCGTCGACTGTCGATATGGAGAACTGCCATTCCGCCGTATGACCAAGCGATTGGGTCAAAGCCAAGAACCCAAAAAAACAAAGCAAGCGGGTGCTCATGGAGAGGGTGCGTGTTGGTGTGGGCTCCATGAACATCACGCTGATTCAGCGGATCTCCGCAGCCTCACCGCCCGTCCGTTGAATCTTGATCCGGCTGCGACCGTCCTCACCCGGACTGAAGACCAGGGTGTCTTTCTGATCGGGCCATTGGATGGTCAACTTGGTGCGCTCCGGATTCCAAGCCGTTTCGGGAAGCGGGTCACCTTCACGGTGGGGGTAAAGAAGCACCTTGAATCCGGGATTGGCGGAACGGCTGGTGAGATGGAGCCGGTTGAGGGTGATATCGGGTTGGGGCGGATTCTTGACAGCGACATCCTCCACTTTGGCCACGGTTTCCTCGAGCTTGTCGACATCGAGGACACGAACCAGCAGCGAACGGGGTTTGTCCGAGGGCAGGGCGAGGGAGACATCAGGCGAGTCGCTTTCGCGCAAAGTGATGTCGGCGGCTACGGTGTTCTTGTCATTGGAGGTCAGGACGGTCGAACCAAGAACCACATCCCGTGGCATCGTCATGCCCCACACGTATTCACGCGGGGTGTCATCGATCTGGAGATCATCGACGATCAAACCATATGGGCGCGGACCGCGGACGAGGCCGACGGTACGGAAGGCCTTCTTGACGTTCAATCGCTGATACCAATCCCCTTTGTTGGTCTCCCCGGAACCATGATTTCCCGATCCCGGTTTTTCCGAGGAATACCAGTCGGGCAACGAACCGATGGGCAAATCCATCCAGGGCAGTGGCGAGGGTGTGAGGCGGAAGAAGTTGTAGGATTTGGTTTTGGCAGTCAGGGCAACGGAGCCGGCGGGCTTTTCCAGGCCGGAGGTTTGGTAGTTCCATGGATTGGAAAGGTCGGTGGCTTCAAAGGTGGCCAGGGCATGGTCCGTGAATCCGACACAGCGGGCTTCGGCGGTGGAGGGACCCATGCCATCGACCATGAGGACGGAACGCATGATGGGCATGTATTGTTCTTTGATCTGCCGCGAGGACTGGTAGATGCTCCAAAAACGGCCCTGGCCATAAAAATTGAAATGGGAACGGTCACAGTATTGATGGCCACCGGGAATGGCGCGGTTGAGGTAGTTGAGGTAGACGGCATCCTTGGACCAAGCGGAGCGGGTGAACAGATTGCAGGTATCCTCACTGAAGTAGGTCAGGGGCCGGTCCCGGGTGATGAGGGCGTATTCCTCGGCCTCGGGGGTGTCGGCGATGTCGGAGGCAAAGATGGCGCAACAGAGGGCATCCATCGTTGAGAAGGGATGGCGGGTGTTGATGGTCTTGGAAGCGACATTTTCGTAGTCGCTGGAAATCTGGTTGCGGTAGATGAAATTACCCGCGGCATCGCCGGGGAAGAGGGTGTGATACATGAGGACATCGGCATTGCGGGCGATTTTACTGCCGGATTTGGCCATGGAGTCGCAGAAGGTGAAGTGATTGCCCCAGGGACTCATGGCAGCGATGAAATAGTTGTGGTAGGCCGAGCGGACGCTGCTGTGGCCGAGTACGTTCAAGTCTTTGCCGCGTTTGGCCAGAATGACCATGTGTTCGATGAACATGAAATTCTTTCCCCAGCCCTCGAAGGCTTCGCCCGTCGGATAGATGGCGTTGATGAAGTTGATCTGGGCGTCGGCAAAGCGCTTGAAGGCACCCGGGTCGTAGCCGGGCTCGCCTTCGATGGCACAGATGGCAAAAAGGGCGCGGCAGCCCCAGGAAATCCAGTTGCTCGGACCGGCGTGGAGCGCTTGCAGGGTCTCGCAGCCGATGCCGGACATGCCCGAGGTCGCCCGAACCAGGACCTTGCGGACCTGGTCCCGTTGCGCGTGGGTCATGTAGTTGTAGGCGAAGTCGTAATCGAGACCGAGGGTGAACTCGCGGGTCGGCCCCTGGGAAATCACCCGGGCATCCTTGAGGCTGGAGGCGTTGCGCGGATTGGCCAGGTTGGCCTCCAGTTCCTTCTCGGCGATTTTGGAAAATGTGGTGATGGCGGAGGCGACCTTTCTGCCCCCTTCCTGGTCGTCGTCGATGAGGCAGCGGAAAGCCTCATACATCAGACAATAGGCGACATTGCTGTCGAGTTTTTCCACTTCCTGGCCGGCGACGAGGGACTGGTACGACTGAGCGAACTGGGCCTTCGGACCGGTGATCGTTTTCTCCAAATGCGCGCGGATACCGGCGATGGCCGCCCGACCGGCGTTGGTTTCAGTGAGGCGCTTGCGCAGATCGGGCAGGTCGTCGGCATTGAAAATCACACGGGGGTGGACGCCGGCGGGTGGCGGGGGCTTGACGAAGCGCTTATCCAGTCCGGTTTCGTCCAGAACCATCCGCACCGGTTTGCTGAAATAGGTGCGGATTTCGTCTTCGGTGTAACCGAAGTTGTTGCGCCGTTTGAGCAATTCCGGATCCAACTGGCGCTCAACCACGCGCACATCCTTGCCGAGGGATGCGGCGGCCGAGGGAATCAGGTTCCCCTGGGAGTCGCGGATCCCGGGATAGGTTCCCGCGGGCAACTCGGCCCCAGCGGGTGCGGCCAGCAGGGAAAAACCGACAAAGAGAGGGAGGAAGATCAATCCATCTTTCATGGGGTTGTCCCGTCCGGTTCAAGGAAGGGGCTGACCCCAGGCGTCGAGCAGATCGCCGAGAACGATGATCTGGCCGACAGAAAAACTGTTTTCTTTGTATTTGTCCGGATTGTTGCGGAAATCGGCGTCGGTGTTCTTTTTCTTGAGCAGTTCTTCCTTGGGGGGGACTTCGTCGGTGAGTGTCCAGACGGCGGTGTGGTCACCCATGGGAACGGCGGGCAGCGGGGCGCCGACGTAAACATGGGCATTGGCGTAAACCGTGAAGAGGACTTTTTTGACCGGGGCGCCCCCGTCCACGCTGACCGTGATGACACCGGAGTCGGGACCTTCCATGCCCTTGAATCCGATGTGGGTTCCACGGAATCGCACGGTCATCGAGGCTCCCGGCTGGATGGTGCGGTAGAGGAAAGGGAACCAGTTGTAGAAGTTTTTCCCGAAGCGGCGGCAGGAGGGGCCGTTGGCGGCGGTGAGCTTGGCCCAGTCGCCCTTGAATTCGGCCCTTCCGTCGGCGGCGATGGTCTTGGCTTTATCCCAGGGCAATGGGGACAGTGGCTCCGGCAGCGGACGCGGGCCGGTTTCGCCCGGTGGGATCTGGGACAACTGTTGGAGACCGCGGATGGCGGCCTCGCCGTTCATGACATGGCCCTTCTCGCTGGGGTGGCTGCCGTCGTTGCTGAAGATGATTTTGCCGTCGGCAGTCAGTCCGTCGGGGGTCTTGGGGGCCTGGTGGATGAGCTTGCCCTCGGCGAAGAGTTTGGCGGCTTCCATGCCCATATTGATCGAGGGCAGGTTGTAATGGGCCGCCACACGATCGTGCAGAGAAATGGAATTGGAGCAAATACCCTGTTGGGCTTTTTGCAGCATTTCGGCGGTCACCGTGTAGGCAAAGCAGATGTCGACGTCAGGGTTGGCCGTGCGGAGCTTGCGAATGATTCCTTCCAACGCACCCGTGACTTCCTCCGGGCGGTCCCGCACATCGCTGCCGTCGTTGAGGGAAAACTCGATGAAGACCACATCGGGTTTTTTGGCGACGAGGTCATCGTCCGCGCGGAAGACCCCGACTAGGGAACCGGAGCCGCCGACGCTCGCGTTGACCAGTTCGAACTTGGCCTTGGGAAAGGTTTTGCTGAACCAATCCATGGTCATGGTGCGCCAGCCGGGGGCGGCCGTGATGCTGCCTCCGTAGTAGCCGAGGATGACCGTTTCGCCGCGGTTGATTTTGGCAAAGAGACGGGGCAACCCGCCGCGGGCATGGAGTTCGGCCGCAGGCATGGGTTCGGTGGGCGACTTGGCCTTGGCGGCTTCGGCGTTGGCCGCCGTGTAATCCTTTTCGTGCCCGATGATTTCCGTGCTGGGAGATGGAGAATTCGCCGGGGGGCTTTGCGACCAACCACAAAGGGGGCCGACAATCAAACAGGAGAGAACAAGGAAGTAGCGCATCGTGGTCTGACCTTGGAACCGCCGTGCCATCATGGAGACGGGGATCTTCCCAAAATGCTGGATGCAACTATTTAGAAGTCAATGGCTGTCCTTGCAATTTTTGCATTATTTGCCGTAATCGGCCGTATTCAGGGTGAATCGAGTTGAAGGGTGGTGGGTCCCAGGAGACCGGTTCTACCTTCTGATCCGGCCTGAAGCAGGACGGTCAGGGTTCGGCGCTGGCTCGAAGGGGGAACGGCAAAGCTCAGATCGTCAGCGGCGGGTTGATCTTTTTGGGCTACCCTTTGGCCATCGAGAAAGACCTCGGCCCGGCCGGAGACCTTCCTGAGCAGCGCCCGACCTCCCCTGCCCTGGAGGGCTTTCCAAGGAGTGAAGGACGAGCGGTACAAAGCCCATTGTCCTTCGGGGAGTTTTTGCGCGTTGCCCGGAGTGACGCGGGACCATGAATTCATATCCGCATCGGACATGGTCTGCAGGGGGTCCGGGCGCTCCGCAGAAGGAGGCGACATGCGCCAGCCGGACATGTTGAACAGGGGCTCGGTGTGCGGAACGGACGGGAAGGGGTCGGTGTTCCTGACCTCGAGGCGGATCTCTGCGGACTTCAGGCCCGGGGCGGAGGCGCTCACCACGACTAGCCCGGAACTGTCCGGGGCGGATTGCACGAGGAGCTGGGCCAGACCATGGAACAGTTTCCGCATCGGACCCTTTTCCGGGTCATGGCAGTTGTGGTCTCCGTTCCCGTGGCCGATGTTCCGTCCGGGTCCTTCCACCGAAAAGGTCACCGGGGCATCGGCACCGGGGACCACGCGGCCGGCGTCATCGACACCCGAAACGGTGATGGGCAGGGTATCGCGCCCATCGCCGAGAAGGAAATCCCGATCGGGCTCAAGCCTCAGGGCGGTGGCCGGGCCGGTGGTTTCCACCTTGGTCCGGATGACTTCTTTGCCCGCGGTGGTGCCCACGGCCTCGAGGGTGCCGGGTTCATAGGGCACCTCCCACTCGACGTAATCGTAGGGCGGGCGGGGTTTTTCGCCGAGCGGGCGGCCATTGAGCGATAACGCGACCTTCTCCGCGTTGGTCATGGCGATGACCCGGATGGGCTGCCCCTCGCGCCCTGCCCAGTTCCAATGGGGGGCCAGAGCGAGCACGGGACGGTCCTTGATCCAATTGGAACGATGAATGTGATAGGCCGTCTTGGGGAATCCGCAGAGATCGAAGATGCCGAAGACGGAAGAGACCGATGGCCAGGAGAGACGCTGCGGCTCACCGCGGTAGTCGAAACCCGTCCAGACAAAGCCGCCCGCGAGGAAGGGACGCTCGGCGATGGCCTTCCAGGCGGCGCGGTGGGATTTGCCCCAGGCGGCATGCTCCTCGTCATAAGAAGCGATGACGTTGCGCTTTTTGTCGGTTTCGTACTCGCCGCGGGTCATGAAGGCCGAGGTGTCCTCGGAACTGGTGATGGGGAGGTCCGGGTGCTTCTCATGGAAATCATCGTAGGAAATATCGACGTAATTGAAGCCCATGACATCGACGGCCTCGAAGACGCCGTGTTCGTTCATCATACCCCCGTTCATGGCGGCGGTGACCGGGCGGGTGGCGTCGAGCTTGCGGACCTCGGCAGCCATGCGGCGAACCATTTCACGGCCCTGCTCGGTGCCCTGCATCGGTTCCTCGTTGAAGACCGACCAAAGGAAGACGCTGGGGTGGTTGCGGTCGCGGAGCAGCATGGTGCGCAACTGGCCGAGGTACTCCGGGGTGTGGTTGAAGTTGCGGTTTTCGTCCATGACAAGCATGCCGAGGCGGTCACAGGCCTCGAGGAATTCTGGGGCGGGCGGGTTGTGGGCGGAACGGTAGGCATTGCTGCCCAATTCCTTGAGCTTACGGACGCGGAAGTCCCAGAGGGAGTCGGGTACGGCCACCCCCACCCCGGCGTGGTCCTGATGGTTGCAGGTGCCTTGGAGTTTGAGCGGTTTGTCATTGAGGAAAAATCCCTCTTTGGCGTCGAAGCGCAGCGTGCGGAACCCGCACCGGGTCGAAGTCGAATCGGCCGTGCCCTGATTACGTTTGACAGTAGCTTTGACGGTGTAAAGAACCGGATCGTCCACGGACCAGAGTTTGGGGGTTCCGCTGGGCGTAAGTGGTAAGGAGACGGTGGTCTGCCCGAGCGCCGGGACGGTGACGCTGGATGATTCCCGGAGGACCGGCTTGCCCGTAGGGTCGAACAACTCGGCACTGACTTCCACCGCCGCACCCTGGGTTTCGATATTCGACAGGGTGACCTCCACGGGAACCGACCACCGGCCCTTGGGATCACGGACCGGATTGGCATAAAGTCCGTAGGTGGCGATGTGCACCGGGCTGCGTTTGACCAGCCAGGTGTGGCGGTAGAGGCCCGCCCCCTCATACCACCAACCCTCCATGGGATTGGCATCGACACGCACCACGATGGTGTTGAGTTGGTCGCCGTAGGTGGCGATGGGAGTGAGGTCGATCTGGAACGGAGTGTAACCGCAGAAGTTGCGGTGGACGAGGAGGCCATTGACCCAGACGGTGGCGTGGGTGGCGATGCCCTCGAACTGCAATTCGAGATGCCTGCCCTTGTCCGCGGGGTCCAGTCGGAGGTAGCGGCGGTACCAAGCGACGCCGCGCGGGCGGTAGCCCTGGGAGATGTTGGCTTGGGGATCGAAAGGGCCTTCCACGGCCCAGTCATGGGGGAGATCCAGGCGGCGCCAGTCGCTGTCGTCATAACCCGGGGCGGCCGCACCCCAGGCTTTGCCTGCTTTGGCATTTTCATAGCTCGGGCCATGGCCGGTGATGACGGGCATGGGGATGTCGCCCAAGTAGAAGCGCCAGTCTCCATCAAGGGAAAGCCGTTGGCGCGCCGTGTCAGCGGCATGGAGCACGGAGGCGGAGGCAATGTTCATGACGAGGAGTGTGTGGATCAGATATTTCATTGGCAAGAGTGTGCGGAGGCCAGCAGTCGGGCCAGCGCGGCCCCCATGAGAATATGCCCCTCATCCGAGGGATGGACAAGATCGCACTCCAATCCGTCCGCGTCCGGCAAAAGGGCCGTGCCGTCCATGAACCGCACCTGTGGATGATTGATGGTGGCCACCAGGCGGGGGACGATGGCATTGAAAAGAGGCGTGCGGAGGGTGTCATCGTTCTGTGCCCGGGAGTGGAATGCCCGGTTGAGAAAGATAGGGGTGACGTAGACCGGTTTGCCGGGATGGGCTTGGTGGAGGGTGGTGACCAAGTGACGGGCACGCGACTCAAATTCCTCCGGCGTGGCCCAACCGGTCATGTTGACTCCCAACTCCAGAAAGGCGGCATCCCAATCCTGCAGTGACGCCAAGAAATCCACCATTTCCGGTTCGCACATGCAGGAGCCTGGAATGGCCTTGCAGAGCAGATCCATTCCTGTGGCGCGTGCTGCCTGTTGGAGGTAGGCATTGGAAGGGTGGAAGGCATTGGCCCCGTAGCTGATGGAAGATCCGTAGGCCAGCAGGGTGGTTGACGGGACTTCCTCCGCCCGCGGCGGACGGAGGTCGTGGCCGAATGATTCCACACCGTGGTAGCAGGCCAGCGCATCGTGGTGGAACAGGATGCGCCAGACCCGGGGGGCGAAACGGCGGCGAGGAAAGATGTCAGGCTCCACTTGGCCAAAAAAGGGCGGATCCTCCAGGAACAAGGATGTGACGGATCCCGGCCTGAGCACATGGTGCGAATGCGCGTGGTCCCCCCGGTAAACGATCAAGGAGGTCTCCTGTTCGAGGACCGAGAGATAAATCCTCACAAAGGGGCCGCGCGTGATGAAGCGGATTTCACAGCCAGCCGCCCTCTGGGAAAAAAATCGTCCGCGCGAATGGTTTTTAAAACCCAGACGGTTGGCCAGAGCCGTAGGAAACCGCAGCAACTGCAGACCTCCCGAAGCCGGGTGGGATTTGAGTTCCTCCACATTGTGGAAAAGAACTTGGTCGTGGATCAGCGACATACTGGAACCTGCCTCATGGTTCAACGGACAAATGCAGAAGCTTATGTTCCATAATTGAGATCCTTATCCTGATAGGGGGAGTGTTCCGGCCCGCGCTTGAGTTCGGATTCATCCGGCAACACCGGGCGGAATTCGTCCACCTGCAATCCGATTTTATCGAACGGGATCGGTTCGAAACCGGGAATCTTTTGGAAAACAGCCGAGTCCGGTTTGAGACCGAAGTTGCCTGCGGCGGCATCGATGAAGCCAGGGTCTTCTGCCATGGTGAGATTGTCCTGCTCCAGAATGATGTCCGGGTTGTTCTTGAACTGGGCATTCATTTTCAGTTCCGAGGGGGCGGGATTCTGGGAGACAATGAGGTTGCCGACGAATCTTGTCCGCCAGGGAAGTTCGGGCCGGTTGTCGAGCATGGTGGCCAATTCCGGGTGGGCGGACTTCCACGGTTCCTGATCGGGGTTGAGTTCCTTGACGCGGTTGATCAGGCGGGCGTTGGTGGCGTATTTGCGTCCGACCCCGCGGTCGTCCATGCCGAAGACCGATCCGGATTCCTTGATGAAGATGTTGTGGTGGATGTTGTTGTCAGGACCGGAGGCGATCCAGACACCGGTGCGGGGCCCCTTGAAGATGTTGCCGTAGGCCTCGTTGCCCGAGGCCCCGTCGTCCGGATTGATCCCGCCGACCGTGTCGTGGATGTAATTGTAACGGATGACATTGCCACGCATGGTCCAGTCGAGCCAGGAGTACCAGGCCCCGGTGTCCTTGGTGTCGAACGCACAGTAATAGACCTCATTGTATTCATAGAGGTTGTCGTTGCCGGAGTATAAGAAGGCATCACGGGGGGCATGGTGGAGACAATTGTGGGCGATGCGGATGCCCAAGGCATCCCGGATGGCGTTGCCACCGGCGGGGTTGCCCAGCACACCGACGTGCACGCCGGCGGAATACTGGCTTTTCAGCACGCCGTAATGGTGCAAATGGTTGTTGAGGACGAAGTTTTCCGAAAGGGTGAGGGCTTTCCGGTCACCGCCGCTGATGTAAACACAACCGGCCCCGATGTCATGGATGTCGCAGCTCTGCACGCCCGAACGGATCCCATGGATGACAACACCCCTACCGGCCAGATTGAACAGACGTGAACCAAGGACACGGCAGTTTTCAACCTGTTCCATGACCATGCCATCCCCCAGGGAGTGGGCCAGGGTCAGGCCGCTGAAGTCGAGGTGGCGCGCCTCCTGGACGGAAACAAGGGGCTGGGTGAGCTGGGTGATCGAGATCACACTTCCCGGGCCAGTTTCCCGGGGCCAGACGTAGAGTACTCCAGTCGTGAAATCGAGTGCCCACTCGCCGGGTTGGTCGATTTCTTCCAGCATGTTGATGGCACACCAGGGCTCCTCGCCGCTTCCCTGCGGGCGTTTGTATTTGGAACCGATGCCGTTGACCAGACCGGTGGCAAATGTGATGGTCCGGGCGGTGGTGTCGACCGCCGCCACTTTGAGGGCCGGGTCTTCCCAGCCAACCCGCCACTGGCCCTTGAGCCAGAAATTTTTGTTCTCCGTCCAGCGGGAGGGACGGTCGTCGCGGTATTCGAAGACACCCGGAATGTTTTTGTCCCCGACGGTGAGAACACTCTTCATGGTGGTGTAGCCTTTGTTGGGCCAACGGGAACGGGGCAGGCGACCCTGGGCATCAAACAACTCGAAGATGCCCCCTTGGTCATCGAATCGGTCGGGATAGGGACCCGTGCTTGTGAGTCCGGCGTCCTTGACCGACAAGGCCAGAACCTGGCCGCGGGCCGCCGGGTCGAGCCGGCGAACCAGAGCGGGATCTTCCACTTTCCGGAATTGTGACAACGGAAAGTCACGGGCCCCGGAAAACACCGCCGTGCCCGGTTTTTGTGCCCGGTAGATGACAGGAGATGCCGGGGTGCCGGAATCCTCGGCACTGAACTCGAGCGATTGGGTGCGGGGATAATGGCCGGGCAGGAATTCCACCACAACGGGACCTGGCGGCAGGGCCGATGTTTTCCGGAGCGCGCGCAACTCATCACGGGCGCGTTCGGGCGTGCGGAAGGCGGTCGCCTCGGTTTTGCCATCACGGTCGTCGCCGCCCTTTTCCGAAACATATATCTTGAAGTCCGCGCGGGCGGCGGCGGGCAAAAATGCGGCAACGGCCAGTGCGATGATGAAAACGGGGAGTCTGGGGTTCATGGGATTTGGCTTCGTACGGATGAGGGTTCTTTTTTTAGTTCTTTGGCAGAATGACATCGGCGGAACGGGAGGGGGGCGAAACCTTGAGGGCCACCAGTTGTCCGTCACGCACATCGCCCTCGACCGTGGTATCGAGCGGGGCCCGCAGCTTGAAACGGGCATTCCAGGTTTTGGGCCAGGAGGGCAGAAGCCGGATGGTCTTGCCCTCGCATTGCATCAGCATGAGCTGGAGGCCATGTTCTCCATTCCCGCCATTGTCCTGGTCGGGTTCGTAGTCGTGGCCTTTTTCCCAGAAGGCGGGGAAGCGCAGGCGCTTGTCCCCGCTGGTCAGGCATTTGGTGACGCCGGCTTTGGCGACATCGGTCAGGCCGAGGTAAGCCGACTGGACCGGGTCCTGGTGCCAGCATCCACTGCGCTTGTGGAGCCGGACATCGAATGCATTCAAGGCGAGGTCCAGATCCGGCTTGCCCAGTCCGTAGTGGCGGAAGGGATAGACCGCGTAGAGCTCGGGATTCTCGGAATTGTGGGGCTTGAGTTCCTGTCCTTCTTCGGCGGGGAGCAGCATTTTTTTCCCAGCCTTTTCTCCCACGGGAATGGGCGGCAATTCGGAAGCCAGTTTTTTCCAGGCCGCACGCATGTCCGCGTCGGTCAATTCCTCCGGCAATTCCCGCAGCCGTGCCAGCACCCAGTGCAGTCCGGCGATGTCCGGAAGGGGGTTGCGCACGGCCCAGTACATCTCGATGGAGTTGTTCGGCTCCAAGAGCAGAGTTCCCCTTGCATCGCGGGGAAAGTGTTGGGAAAAGAATGTCAGACCCGCATTGACCATCGGCAGGAGGGTTTCCCTGACGAACTTTTCATCGCCGGTGTAGGCATAATAATCCAGCATCATGGCGCCGAGTTCGAGTACCGGCGTGAAGTAGTGCTTGGTGTAGCTGCCCGCCTCATTCGGTTTGATGTTCGGGATCCCCCCCCAGAACGGTGCGGTTTCGGCCATGTAGCTGCCGTCGTGTTGATAGAATTGCCTGACCGATGCGGCATTGTTCTTCACCACCTGGGCATACATCCGGAAAAGCGGTTGCATCAGATCGTAATCACCGGACATCAGGCGAGGCCAGTACATCGGGCGGGTGTTCTGGAACCAATACTGGCCGCCCCAGGCCCGGTAATCCGCTGTCACCGGCGCGAAGGTTTCGATTCCGGTGGCCTTGTCTTTGCCCTTGCTGAGGCGTGGGTTGTCGACAGTGAAGATGCTGCCGTTGAATTTGATCGGATAGGCGCCACGACCGGCACAGGCGGTGACGAAGCGTTGCAGGATGTACCCGCGGGTGACTTTTTGTGCGTCGGGATCTCCTTCGAGATAGATCCAACTGCGGGACCAGAACGCTTTCCACCACGCCAAGTGGGCCGCACGGCTGGTTTCGCGGTCGAGGGCCGCGATCTCACTAGCCGTTTTGTTCAATTGCCCGACCCATGTGTCCACCGTTTCCGTGATCGATGACAGCAGCACCACGTTGAATTGGAATTTGTTCGCGGGTTGCGGGGTCTGGAGCGCGTTTCCCCCGTCGGGATGGGCCATCCACCCCTCGGCCACAATCGTGCCCCCGAAAGTCAGATTCCTGACCGCGGCCTCTGAGGTCTTTTCATTGTGGTGATACCAAGTGAGGCGTCCTTTCTCCAGCGGCAAGACCACATCGGGACTGATCTGTTCGCGCCCGTCGTTTTGCCAGACATAGCTTTCAGTCAGGGTCGGATCTTTGGGCTGCGGTTGGCCAAAGCCCTCGGCCGCTGTCCGCCAGGGATCAAGCCGAACCGTGGCCGAGATGGATGGGGCGGATTCGGTTTCCACCCTCACCACCGGATGGTGGGCATCGACCCAAATCCGGACCGTAGTCGCCTGGTCCCCCTCCCCTCCCCTGATCTCGATCTCCCCTTCCCTCAGCTTGAGCGTGTGCCGGAAGCCCTTGCCCAGGAATGGATTCGGCGAAAGACTCAATCGCACGCGACCCACCTTGGCCAGACCCAATGTCCGGTTGGGCGCTTCCGTCCAGGCATCGGTCTTGGACAGGTAGAAAAGAATGTCGCCGTTCGCCTCGGTCCAGACATTGATCCCGATATCGCCGTTGCCGAGGGGCATCGAGTCGGCCGAACTTTTGCCCAGTGTGGTCCACGTTTCGTTGTAGCGGCTGAGATCTTCCAGAGCTGGGGGTTTAGACTCCGGCAGGGCAGAGGCGGATGTCCCGGTGTTGAACCAGGACAGAACAAACAGACCATGAAGCATCTTGCCTAAAAGATTCCGGAACATGAATGGCAATTTATGGCACGAAGTAGACATAGTTGGGATAGTCATAGTGATGGGGATTATTTGTCGGCCGAGACCAGGGTTCTTCCGTGAGGATCAGTCTTGAAGTTCCACTTCTGTGTGCGGCCCCGCAGGGTGAACTCCAACTGGGTCCGGTCTTCGTTCCAAACGGTCAGCGGGTTTTCTTCCCCATGTCGGTAGGGGAAGAGGAGAATACGGAAGTTGGGGGAAACGGAACGACTGGCAATGACGAGGCGCTTGTCCAAACCAAAAGACCTTCCACCACTGAGGCTGCCTTGGACCACGGTTGGAGTGAGCGTGTCACGACGTTCGAAGGTTTCCAATCGGACCGAAGGACGGGTCTGGTAATCCCGCGCCAACTGCGGTTCATTCATGTTCAAGATCCGGACCAGGAGGAGGCGGTCGCCGCGCACCGGCTTGGGCTGGCCGTTTTCATCTCGCTTGAGGGTGGCATCGCCGAGCACCAGGTCATTGTCCTTGTAGGAGACGACTTCCGTGTTGGGCCCCGTCTGCATCAACCATTCGTAGAGCCGTTCCTGCTGGTCCTTCTGGATGTCGTCGGTAACGATCAGGTAGGGAAACTTGCCCCTGTGGAAAGCCACCGTCCGGAAGGCCCGTTGGACGGGATTGAAGGGATAGCGGATGGGCCAGGCGTCCTCATCCCAGAGCCGCACATCACCCTTTTCAAACCCCTTCCAAAATTGCACCACTGAGGGACGGTTGTCCTTTTCGCCACGGATGCCGGCCATTTTCTTCTGAAAGTCGGCGGCCTCCGCGCGGTAGCTTTCCCAACGGGGAAACTGGAAACGCACAAACGTCTCCGGGTTTTCCGTCAGGATTTGTTTCGGCCAGAACCAATCGTAGGCGGGCTTGGCATCGCAGGAGGCGATGAGGTTGTCCCCCTTCTCCTCAAGCCCCAACCAGACACCGGGTCCGGGCCAGTAACCCTGGCCTTTGCCGTCAATGAGGATCCCGTTGTGGTGGCGGGCTTCAACGGATCGGAAGTTATCCTTGGCCCAGACCCGTCCGAGGGCGGCGAAGGTGAAATGGCCGCGATCACTGTGTTCGTGGCTGGCGCCAACGGAATCCGTGCGGCATTCAAATTGCAAGTGCGCGGCATCGGCCTCCCAGGAGCTGCGCGTGCTGAGGGAACTGCGGACGGAATCGAAAAGGGTCCGCGGCGCGTCAAGGACGACGAGGTCCCGGGCCGGTCCATCCGAATTGGATTTGACCACCGGTTCCTCATCGACCCACAAGATGGGCTCGATGATGTGAAACCCGCCCTGGAATGACTTTTCCCCATTGGCCTGGCGGAAACTGCGCCAGACCGCCTGGATTTTCGGGTCGGTGGGAAAGAAGTAGCGCCAAAGAGAGAGCGTGCCGATGGAGGGGCCGGCATCGCCGCCGTCCCCGTAACTCAACCACTGGTCGCGCGAGGGCACGGTGGTATGGAGATACCAGTCGACCATGGAACGGAAATGCCCGTGGGTCAGCAGCGGAGCACCACGTCGCTGGGCGGCCACGATGAACGGGTTGGCCCAGACAAGTCCGAACTGGGTGTAGCCCACGGCCTCGGTGGACATGCCGGCGGGTGAAATCCCGTAGGTGAGGTAGTCTCGTGCGATGTCAACCCCCATCTTGTAAACACGCGGGTCGTAACCTTCTTCTCCCTCGATGCTCAAGGCCAGGAGCGGTTGTTGGAGGCCGACGGCACACCAATTCCAATTGCGGAAGTGGTGGGGCAGGCGCGCGCCCATCCAAAGTTTTCCGTAGGTGGCGGCGGCAATGGTCTTGCGGACGGATGCGCGCTGCGCCTCGGTCATGAACGGGTGGGAGAAGTCGTAGGCGTAGCCGAGCAGGTGGCCCCCGACTCCATCACGCAAACCCTGGTCGGAAAGTTCGGTGCCCGTCTTGGGACCGGAGGTTTTGGCCCGCCAAGAGTCGTCGCCCATGGGCAGGGTCGAGGCCTTTTCAATACCGGGACGGATCATCTCGGCGTAAGTGGCAATGGCCGTGGCGGCCTTTTTGCCACGGTTCAGATCCTCGGTGATGAGGGCATCGAAGGCCTCGAGGACGATGGCGTATAAAAAGGGCTGATAGTGCCCGACACCGGGGGGCATGCCCTTTTTTTCGCGCACGAGGGCGTTGACGGCATCGGCATCGCCCTTGGCCAGTTTCTGATAAAATTCGCTGCCCCAGTTCTTGGGATCGCGGATGCTGGAGTCGAGCCGTTGCTGGAGTGTGCTGTAGAGCGCCTTGCCGACGCTGGTTTCCTTCAAACGACGGCGCAGACCGGGCAGGTCTTCCGGGCTGATGAGGAGACGGGGGTGGACGCCGGGTTCGGGCACCGGTGATAGGCGGTCACGGGCCAAGCCGTCTTCGCGTTGCTGGACTTCCACCGCTGGCGAAGCAGGGAAGGGGTATTCCCCGTTGAGAATTTGATCGGCGGACAACTCACCGGGCAGGTGGAGTGGAGCTGGTTCCGCGTACAGAGACCAGCCCGTGAGCACCGTCAAAAGCCACCAGGCGGACAAGGTCGGAAGGGATCTCATGGATGAACGAGCAGTTTGGAGGTGGAAAGGAGGGGAAGCGATAGGAAATTCATGGGGTCTGTGGCGGGGTCCATGGGATGGCCACTTCCGGCCAGAATTGTTCCGAGGTGATCTCCCTGCCCTTTTTGACACCGAATGGGTTGGCCGGGCCGCTGGAAACAACTTGGATCGTGGCCTCCGAAGCCGGGGCGGTGGCTGGCTGGAGAAGGACTTCTTCTTGTCTCTGCAGATCGATGCGGTACTCACCGGGAGCCTCTTCCACAACGGCCAAAGTCCGCGGGGCGGTGGCCCGCAAAGGCCCTTTCCAGTCAGGCACCCGGAGGCGGCAGGGGGCACCCGACTCGCTGCGCAAACGGACCCAGGTGGTCCGGCCATCGCGTCGCGCGGCTGAAACGATGAATCCGTCCATGGCACGAAGGTTCTCGAAACAAGCATCCTTCCAAGTGGTGGGGACGGCGGGAAAGACACGGATCGTTCCCCGCCAGCTCTGCAGGAGCAAATCCATGGTGGAGGAGGCGGCGCTGAGCGGCGTTTCGATGCAGGGATTGCGTCCTCCCGTTTCGACATAGAGGGTGTTGGGCAGGACCTTCCCTCCCCCGCGCACGTTGTCGAGAAAGTCATTCAACATGCCGAGGGCTTCATCGCCGAGTCCGAGGGAGGCGTAAATGGCCGCACCTCCGGTGAAGGAATATCCCGCAAGCCCTTTGCCGCCTCCGATCCCGTGCCAGTGCCGCACCGATCGGATGAGGAGCTCGCGTTCACGCGGATCATCGGGATTCATTTGATAGAGCGGATAAAGCGGCAGCAGGTGGGAAAAATGACGGTGGGATTCATCCAGGGGCTGGTTGCTGCCGATCATCAGGCCATTGGCATCCACGGGATAATCCACCAATCCGGCCAGCACGCGGCGCCACTCCGCCTCCTCCGCCGGGGCCGGCCCGCCGGCATGCTCGCGCGCTTCGATGAGGGCGTTGAGGAGCCAACGGAGAAGCCCCAGGTTGTAATTGGTGTCATCGAAGGGGGCGAATCCATGGAATTCGGGTGAACCCATCTGGGGAAGGCCGAGCCGGCCATCGGGCCGTTTCTGCAAGCGGGCGATGTAGGCATCCGCCATCCGCTTCGCCTTGGGCATCCAGCGCTGCTGGATGCCGGGCCAATCCCCGGCAAAGCGCAGATGCCACCAGTAGTTGTGCAGTGCCCAGGCAAAATCCCCCAATGTGCGCCCCTTGGCGGCGGGAATGAAAATGGACTCGAAGTGTTGATCGACGAGGTCCAGGTAGTTCTGGCCGATTTCCAAACGATTGCCGGCATAGACCGGCCAATACGTGAGCTGGATGTTGAGGTTCCACCAGATACCCGGCCATTGGCTGACCCGGAACCAGGGTCCGAAAAGATCGATGGCGGGGGCGTCCTCCCTCCATGCGGCGGCCAGTTTGTGCATTTGCAGCCAGTAGAAGGCTTCCAATCGCGTGTCCGGCACGCTGAGGAATGTGCGCGGGTAAAAATCATGCCACCAGTTCCGGTGGCTTGTGACCCACCCGGCCAGAGGCGAGGAGGAAACACGCCGGACATCCGCCACGGCCAGCGGGGCCGATTTGTCCAGTTGGGGAACCTCATTGGCCGTGCTGACATACAGCACCGAGCTGACTCCACCCCCAGAACGGACCTCCCGCCATGCGGTGGCGTAGTCACCCCCTGCCAGAAGTTTCTGCAGGCAAACCGAAACATCCCCGTCCTTGGAGGAAACCGGATCGGGATTGGTCTGGTATTTTTCCTTGGCCGCCTGATCGGGTTTGACCTGGGCCCGGGGCGATGCGGGATTGCCCGGCCGGAATTCCCACTGCCATGGGACAGGCCGGCCCGTGGCGTTTTTTTCCGTTGAGGTCACTTCGACCACCTGGACCATTTCCTGCCGGAGACTGAGCGCGCGGAAGCGCAACTCCCCCAGATCGGTGACCACCGTCCCGGTGATCTCCGCATTCCACAAATCCTGCCGCAAGGTCCCTCCCGTGATTTTCCCGGCCGGACGCAGGGCCATGCGTCCGATGTCCAAACGGGGATAATCAAAAAAAACCGACGCCCCGGAAACCCCCATGGACGACTTGCGGTCCGGTGCCTTGCGATGGTCGGTCACGTCGGCACGGCCCAGGTGGAAATCCAGCCGGTTGTCATTGAGCGTGGCATATACCACCATACCCAACATGCCATTCCCGACAAAAGCCCCTTCGTTCCACTGGCGGGGCAACTGCTCCCAGACCATGTCCTGCCGCTCCATAAACTTCGGCCAATCGACCGCCGCATGCATATAACCGGGAGCCAGAACTGCGAGGGTCACCGTCAGAGTTTGCACTGCCAAACTTTGAATGAACAGGACGTGCTTCATGATCGTTGGTGTCCAAAAAGTCAGTGGGCGACGGGTACCGTGGAGAATTTTTGCCAGACGTAAAGCCGCTCAACAGCGGCGGCATCCATGGCGGTATTATAGAAGTGGACCGACTGGGCGGCCACCTCGGCGTCACCATATTGGCTCTTGCCACCCAGGACAAAGGTCTTGCCCCACGACCACCTGGCAGCCGAATCCAGGGGAACCGCAGCCATGCGCCGCCCGTTGCGGTAACTGGAGAGCGTGGACCCATCGCTGCTGAAGACGACATGCGTCCAACTGGAGAGCATGGACGAGGGCCAGCCGTCCTTGAGTGTGCGGAGGAACTGGTGGCGCATCGTTCCCTGTATGAATTCAGAACCGATCACCCCATCCACATTCAAGTAGGATCCCATGAACGGACCGCTGCGGGTCTTCAACCAGCAGGAGACCGTGAACGGCTGTCCCTTCATCTCGGTGGCAAAGCCGAGCGGACCGCCGATCCCCTCGGGACCCACCACGACGGCCTGCCGTCCGTTCATTCCGGCGGTGAATGTGCGCTCGCCGAGGGGAATTGGAATTGCGGCCGCCACGCTTCCCGGCAAGGGAGAGAATGCCCCGTCCACCGCCCGATCAAACTCCCAGCCTGCGATGAAGCCGGGCAGCCGCAGGGGATCGTAACCCTCCTTCTTGAGGACCTCGAGCAACGCGGGAATTCTGCGCAGCTCCTCAGTGATGGCGGTGGAACCGGGGTCTTCCAAAGCGGGTACGGTCTTCTTCATATCCAGCACCATCTTGCCGTCACGTTGGATACCTAGGACCGTCCTGCCTTCAGGCGACGGCGCGAAGGTGAGGACGTCCTTCTGATCGACAAAGCTGACTTGCAGCGAGGCCCGGTCCGCATTCCATTCTGTCTGCGGCAACGCCTCGCCTCCCCGGAACGGGTGGAGAAGCACCTTGAATCCGGGGGCGGCCGCACGGGTGCTGAGAGTCAGCAGATTGACCTTCTCCCGCAGCTCGATCCGGTGGGGTGCTCGCGTTCCCTCAGCATTCAGGACACGGATCAACAGGCCCGGTTCCCCCGTCTTGAGCGCGCCCGACGGATCGAGGCTGGCATTACCCGCCAGGACAATGTCCCCCGGCTGAAGCTCGCCGGTGCCACCCCGGGCCTCGACCACATCGGGCATCAAGGTTAGGTTCCAGTCATAACGTGCCGGAAGTCCGTCACGTTCCACATCGTCGATCACCAGCACGTAGGGCCGGGGTCCGCGCACCAAGCCCGCCGTGCGGAAGGATCGGAGCACCGGGGTGTTCACCTGCCGCAGGTAGGGCGTGAGGACGCCATCCGGCGCGATCCAACTGTTGCGGAACTTCAGTGGCTGTCGGTAAACAGGCTGGTCCACTTGGGTCCAAGCAAAATCGTTGAACGACTGGTTCACCAGCTCCCAGCTCATTCCGCGTTCGACCATGTCCTTTTCCACATCCTCTCTCCGGATGTCGCGGCCATCGGTGGTCTTCGAGGCGCTGCTCCAGACCCAGTCCCAACAATATTTCGCGTCGCCGGTCATAAAGGTGGCGAGAGGCTGGTCCGCGAAGTCCACCACGCGGGCCGGTGTGCTGGTGTCCTGCCCGGCCTCATCGATGATCACCGTGCTGCACGCCCAGGGGCCCTGGTCCTTGGAGGGAATGGTGATCCAGGGACGGCCCTTGCCCGTGAGCATGATTCCGTTGCGGTCCGGATAGGGGTGACCTCCGCTCGCCCCGCGGGTATGCATGGTGAGGAAGGTGGCCTCACGATCCCACGATGAGCGCGTCATGAGAAGTGCGCGCTGGCCGCAGAAAAAAGTGTTCCCGATGTTGAGCTTCTCCGGTTGCACCTCCGGCGTATAGGCCGTGGCAAAGATGGCCGAGGTGATCGCCTGATGCGCCAGCGAATGCAGACCATGCGGCAGTTCTTTGTAATCGTCCTGCACCATGGCGCGATAGACGAAGTCCGTGGTCTTGTCGTTGGGATAGAGATAACGAGCCACCACGAGATCGTGCGGAGTAGTGAATCCCCCCTTGATAGAACCAAGAATGTCAAAGACGGCGAAGTTATCCCGGGTGGGCAACATGGCATAAGCAGAGAACTTGCCGTAGTAAGCGCGAACCAATGGATGCTGGGTCAGCGGTTCCAATCTGTATTTATGCGCCACACGATCCATCACCACAGCAGCATCAAGTCCGAAGAGCAGCTTACCCTCGCCTTCATAAGCGGCTCCGCTGTCAAAGAAGGAGTAGGTGTAAAAGTTACGCCAGCCACGGTAGAGGGCGAGATATTTGAGATCGTTAAAGCCCGGCTCCCCTTCGATGGCCATCAGGTCATAGACCCAATACGAGAACGTGGCCCAGTTGCTTCGGCTGGCCTCGGCGTTGTTGAAAGAGCCGTAGTTGTCGGCCCAGGCGGAGAGCAGAACGAGCTCTTCGTGGATGATTTTTTTCTGCTCGGGGGTTAAGTAGTTATAAATGAAATCATAAATGAATCCCAGGGCACAGGCGTCGGTGCGACCGGTGGAGGGTTTGGGCGGCTCGCCTTCCTTGACTGGTTTATCGTTGGCCGCACGGCGTTCCTGTTCCAGTTTGATCGCGGTGATGGTGGCCTTGGCCAACACCTCCGCGGCGGCCTTGTCCTCCTCAATCAAGCAACGAAAGGCCTCGGCGGCACCCGGCTTGAAAAACAATGCGGGAGAGTTTTTTTCATAGGTCTGCGGACGCCCGCCTGAAGCCAGTATGCTGTAGTAATCCTCCCGTTTGGGATTGTAGCCACCAATCCTGTGTAAGTCCACGAACCGGCCCCGCACATGGAAGCCGCCATTTGCCCAGTCTGGCTGGGCATAATCAGCCTTCTCGTCGTAAGTCAGTTTGAGCGCGTGGGACCAGGCGAGGATGTTTTTCCACGCCTCTTGTCCAGCACGATCCTCCTTGAGGCGCTTGCGGAGCGCGGGGAGGTCTTCCGGGGAGAAAAAGATGCGCGGATGCACCCCCGGCGCTGGCACGCGTCCGACCGGGCGCACTCCCTCGCTGCTGAACTTCACCCGGGAGGAACCGTAGTCCCGAGGCTTGAACTGCGTCCATGGCAGAGGATCTTTGGAATGATAGGACCAGACCTGCTTATCCCGGTAGGCAGAGGCCTCCAACAAGGGATCGAGGCCGGAGGCGGAGACTGAAGGCGCAGGGGTCGACACCTCGGGTCCCAAAGCAGCGGAGGGCGGGGTGGTGGATGGATCTTGCGCGGCAGGGGTGGCCGGCGTCGTGTTCGCAGGTGGTGGCTGACAGGACGCTAGGGCTAGTAAAAGGATGCAGCAGGAACAGCGGCAGAGCCGAGCGAATTGGGACTCAATCATAGGGTTTCAATAGTAGGATTTGCAATCTCTTCAAACCATGCGAATTCCGCCCAAGTGGAGGAATCCCGGCCAGAGCCGGTAGCATAAAGGGCCGTGAGGTTTCCGATGAAACCCCCGGCTAGCTCCGTGGACTGGTGGCGGACCTCGGAGGCACCCAGTTCCTTCCAACCTTCGGGCAGACGGACCTCAAACCGCCAATATGCCTTGTCCGACCCGTCCCATCCTGCGGAGACCGCCAGTTCAACCGGGCCTTCGGGCAACGCATGCCATTCCGATTCTGCACGCAGCGAACCGCAGCGTCGCGCAAAGCGCACTCCCCTCCCCGCTGCGCCTATGCCCATTTCCAGGGCGGACCAGTGGCGTTCATTATAATGAACTACCAAACCCGCGCGATCGCCGGTGTCGGCAGGCTTGAAATCAAGCAAAGTCGCAGCACGAAACGAGTGGTCCCGGATTCTGCGCCCAAGAAAAGCCAGCGGCTCGGGATCATCCAGGCAGGGAGGCGCGCAGCGCAAGGAAAGGCTACCCGGTGTGCGGACCAGAGACCAGGCATCCTGCCGCGGTGTGCGGCGATGGATCCACCCGGGATCCGGGAACGGTTCATCAAATTCATCACGGAAGCGGATTCCCTCGACCACCGCAGTAGTTGAATGAGCAAAGGGAACTGGAAGCCTCATCGGTAGGGGTAGTGGAACGACGGGCCAGCCATCGCCATCCCAATGCACGGGTGCGAGGCAGGTCTCGCGTCCTAGGTGATGCATGGGCGGATAGCCAAGCGGGCGGATCGCCAGGAATACCATCCACCAATCGCCCGATTCCAATTCCACCCAGTCCGCATGCCCGGTGGCCTGCAAGGGGTGATCCAAACTGCGGTGGGACCCAATCGGGTTCCGCGAACAAGGTTCATAAGGTCCCAGGATATCCCGGCTGCGTGCCACCGTGATCATATGGCCGTATTCCGTGCCCCCTTCCGAAATCAACAGGTAGAACCAGCCATCGCGCAGAAAGAGGTGCGGACCTTCGGGATATTTCCCTCCGGTTCCTTTCCAAACAAGGGACGGGGCATCCAGCAGGCAACCGCTTTCGACATCCAAACGTGCCAACCAGATACCCTGTTGGTCGGGCGCGGAAACCGTTAACCATGCCTCACCCCGATAGAAGAAGAGGGAAGGATCTATCCCTTCAATCGCAATGGGCAGGGGATCGGACCATGGCCCCTCCGCCCTTTCGGCTTGTATGATGAAATTGCCAATGCCAGACACGTCGGTGCACACCAAATAAAAGCGGCCGCCGTGGAACCGGATCGTGGGGGCAAACAGCCCCTGCGAAGTGGGCGTGCGGCTGAGATCGATCTGGCTGCCCCGGTCAAGGGCATGGCCGATGGGCCGCCAATCCACCAAGTTGGTGCTGTGGTGCAGGGGCAGGGCGGGGAAAAATTCAAACGAACTGTTCACCAGATAGAAGTCCCCTCCGACGCGGCAAATACTGGGATCGGGATAGAAACCCGGAAGCACCGGGTTTTTGAAAGTGGCTTCATTCATCGATCGCACGTTTCCCTTAACGGTTTAAAACAGTGGATAGGAGTGGCCGGCTTCATCAGTCTGAAGCAAGGATTTGGGAGCCTCCCCGCTGCACGGTGAAGCGGGTCCTTCCGGCAGGATCGGTGGTGGAAAAAGCGAGTGTGTCTGTCTGGTTGGGCCACTGGATCGTGGTGGTGGCTTTGGTGGCATCCCAGCTGATTTTCGGGAGGGGCTCTCCGATCCTGAAGGGGATCAGCGCGATGCGGGAGTTGAGGGCGGTCCCGCGCCGGCTGACGTATAGTCGGGTGCGGGTGATGATCTGGGTGGCTTTGTCCGCGGTGTAGCTCCGCACGTCGAGACGGATGGGTTGCTCGGTCGCCCTGGAGAAATTCCACAACTGGGGTGCCGCGGTTACAGGAACGTCAAGCAGGACCACCAGCAGGGCGGGCGTGCCGTTGGGAGATTTTTGAACCTCGGTCAATCGCCACTGATCCCCGCCTTCGGCCTTGACCAGAACCGCGGAGGCGGGATTGCCGGCGGGAAATTCGATATCGGCGAGGCGCACGCTGTTGGGGACCTGCATGACCCAGTCGAAGTCGTGATCCCGGCCGTCCCCCTTGTCAACATCGTCGAGGATGAGGACATAAGGACGCGGGCCGCGAACGAGGGCGGCGGTGCGGCAGGCGGACTTCACGGGGTTGGCGGAAGCCACGCGCATCGTGGGCCCCCAGTTTTGTTTGAAGTAATGGTCGCCCCAGATGCGCATTTTGTAATTCTGTGTTCCACGGAAAAAGGCGACCACTTCGGGGTCGGTCTCCGGGGTGATCTTCCAGTCTTTGGCGTCGGGGATGGTCCACTGGAATTGGGTCGGACCCACCCAGCCGTGGTTGTAGGCGGCGGAGATGTCGGCCGAGGCCACAGCGCCGGATTCGGCCAGAAGGGAGCCAAGGAATTTGACCCGCGGCGGGTAGGCCACGTCCGCGAGACCACGGCCGCCGATGCGGACGTTGGAGTGGTCATAGGAGAAACCGGATTTTGCCCCGGCCTCAACCGCCCACATCTCACCATCGGAGGCGAGGTAAAAATGACCGGCATCATGGTGTTGGTGGCCGATGGTGCTGAGATTGGCTCGGACTTCGAACATGAGGAAAAGCGCGTCGGTGCCAGGACCGGAACGGGTGACAAGAAGACCGTGGACGGGATCTGCGAAATCGAGGGGAAGTTGGATGGACGCGCGCGCCTTCGCCAGGTCACCCGCTCCGCTCCAATCCGCGCAGTCGTATGGAGTCGGGCCCATGGTGTGGGCGGGGGTGAGAGGAGTCAGTTTGCGCCAGTTGATGTTGGCCGCATTTTTGCCGGCGGATTTCGATAACGCCGCTTCAAGGGACTGCTGGTAATCACCGGGATTGAAGTTGGCGAGGCCGGGCCGATCCTGGCGCATGAGGAAGTTCCCCGCCGCGGCGATTTTGCCGCCGGGATAAAAGGCGGTGAAGAAGTGGCCGTAGGCGAAGTTGGCATTACCCCATGTTCCGTTGTTGACGTTGTATTCGCCCGACGGGACCACGCGCTGGGCCTGTGCGAGGGGAAGCTGGCGAAGGTGGGGATGACCGAACTGGTTCTCCCCCCGGCGGGCGAGGGCGATGGCGGTGAGCATGGCGTAATGAAATCCGGCGCCAATCTTGCCGTTGCTTTCAAAGATCGTGCCTTGGGGGCTGATGCCCCATTGCAGGTAGCCCTTGAGCGTGCGCAGTGCGGCCGGTTGAATGTCCGGGTCGTAGCCCTTCTCGCCTTCAATCGCCAGGGCCGTGAGATAGTGTTCGAGGTCCCAGCCGGTCCAGTTGGTTTCAGCCCAACGGGCGGGGCCGTTCATTCCGTAGGCGAGACGACCGGAGGTGGCCGAGGCCACGGCGTGACGGAGGATGTCCCGTTGTTCCTCGTTCATCCAAGGCGCGGCGAGGTCGTAGCAGAAAGCCAGGTTGTTGCCCCCGGCGACACCGAAGATGGCCCGCCAATAGTCACGGGGGGCGAGCTGACGTTGATGCTGCTCGGTGGCGTAGGCGTCGATGAACGGATTGCGAAGGCGGTAGTAGTTGGCGATCGCGGTGGCCGTCTGGCGTCCACGCTTGGTGTCGCCATCGAGAAGGGCCTGGAATGCCGAGGCGGCGAGCAAGTTAGGCAGGTAGGCGGTGTGAAGGGTGTCGGGGAGCGCCTGCTTGTAGCCAACGAACCAATGGCGGGGCGGGATGACGAGGGTGATGGAGCTGACTTCCTTCGGCGGCTCCGGGGTCAAAAACTTCAAGTCGGCCGTGTCCCCCGCCATGAGTTTGGCGTAGATTTTTCCTTCGTCGGAAGCGGGGTTATACAGAGTTTGTTCCAGCAGGAAGCGGGTTTCAATCAGGGCCTTCTGACCCGTTTTGCTTTGTTCAAGGCGGCGCTTGATCAGGGGTATGTCGCCCGGACTGAAGAGAATGCGTGGATGGACACCGGGCGCAGGGACGGCAGATCCGAGCAGGGTGGGGTCGAAGCCCGTGAGGTCATGGGCCGATGGAGGGATATCCGGGTAGACCGTTTCCGGGCCTTGGTAGAGTTTGATCTGCGCGGGGGTGGCGAACTCGGTCCAATGTCGCTGTTCGCGCAGCGCGGGGATGGACTGCCGCAAGGCTTCGGGATCGGCGAGGGTGGCGGGAGTGTCCAACCGGGAAGATTTTGCGGGCTGGGCTTCTGCGGCAAATGGCGAGGCCGCGTACAAGAAGAGGGCGACCAAGGTGAGATGAACAAAGCGGGTGGACGGCGGGAATGTTCCTGCCGTGCTGGCGGGCAGGCTTGCCGTCCGATCACTTTTTTGCGGGATGTCAGGAGTCATACGGGTATCCATGAAATCGGAAGCACCAACAGACGGCCCCGGGCCGGGGATAGATTCCGCCGGACCGCAGCATTCATGCGAGGTTTCCGATCATTCTGTTCAAGCTCACCGTGCCAAGGATGTCAGCCGATCAGGGTCCGAGAATGGTTTTGCCGCCCCGGCGGATGATCAGCCGGGTGCGCGGGTCGTCACCTTGTGTGAATGCCAGTTCGTCCACCTGACCTTCCCAGTTCACCCTGGCCAGACCCTTGGCGGGATCGTAGTCGACTTTGGGCAGTGGTCCGCCAACACGGACCGGCAGGAGGAGGACGCGGAAGGAGGCTTGGGCGGCCTTGTGGTGGATGACCAAGCGGTCCATGTATTGCGTAGCACCCTTGCGGTCTTTCTGGCCCTCGACGGTCTCCGTGGCCAAAAGCGGCATGGACTTCTCAGGTTGTGTCATGCCGAGGGCATATACGAGCACCATGGGGTCCCCCGTCTTGGGCTCAAGCACGGGCTTGCCCGGGGGAGCCTTCAAGTCGGTGTCCTGGCCGGTGGTGGCCAGAGCAATGGCGTTGGCTGGAAGTCCCTCCACCTTGGCCTGCCAGACGCCACCGTTGAGCATGGCCGTCCACTGGTAGTGGCGGACTTTCTCGTCCTTTTTCAAGTCATCAACCACAAATCCATAGGGATGGTCCCCGCGTACGAGACCGACGGATCGGAAGACGTGCTGCATGGGATTAAACGGAGCACGGCTGGTGGCGATGTAATTGCCGTAAGTGTAGTTCGACCACCATGGACGGAGTTTGTAGCGGGCCGTGCCGGCGAAGATGCGTGCGATCTGCGGGCTGGGGTCGAATTCCCAGCCCAGGGCACGCGTGGCTTCCGGCCAGACCTGGGGTGGTTGCGTATTCCACCTCCAGGAGTAGGCGTAAGTCAGATCCGCGGAAGCCATGGCGGCTTGTCCACAAACCAGCGAACCCAGGTAAGTAGCGGCGGCGTTGTAACCATTGACCACACCATCAATACCTTCGGCCTGGGACTGGCCATCCACTTGGACCAGATTGTGGACATTGCCGGTATACCACTGGGTGAAGGGCGACTCGGTGATCCAGTTCACGCCAAGGGCGGAGAAGTGGAACATGCCGGCATCGGCGTGATGGTGGCCCGCCCCGAGGTAGTGGTTGGGGCGCACCATCATATTCATCCAAGCGGCGTCCTTTTCAGGGGATGAGTAGGCGGAAAACACCCCATGAACCGGGGCATTGAAATCCAACGGCAAACCGAGGGAGGACCGTTCGGTAAACACCGCGTCCCCATCAAAGAGGATGTTGCGCGTGAAACCGGGATAGGTCGGGCTGGGCAGCCGGAGGCGCGGGGTTTTCTCCACCAGGGCCCGATAGGCAACAGGATCGAATTTGCTTTCCGGCAGCACGAAACCCACGGTATCGGCGGGTTGGGTCCGAAGGGGGATATCGGTGGAGATCAAATAATCAGCCAGTCGATTGTCAGGATACAAGCCCTTGAACTGGTTGACCAACGACATGGACAGCTTCTGGCGGCTGTGGGGCGAATACTGCGTGCCGCTGTTGACTATGACCCGTCCGTCGGGCGAGGTCATGAGGGCCTGGCCCTCGAGGAGCTTGCGCCAATGAGGATGGGCCAGGAGGTTTTCCCCTCGCCGGGCGGCGATGACCATGGAGAGCAGCTGGAATTGGAATGCCCCCGGATTCTTGCCGTTGCTTTCAAAGACGACCCCGGAAGGGTCGATGCCCCACTGGCAGAAGGCCCGTGCGCTTTCCAGACCGGAAGCGTAGGCCTCGGCATCAAAGCCCGGCAAGCCCTCTATGGCCGCCACGGCAATGAAATGAGGCAGGTCCCAGGCCATCCAATTGACGTCGCGGAAACGGACCGGGCCATCCTGCCCGTGCGAGCGGCGTCCATAGGTGGCCTTGGCGATGAAGCGCCGCATAAGGTCCTTTTGTTCGGGTGTCATCCATTTCCCCGAGAAATCAAGGGCCGGGCCGAGATTCATGTGTGCGACCAATCCATGAATGTTCCGCCAGTGGGTGCGGGCACCGTAGGCGTTCAATTCCAGCAATGTCCCGTCAGGATTGCGCAGGGAGGAACCGAACTCGGAATCGCTGATTTTAAGAAAAGCGTCGAGGAGGGGTTCGCGCAGCTTGTAGTAATTTGCGACAGCCGTGGCGGTGCGCCGCCCGAGTTCATCATCATCGTTCAGAAGCGCGTAAAGGGCGAGCGCGCTGAGGCATTCGGGCACATAAGCAATGTGGGAGTTGTAGATGCCTGGTTTCTGCCCCTTGAACGTGTGGCCCGCCATGAAATCCGCCTTGCCGGCCGGCACATCCCATTCCAGGCCTTCCAGATTTCCGGCGGCGAGTTTTTCGAAAATAGCTCCGTCACTGGTCTTGGGATCGAGCCAGCTTTTCTTGAATAGGACCTCCATCTCGATGAGGGATTTCTGACCGCTGATGGTGTTTTTGATGCGGCGGCGAAGTTCGGGCAGGTCCTTCGGACTGAAAAAGAGCCGTGGATAGACCCCCGGGGCGGGCACTTCGGATCCGAGGAGTGTCTTGTCCATTCCTTTGTCGTCATAGGCCGAAATAGGAACCGGTTCCCATTCGGTTTCCGGTCCATTGAGCAGCGCCATCTGCTCCGGGGTGACCTTGACATGGGCGGTCCACGGTTTTTGGCGGGCTCCGTTCGGGATGAACTTTTCGGCAATGGAAGGATCGGCGAATTTCTCGGGGGTATCGAAGAGCGCGATCACCGCGTCCATGCGCGGGCTTCCAGAGTCCGGCCAGACGGGAGCCGAGGCACCGAGGAAAACCAGGCCCGATGGGTGCGAGAAGACACCAAGACCCGCTGCCCGTGCAACTTCCTCCAGCGCCACGTAGCTTTCACCACGCACCGTGAGGGAGGCAGAGCCCTGGGGAATTCCTCCATCCCTGGAGCCCGGCAGCAAAGTAACCAGCTTTGAAAGCACCGAGGCAGGAACGATTTCAGAGGGCGCGTAGACCCATCGGTCGGCAATCATGGCCAGATCGGCAGGCACAGGGTTTGGTTTGGGATCCTTGACAGAGAGCACGGGAATGAAGGATGCAGGCACGAAGAGCTTTCCTTCTTTCCACACAGCCTCGGCCCGCAGCAGGTTCTTTTCACTCAGGCGTACCCGGTGTCCCCGGACATAGGCATAGCGGCTTCCGGGGAACACGGCTATTCCGCCACGGATGATTTCAAGCGCGGATGCATCCGCCGAACGGGTGTAAGGAAGACCCTGATCCTGGGGCGGTGGTTCCGGGGGGGGCGGAATGGGTGTGGGTGACTGGGCCTGTAGAGCAGATAGCAGGACAAAGCCGAGAATGCCGAGTGTGTGAAAGATGCGGGTGATTTTCATGTTGCGTAGTGGTGTTATGGGATTAGTTGGCGAGTGGGGAATGGGTGACAATCAAACGCATGAAGCGTCGGGCGGCTTCGGAGACGGTCAAAAAATCCTGAACTTCGACCGGACCGGCGGGGATTTCTCCGCCACGGAACTCGGAAACAGTCTGCCAAGGACCGGACACCAAGTTATCGGTGGCCTCAATCCGGTAGACCAGGGAGGGATCGGAGATGATACTGAAAAGTGCGCGGAGGCGGTCTGCGGACACTCCCAGCGATGATGACAAAACCACTCCCCCCTGCGTGGGATGATTGCCCGTGGCATACTCCACCAAATTGTCCGCACCGTCACGATCCGGGTCGGCATTGTCGGCCCCCGCGCCAGTGGCAACGCTGGCGCCGAAGTATTGCTGTCGCCAGGACTGCAGAGGGGAAAAGAAACGGATATTGTCGAAGACTGCCGTGGCGGTTGTGTTGCCGGTGCGGGGGGCGACGACAAAGCCGACACTCAGGGTTGATCCGTTCATGGTGTTGGCCTGGGTGGATAGTGTGGTCCACGTGGTCCCATTGTCGGAGAATGCCAGTGTGAAGGTGCCGCCCTGGCGGGTCATTCGTAGCCACTCAGGAAAACCGCTTGTGCTGCTGGCAGAGCCGCTGAAAAAGTTGGTGCCGGTGGCGGAACCATTGGTGGCGGTCTTGTGCTGAAAATTCACGGATCCGCTTCTGAGCATGTGGATGGTGCTGTAGCGGGAGCCGGCGCTGGTGGTTTCCCGGAAGATGATTCCGGCCTTGGCAGAAGCGTCCGTCGAAGAGAACGAGACAAGCCGCGCCGTGAACACCCCGTCTCCCTGCCAAGGCATGGAAAGGTAGGTGTTGGAGTCGTTTGTGCCGGTCCAAAGATCGGCGGTGACTCCACCACTGGTGGCGCCCCCCGCACCGACAATACGGATGGAGTCGGCCGCCAAAATCTCCACTGTCCCGGGGGCGACACCGGCTGAGGGATTGATCTGTTGGAGATTCCCCGGACCCGGGAAAACGGTCACTGTGAAAGATGCATTGGCCGTGGTGCTTCCATTGTTGGCAGTAACGTTGACCGTGGTGGAGCCCACGGGGAAGAGTGAACCGGAAGGAGGATTGGCGTATGCCGTGGTGGTGGCCGTGAAGCCATCGCCCGCGCTCACCTCAAAGTTGACCAACGCCCCACTTGGACTGCCGCTGATGGTCAGATTGTCCGGTGTGGAAATGACGAGGCCCGTGATGGTCATGTTGCCCGCGACCGGTGTATGGCTGTAATTGGGATCGTTGATCCACGCCGTGATGGGATAGGTGCCGGGGAAGACTCCCTGGCCAACGATCGAAACCCGGGTGGCGAGGCCGGGGGGATTGGTCGTGACGACCGGCGAACCCACAGCGCCCGTGTAAGGAAGGGAGGAATTACCGATGGTGAGCGTGGCGGCCGGGCGCTGAACGCTGATGAGCGCGGCGCGTGTTCCAAAAAAGTCCGCGTTGGCCACGATGGCTTTGGCGGTGTATTGGCCGGGGCTCGCAGGAAAAGTCGGTGACCCGTCGTAGGTGATGACCGGGGTGATCGAAGACTGGGTGGAAGTCGCTGTAACAGGGGCGGAGGCAGTAGGGGCCGATGTGTTGGCAAGCGTGACCGTGACAGCCGTGCCCGTGGTGATGAGGAGTCGTCCGGTGGTGCTCGCCTCGTAGATTGGATCGTCGAGGGTGGCCACGATGTCGTAGTATCCCGGGAGCGTTGGCAGCGTGGTGGAACCGTTGTAGGTGATGGTGATGGATGATGTTAGGCCTTCAATGGGGAGCACACCACGGACCGGGACGGGAATGTCGGCCAGTGTGTAGGCAGTGCCGTTGATGTCGGACGTGTAGGATTTCCTCACAATCATTGGAGCGAGCAGACGGGAGGCGGGGACCATGGGAACCGGAATCGGCGACGTGACCTCCGAGCGGACACCGCTGATCAGCAGGGGTGTGGTGCGCTGCATGTCGACCTCGAGGGCCATGGTGAGGGGGATTTTAGGGGCCCCGGCTGGACGGACCGTGAGCGTCATCGGTTTGGTTGTGGTGCCATCCTGATTGCGGGCCGAGAGCGTGAGGTTGTAACTGGTCTCGGTGGTGACGGTGGGAAGGGTGCCTGAGATCAGGCCGGTGGTGGCATTGATCGAGAGCCCTGCGGGCAGGCCGGTTGCCGAGTAGTTGGGGGTCGTGATGGCGGCGACAACATTCGACACGGGCAACTGATAGGACCACGCGGCACCCGAGAGAACGACGAGTTGGGCGGGCGTGCGGATGGTAGGCGGCAGGTTGATACGAACAGGCAGATTCGCCTGATGGGTGTGCGGATTCCTGGCCGCACGCAGGCGGGTTTCGAGCTGGTTGGCATAAAGCGAACGGACCGGCATGCGAGTTCCATTGTACCAAGCCTCGGCCTTGCCCAGCAGGCCGGCAGGGACACCACCGGAGTTGCGCCACGCGGCGGGGCCGCCATTGACGGCGGTGGTGCCGAACGACCAGTTCGGCGAGAGCGGCATGTTCTCAAACGTGAGGGTGTTGGTGACGACATTCCATGCGACGCAGAAGGCGGAAGGTCGCTCGAGCTTCACCTGGAGCCCGACGGTGGCGCTCAACTCGGAAATATTGTCCCAGAGCCCACCGTTGTTCCATTCGGCATGTGAGCCGGATTCGTTGAAAGAGCGGCTGGAGACGCCGTCAACAAAGACATTGGGCCCCGGAGCGGCGGGCCAGTTGATGATGAACGTGTGACGACCGTTGCGTCCGATATTGTTGCTGACGAGACCCATTTCACCGGTGAGGACGAAGCTGTATCGGCGGCCACCCTGCAGGATGGAAATGCCATCGTGGCACTGGGAGCGGTTGATGGTGATCTTACGTGTCGAGGTGTTCACGTAGGCGATGGAGTAGGCAAAGTGGCGGGCGGTGCACCCGTTCACGAAGCCGTCCTCGACCTCGGTGAAATCGAGCGCGTTCCAGACGTGGTTCTCATCGGTGTCCGATGCATAGGTGCTCTCGAAGTAGATATCGGAGACACCGACGTTGGTGATGTAGCTGAAGGCGGTGACCGGCACGACGTAACCGCGGCCCCATGCCGGGTCGAGTGGCGAGGTGATGGGCGCGTCGAGGGTGATGGAGTTGGGGGTGACGGCGGTGACAATGCGATTGAACGTGATGGCAGGATCCTTGTCCACGGTGGCCGCCGTGTTGTAGTAGCTCGCCTTTTGCCACGCGATCGAACCGGGCCAGCGAACCTGGACACGCTGGCCGACGGTGAACGGATGGCCGGAGATGGGGATCACATTCGTCCCGCCCGGAATGTAAACATTGTCCACCAGCGTTCGGGTGGTTCCTGCGGTGATGCCGCCTCCGTCGAAGGCGATGAGCCTTGAATTGCGGGTGTTGCCACTTTGGTTCTCATTCGTTGTGCCGACCGCATAAAGACGGGTGCCGGTGAGCGGGTGGTCCCCCTCACCGCGGATGACGACGCCGGAGGCGGTGACACGGATTCGGTTGACGGAATGAATTTCCCAACGTCCAGCCTTGAGAAGCACGGCGCCACGGAAGCCGTTCACCAAAGGGCGTGTGGCGATGAAGTCAATGGCGGCCTGGATGCGGTCCGTCTGGTCGCCCGTGCCGGGCTGCAGGGTTACGAGCACGGGCACATCGTAGCCACCGGGCTCGCCGGGGACGGGGGTGTTGCCGTATTGGAAACCCACGGTCGAAAAATCGGGAATGCGGTCACCGTTGGGGTAGGGATAATAGGTGATGGATTGATCCGGGTTGATGCCCAACGGGAGGCTGAATTGCGGGGTGGAAGCGTGCAGGACCAGGGGCAGGACCGCAAAATGGCCGCAGCCGATGGCAAGAATCAGACGACACATCAATTCCGGGCAATTCATGGCGGCGGTGAATGCGTGACGACGAGCCGCATGAAGCGTCGGTCGGGATTGGATGCACCGACGGCGACAATGTCGGCAATCTCGACCGTCCCCGCGACGCCAGCTCCGCCACGGAATTCCGATACGGTCGTCCAGGTGGCCGGAAGGAGATTACCGGTGGCCTCGACCCGGTAGGTGATCCAGGGATCGGCAATGACGTTGAAGACCAGGCGCAAGCGGTCGCGCGATGCCCCAAGCGAGTGGGCGACGCCGGGGTTTGCAGACTGCGGCGAAGTACCGAGGGCGTATTCCATGAGGTTGGATAAACCGTCACGGTCGGGATCGGCGTCATTGGAAGCGGTGCCGTTGTTGCTACTGGAGCCGAGATTGGCCAGACGCCAGGTGGAAAGAGCGTCAAGCGGACCGGTGTTGAGCATGGACGAAGCAGAACCTTCACCCACGACATTTGTCGCTGTGATCTGGTAGTAGGCACTGCTGCCCGGACTGAGACCGGTATCGGAATAAGAAGGGGTCGTGAGCCCGGTGGCCACCATCTCGAACGGGTCGTCGAGAGTCGCGGCGCGGTAGACGGAATAGGAATCGGCGTTGGCGACCGGACTCCAGGCAAGGGCGACCTGTCCCGAACCGGGGGTGGAGGTCAGGCCGGCGGGTGCGGCGGGTTTGCCGAGGAAGGAAACGTTGTCAAATACCGCGGTGGCGGTGCCATTGGCGGTGCGCGGACCAACGGCAAAACCGACAGTGAGGGCATTTCCATTGAGGGTGATGGTACGGTTGGCGCCAAGGGCGGTCCAGGACGTGCCATTCGAGGAATAGAAGCAACTGAAGGTGTTGCCAGAACGGACCAGGCGTATCCACTCCGGAACGCCGCGGCCGGTGACGGAGTTGGTGAAGAAATTGGTTCCCGACGTGGCTCCACTGGTAGCGGTCTTGTGTTGGGCCCAGGCATCCCCTTTGCGCAGCAGATACATGAAACTGTACTTCGATCCCACCGAAGTGGTTTCCCGGAACATGATGCCGGCCTTGGCCGAGCTGTCGGTGCTGGTGAAGGAAGCCAGGCGCGCGGTAAAGATGCCGTCACCGGTCCAAGGTTGTGAGACGTAAGTGAAGTTGTCGTTGTTGCCGGTCCAGATATCGCCGGTGATGCCGGTGGTTCCCCCGGTGGCATTGACCGTGAAGTTGCCGCTGGTGCCGTTGTGGGTGGCTGTTCCGAGGAAATTGTAAGAACCCACATTGCGCACGCTCCAGGGATTGGGCAGTCCGGGGGCGGTGACGGTGACGGTGAAGTTGGCCAAGGAAGTATTGCCGACCGCATCGGTGGCGGTGATGTTGACCGTGGTTGTGCCGATGGCAAAAAGCGAGCCGGATGGCGGAGTGACCGTGGGGGTGGCGATACCGGTCACAGCATCGACGGCCGTGACCTCGAAATCCACCACGGCACCGCTGGATGAACCGGCGGCAACCGTGATGTTTCCGGGCGTCGTGATGACCGGGCCGGTTGTATCCGGTGAAACGATGGGCGAAAACAACTGCCAATCAGCCAGGTGGAGCGAGGACGGGTCCCCGTTGTTGGCCGTGATCTCCAATCGGTAATAGGCAAAAGCCAGATTGTTGGTGAAGCCATAGGTTTTAGTCTGGCCCCGGCTCGTGAAAACCTCGCCGCTGCGGGTATCCAGCACCGCCCAATTCAAGCCGTCATTCGACCCGAGGAAGCGCCAATCGCGGGGATCGCGGGCGGGATTGTCGGCGGCGCTGGTCACCTGGTACTGCGTGACCTGCCGGGTGGTCGCCCCTGCGAACCGGTATTGAATCCAGCCGGTGTTGGCGTTGCCCGATGTTTGCCAGGCAGTGGAAGCATTACCATCAAGGGCCAAGGCTGCGGCAGTGCCCTCGCTGGAGGCCGAGGGAGTACCCCCGGTGGCCACGGGTTCGGAAGGGTACGTGGTGCAGGCGTTGGATTGCTCGGCCCACATTTCCCCGGCGGAATTGACCGCGTAGAAGCGGAAGTAGTATTGCGTGCCCGGGGTGAGCGAGGACAGTGTCCGGGACAGTGTGCCGGAGCCCGGCGTGCCGAGGTTTTCAGCATGATCCCAGGAAGCCGCAGTAGTACCGCCGTCGGTGGTCCCCCAGTAGAGATAGACCGTGGCGTTGGCATCGAACTGGGGATAAACGAGAGTGCCATTGAATGTGGCCACGTTGGACCCAAGGTTCGAAGCCCGGTCGGTCGTGATGAATGGAGGGTAAACTTTCGCATCGGAGCGGTACTCATCGTTGTAGAGTCCGGCCATTTCGAGGGGGACCGCCTGGAATCCGGGCAGGTCGGTGAAGGCCCGTGAATCGGGACGGAAACGGAAATCATCGGCGGCAAAGTCGACGAAACCCGGGTCTGTCGTGTATTCCTTGTTCGGACCCGAAGCGAGGACGGTGGCGTTGGATGAAGAGGACGTGTAAGCGGTGGCGTTGGCCGTGACGCGGTTCCAGACGATGCCGGAGGTGTAGTTGTCGTAGGTCAGGTTTCGCTCGATGGTGCCCCCGGGGGCTGAGTAAATCTTGAAACCGAAGCGACAGTTGACCGCTACATTGTTGATGTAGGTATCGGTCAGGGGCACCCCGGCCGTGGGCGTGCCACCTGGCGTCTGGTCATAAAATCCGGTGCCGCGGGTCTCGTTCGGGTCGGTGCGGAGGTTGACCGTATTCCCGTAGACAGTGGCATTGATGTGGTCGGAGTCAAAGTAGATCCCCTCCCCGTGCTTGCTGTCGTGGACGTAATTGTAGCGGATGGTGCTGTTGCTGAGGTAATTCGAGGCGTAAGCATAGATGCCTCCCATGTCATTGGAGAAGTAGCAGTAGTTGCTGATGTCATTGTATTCAATCTGGTGGTCATAATCCCTCCACAACATGCCTACGTGCGGGCTGCCGCTGGTGGTGTTGTGGGCGATGCGGGCGCCGACGGAGGGCTTGCCGTATTGGTATCCGGCGTCGACGGCGGCGGCATAGACGCGGACGACCCGGGCGTAGTTGTTGACGCGGTTATTGACGACAAAATTGTTATGGGGCACGCGGGGGCTGGCGGTGTTGTTTCCACCGCGGACGAGGACACCACCGGAGGCGAGTTCCTCCATGTTACAGCTGACGACCCCATTGTAGGTGCCGCCGGAAAAATTGTTCATATCGACCGGATAGCCGCCCATGTTGCGGAAGGTGCAACCGGTGACGAGATTACGGGAGCCACCGAGGATCTGCACCCCCTGTCCCAGGCCATACTCGAAACGGATGGACTGGAAGGTGGTGTGATTCCCCGAGATCTGGACCAAGGCGGAGCCGAGGTCGGAGAGGACGATGCTGTTGTCGGCGGGTTGGGCGGCGGAGTCCATAAGGAAGTAGAGCCGGTTGCGGCTGAAGTCGACACACCACTCGCCGGGCTGGTCCATTTCTTCGAGGAGATTGACGACCCAGTAGGGTTCGGTCTTGCTGCCGGCCGGGCGGGAATACTTGTTGCCGATGCCGTTGCTGATACTGACCCCGTTGGCCAGGGCGATGGCTTTCTTGGTGCCGGTGTCGAGGAACCCGACCTTGGCTCCGTTGATCTGCCAGGGGACACGCCAGTACCCGACGACCCAGACACCCCCCTTGGCCAGGGCGGACTGCCATCGGAGGATATTGGGCTCGTCCGCCGTGTTGTAATGGAAGGCCCCGCCGACAGGAATGACCGTGCCATTGCTGGTGGTGTAATTGCCACCGACATTGAGGTAACCGGTGCCGGCGGTGTCGGCCCCGGTGGCCACGCCGTTCATCTTGAGATTGGCGGTCAGGGAATCGTCAGCCAGGTTGCGGTTCGGGTAGCGGGAGAGGATTTTGCGCTCGCCGTTGTAAAAAACTTCGAGAAGACCGGCGCTGCCGCCGGCCATGACGTTGCGGATCTGCCATTCGTTGAACGTATTCGGGAAGGGCCCCTTGTGCACCACACCGAGGGAGGCCAGGTCCACTTCCCAGATGCGGGAGGCATCAACTCCTGGGGCCACACGGGAGAGTTCGCTTGAAGCCAATGGGGTGAATTGCGAGGAAAGGAGGGATTTGCCCCCGGATATGATGGCGGTTTCACCGGGGTATCCGGCATAGACAACTGGGGCACCACTGCTGCCCGAGTCGGTGGCGTTGAGGGTGAAGGTGCTGGTGCGGGTGTAGGTACCTCCGCGGAGGTAGACCATGGCCCCGCCCGCGGGCAGCGGACGCGGGAGGGCACGGAGGGTGTTGCGGGCTTTTTCCAGTGTGAGGAAGGGGGCACCGATGGAGCCGTCATTGGAGTCGGAGCCGTTGGGAGCGACGTAAAGCGTGATGGCGGGAGTGGGCTGGTCGATGCTGACACGCACCCCCCATTGGCGGGTGTACGTGGAATTGTCCGAATAGGTTTCCCGGACCTGGAGCCAATGGGTGCCAACGGCATTCACGTCGGGTTGGTAAGTGAAGGAAGATGTGCCGTTGCCCGTGGCCGCCCCATTCATAAGCCACTGGTAGGCGAGGGCTCCGGCACTGGCCTGGAAAGTATGCGAGGAGCCGGCGGGAACAACCACGCTGCGGGTGGTGCGGGGAAGAGCGACGGTCAGTGTGAAGGCGGAACTGGTGGTGGTGCCAACGGAGTTGGTGAGTACAACATCGTAGGTGCCGGAGTCGGCACTGGCGGCCGACGGGATGACGAAACTGGATGAGGTGGCCCCATCGATGGCCACGCCATTTTTGCGCCACTGGTAGGTGACCGGGGCCAGGCTTTGCACGGCCACCGAAAAGGTGACCGTCTCCTCTTCCAAAACTGTGGCGGGGGCCGAACTGGAGGTGACGGCGGGCGCGGTGACAGCGAGGTATTGGCCAAGGGTGAGGTTGCCCCCGGATTGGGTGATGACGAACGAGCCGAGCCCGTCGGAAGTGAGGATGCGGCTGCCGGAGGGGGCATTGGCGAACGAGCCCGTGAGGTTGGCCGTGCTGGTGAGGATGGTGAAGGTGGCGTTGGCGGCCGGAGTGAATGAGGAGAGCCGGGAGAGGATCAAATTGCCGCCGAGGGTGGCCGAGCCGGAAACGGACAGGCAGTCGTACTGGCCGTTTTGGAATCCGGTGGCCTGCGTGGTGCCCCCGATATCGATGGCCAGAGATCCACCGGTTGCGACGTAATTGCCGGTGAGGGTGGTGCGGCCGGCGGTACCATTGCCCCCCGGGGAAAGGCATCCGCCATGGTTGTAAAGAGTGCCGATGCCCACCGAATTGGCGGCGGGATCGGAATGGGGCGGGCCGCCGGCGGTGCCGTTGGCGGAAGCGTAGCCGAGAGCCGTGGCGTTGAAGGCCCCGACCGCCAAAGTGCCGCCAAGGAAATTGAAGTTACGGATATTGCCGGTGCCGGGGTTGACGACTGCGTTGGGGGGGGAACCGGACGATCCGTTGGTACCGGGGCTGGCGGGGGTCGTGCCCTGGATGGCCCCCGCGCTGAGGAGGGTGCCGCCGGAGAGGGTGTAGGACGCGAGGATGTTGGATACCGGAGTGTATGTGATGTTGGCCCCGCTGCCACTGCTGGTCAGTCCACTATGACCGATGGTCAGCGTGGTGGTGTTTCCACCGTTGGTGCCGCCGCCCACCGTGATCCCATTCTGGAAAGTGCCGCCGGTCTGGGCCAGGTGCGTGCTGATGGCCACGCCGAGGGAGTTCCCGCCATTGACCGAGCCATTCGCTTGAGCCAAGTCGACCAAGCCACCCGAAATCTGGAGGGTGGCGGTGCCATTGCTGCCCACCGAGCCAAGGGCGAACTTGCCGCCGTTGGAGTAAATGGAACCGACGTTGGTGACCTTCAAGGTGCCGCCGCTGACCGTGATGTTGCCGGCGCCCAGGAAGCGCGCCCCGTTGAATGCGAGGGTGCCGCCGCGGACGTCGAGTCTTCCGGAAAAGAAGTCGGCGGAGCCATTGCGGGCGAGGTCGCCAAAATTCCACGTGCCGGAATTCACCCGCACCGTCCCGTTCCCAGTCACGGTCAGGGCCCCATAGCCGGAGCTGGTGATGAGCGTATTGTTGCTGGTCGTGGCCGGGGCATTGGAACCGTCGCCGCCGAGGACCAACAAACCACCGCTGCGGGCGACAACGAGAAAGGCACTTGTGCTGTTTCCGGAGAGGTTGACACTTTGACCCGTCGCAGGGCTCAGAACCACATGGCCGGTGGCATTGCCCCCATTGACGGTGATTGTATTGCTGTTGTTTCCAGTCAAGTTGCCAGTGACAAGAAGAGTGCGTCCGGGGCCCACTGCCCAAAGCTGGGCGGCCGAAAGCACCACCGGGGCCTCGATGGTGAGATTTTGTTGCGCCTGGGAGAGGTCGACCCCGCCGGAGCCGACCGTCAGATTGCCCCCGGTGCTGATGGTGATGGGTTGGGAAGGATTGAGGATCTGTACTTGGCGGATGGCCAGTCCGGTCCCGTTGCCCGTGGACACGGTCCCATTGGCATAGGTCCCGTTCCAAGTGATGTTATCCGCCGACGTGGGCAGGGAGGCGGGATTCCAACTGGCTGCCTGGTCAAGCGGGGCGGTGTTGTCGGCCTTGGTGTAGGTCGTCTGGGCCCGCGCCGTAAAAGGGGTCAGCGCGAGCAGCGCAATAACGATCATCCAATGGGGACGCCGGATCATGCAAGATTGGGGAGTCAGGGTTTGGAAGTGCCGGAGGAGGCTGGTTTTTTTTGCGCAAGTATCTGCTGGAAATTCTCCCAACCGGGAAGTTGCTCATCGGGGGAGGGATTTTCCACCAAGACCGCGGTGGCGTGGGCAGCGAGCTTGAGGGGCTCGCCGTTCGGACCGGGAACCGCGGGGGCGGATTGGCTGGAGAGAAACAACGCAGCTTTGCCCGCAGTCCGGGGCGGCTGGACCGTGACTTCAGAGGCTCCGGGATTCCCCGCAACCCAGTAGCGTTTGCCAGCCAGAGAGACGCTGAATCCCGCAGCTTCCTGAGGCTGGAGGAGGTGGCGCACCTCGGCCCGCTCCTGCGCCCAGGCGGGTTTCACTTCGACCAGACACCAGGCATATTTGGCTGATGCCACTTCGCAGGTGACTTCGGTTGTGGGGAATGCAGGCAGGCGGAAGGGCACCAATTTCGGTTCAACTTTGGCAAAGTTTTGCTCGAGGACCCGCACCACAAAATCGCCGTAGCTCCACTCATTGGGGCCGAGTGATTTGATGGTTTGTTTCGGTCCGTTGACGGTTCCACCGGTGCCAAGACGGATGACGGCCTGGAGATCCGCAGGCGGGGCATCGGCTTTGATCGGATCGACGGCCATCCAGCCGATCAGGCGGTCAGGCAGGGTGAGCCATAACTGCCTTCCGTTCCAACCCGAAAGTTTGCCCTTTTGCGAACTGCCGAATGTGGCCATTTCATACGTGGCGGTGAAGGCACTGAACGACCTGCCGATGATCCGACTGGAGCGCATGCCGGATGTCAGGCCGGCCCAGGAACGCGGGTCGTCGGCTTTGGCACCGACGCGCACCCGCGGGCCGACGCCCATGAGGAAGGTTTGCAGGGAAAAATCCGGCTGGGCGATGAGGGCTCCCAAAAGAGTGGCGTGGCCGGGCTCGTCTTCCGGAATATCACGCAGGGTGGCGGCGTAACTGAAGCGGCCATACCAAGCGCGGGGCCCGTCGATGTTGCGGTCGGGATAAGTGACCGCATCCGGCAAGGGAAGTGGTTTGACATCTCTCCGGTACCAAGCAACCGGAATACGGGCCTGTTCCCAGCGGCGGAGATCCTTTGGTTTCGGATCGGGCTCGCCCAAAATGCCGCGTACGTAGGGATTCCCGGTGGCCCCGGCCACGTGCTCCCCGCCGGCAATCCCTTTGAGCGCACTGTTCCAAGTGTGTTTCCATGATGGGGCAGTCCAATATTCGGCCATGCGTCCGATGCTGACCGGGCCGTACCACTCCAGGCGTTTGAGCCAAGCGAGTGGCTGCGGGTCGCCACTGATTTCATGGATTTGCGCGAAAAACTGGGCGATGACATCGTGGTAACCACAGGATTCGTTCTGGCTCCAAATGTAATGGGTACCACCGTCGGGCAGGATGGCCTTTTCCTGGGCATACAGCAGCTGGCGGGAGGCCTCCAGCATGGCTGCGTCCTCGAGGTAGAGGCCGAAGTTGAGCAGTTCCAAGGACATGGCCAGATGGATATTGGCATAGCCCTTGGTGTGGAATTCGCGGTGCCCGGCGCTGTAAACCATCACTTTGTCTCCCGCCGTGCGCATGGCCTGGTCGATGAGGGCCTTCTGGGAAGGGAGCAGCAGCCCGGGATAAAGCCGGGTGAATTCACGCAGGGTGATGGCCGCCTGGCTGATGGCAAAATCGTCGTAGACCGACTGGCCCCCTTTGATTTCTGAAAAGTTGGCCAGCGCATCGGCATAGGCCAGAAGTCGCTGAAGCAGGCGGTCCAGGATTTCCGGGTCACCTTTCATCGGGCTGGCGGGATTGGCGAAGAGCCAGAAAAACGCTTCCATTTTTGCGGCGGTATCGCGCGGGTTGTATTCGCCCTGGGAGGTGGCCGATCCAAAGAGGGGTTCCGTGTCCGCCACCGGCCAGGCGACATCCGGTTGGGCCAGGGAGGACCGGGCTCCGGCCATCAGACGATCCAGGTAGGGGTTGTTGACGGGTGTCAATGGAGGACGCAGGACGCTGAGGTTGCGGGCCGATGAAGCAGGCGTGCCGAATGGTTCAGCGGGCATCGCAAGTGCGGCATCGATTTCCGTGGCCATGACGGACGCACGATTGTCATTCGCCGGACAGGAACCCAACCGTTCGCAAGCGACCATGAGCACGACTTTTTTGAGCTTCTCCGCCGGTGTTTGCTCTGGGAGGGATTGGATTTTCTGCGAAAGATCGCTGACGGGAGAGGTGATTGCCCCGTTGATCCAAACGAGTGACAAGATTGGCAAAAGAAACGGGTAAGAGACGGCTTTCATGAAATGTACAGGCCTGAGCACAGGAGATGGATCCTCAACGAAAGAATGGAAAATCGAATAGACATCAGGTGATTCGATCCAAGTTTACTTATTGGAGGGCAACCATACTTTTGCATTTTCTTTGCAGATTGTAAATGCAACGCATGCAATTTTTGTCCGTCTGGCAGAAAAAAATACACCCCGGTTTTGCAACCGGGGTGTATGTGATCAGCTCTTCGAAGAGCCGGACTGAACTGGCGGTATTCGCGCGGGGCGGGGGTGCTTCAGCCTTGGATGCGAGCTTTGCGACGCAAGGCAATGAGTCCAGCCAATCCGATGCCCAGGAGGAGACCGGTGGAGGGTTCCGGGACCACGTTGAACTGGCTGACGAAGCCGTCGACCGTGCCGCCCGCGAAGTTGGCCGTTGAAACCGCTACGGTGCTCAGGTTGACCGTGTAGCTGCCACTGACCAAGGCATTGTATTGGGCCAAGGTGTAGTAGGACGTCCCGTTATAGCTGTTGGCGCCCGACCCATCGCCGAGCACGAAGAAGTTGTAGGAGCCGTTTTGGATGTTGGCCAGGAAGGTCAGGTCGTTGTCGGTGAAGAAGCCCCCTTGGAAGGTCAAACCCGGGCTGAGCGAGGACACAGCCAGATAGACGTTGACGGCATTGGCGGCACCCAGATCGGCGGTGAACGGTGTAGCACCAGTCAGGCGAAGGACGTCGTTGACGCTGGCCGAGGCGTTGCTCCAGTCAGGAGCCCCGGCGGCGGTGAATTCAAAGTTGTAATCCAATCCACCGGTGGGATTTGTACCAGCCGCCGTCATGATACCGGGGCTGTTGCCCGGGTCGATCGAGCCGTTGCCGGCCAATACGAGGCTGCCCAAGTTACCCGAGCCGGCGATGGAACCGCCATTGTTGGTCAGCCCGGCTGCCAGTGCCGTGCTGCTGTTGTAACGGAAGGTTCCGCCGGCATTCACCGTGATGCCGCTGGTGCTGTTGATGGATCCCGTGCTGCTGATCAAGAGCGTGCCGCCATTGACAGAAGTCGATCCGGTGTAGCCATTGGTTCCACTCAGGGTCATGGTGCCCGTGCCATTCTTGGTCAGTGAACCACCGGTGCCATTGATCGCTCCGGAAAAGGTAGTGGAGCCATTGTTGCCACCGACAATCAGGTTCTTGGCCCCGAGGTTCGTCGTACCATTACCAGCCAGTGAGCCGATGGTCGTGGAGGGACCATTGATGGCGGAGACGTCGAAGGCGGCGTTGTTGGTCAGGGCGGTGGTGCTGGTCAGCGAGCCGGCTGAGCCGAGAGCCAGGGTGCCACCGGTGATGGAAGTGGCCCCGCCGTAGGTGCTGGTGCCATTGATGGTCAGCGTGCCGCCTCCGGATTTGGACAGGCCGGCGGTGTTCGTGTAATCAATTCCGTTGGCGAAGGTCACGTTGTTGCCGTTGGTGTCGAGGCTGACGGTCGAGTTGCTGTAGCGGATGCGCTGGGAGTAGTCGGTGGTGACGCCACTGCCGAAGCGGAGGGAACCCCCGGTGAACTGGACGAAGTTGTTGGAAGCGGCGGTGGTATTGCCGAAGGCGGCCGCGCTCTGGACCTCGACGGTACCGCCCCGGAGGATGGTGCCGCCGGTGTAGGTGTTGGTGCCGTTGAGGGTGAAGGTGCCGTTGGTGGAGGCGCTGCCGAGCGTGAGCGGGGCCGAGTAGGTGTTGCCGGTGCCGGTCGTGGTCGAACTGATGTTACCAGAGACGGTGAAGTTGTTGCCGCCGATGACATCGAGCGCGCCCCCGGCGAGGCCGATGGTGATGTTGCGGTGGTTGGCCCCGGCGCTGTTGAGGGCAAAGGAACCGCCGGTGGTGTCTGCTTCGAGGGTGCCGCCGTTGAGGGTGACGGCGACGCCGGTGGTCGAGTTGCTACCAAGCGAGCCGTTGCTGTTGATCGAGAGGGTGCCCCCGGCGATGAGGGTGGCGGTGCCGGAGGTGCTGCCGTTGGTGCCCCGCAACACGAGGCGGCCGGTGCCGTATTTCTCAATGTTGCTGCCGAGAAGGTTGGTGGCCGTGCCGTTGATGGTGAGCGTGCCGCTGCCCCAGGTTTGGAAGATCAGCGGGCCGCTGGCCGAGCGGATGTTGCTGGCATTGACCTGAATGGTGTAGTCGTCGGCACCCGTGAAGAGGAGACCGCCGGAACCTGAGACGGTTCCGTTGCCCAGTATCATACCCGTACCGCCATTGATGATCATGGTCTGGCCAACGCCGTTCGTACGGATACGCAGGGAGCCGAGGGTGGTGGAAGATGTGGTCAGGTTGCCGGTGTGGCTGTACATGGTGCTGTTGCCCCCGCCCGAAGTCACAGTGGCCGTGTAATCGCCATCGGCCAAGCCGACGATGTTGGTGGAGCCGTCATTTTTCGCCCAAGTGGTGCCGCCGACGGTGGCGCGGGCGGCGCCGGTGCCGAGGCGTCCATTGGTGTTGCCCGTGTTGGTGGTGGCGATGTTGTCGGCGCCAACGTTGAGCGAACCACCGGTGAAGGTGATGGTCCCGAGGGCGATGGTGGAGTTGCCGCTGGAACGCGTGACTTGGCTGCCTCCGGTGTTGACGGTGGTGTTGAGGACCGCCTCGGTATGGTTGCCCCCACTGAGGTCGAGGGTACCGCCAAGCAGGGAGAGAGTGGCGTCGTCAGCCAGCTTGCTGTTGTTGTTGCTGGTGCCGTAGTCGAGGACGAGGCGGCCTCCTGAGACGCTGGTGGTGGCAGTGGAGCCGCTGAAGGTGTTGGCGCCGCGCAGGGTCCATGTGCCGGACCCAGCCTTGTTGAGGCTCATGGTGCTGTTGGTGCCCCCCGCCATCGTTCCGGTGATCTCGCTGCCGGTGGAGGAACCGCCGAGCACGAGCGTCTGGGTGCGGAAGGTGGCATCCCCGGCGAGGGTGGAAACGCCATTCATCGAAAGGCTGGCGGAGCCGAGGGGGTTGAGGACCGCGCTCTGAGCGCCGTTGTTGACCCCGAAGGTGGTGGCGCCGGTCACCGAGACCTTGGCGGGACCGCCCGTGGTCGAGACCACGAGCTGAGCCTTCTGGTTGAGAAGAGCAGAAGAAAACTGCTGGTCGAAACCGTCGAGGCTCAGGTCGAGAGTCGGACTGGCGGAGTTACCATTCAGACTGAGCACTGGAGCGATGCCAGAGTAGGTCATCGAACCGCCGGCGGCATACCGCAGCCGTCCCATAAAGCTGAAGTTGCTGAAGTTGATGGTTGAAACACTCTGGAGGGCGGCGGCGTTGCCGAGGATGAGGCTGACAGCGGTGCTGCTGCTGCCACCATAGCTGATGTTGCCGCTCAAGGTGTTGGCAGCATTGAAATAGGTCAGGCCGGTGTTGTTGAGGTTGAGACCGGTGATGGCAGGGCCGGTGTTGTTGTTCAACCCGCCGTTGAAATAGGTGTTGCCCGAACCTGCGAGGGTGAGGGACTTGGAGGCGTTGCCGGAGTTGGCCGAGACCGCGCTGTTGAAGACGAGGTTGCCGTTGTTGGTGATGGTGGTGGGGTTGGCACTGAATTCCACCTTCGCGCCGGAGCCGACAGCGCCGAAGGTCACGATCCCGGCACCCGCAGTGATGGTGATGTTGGAACCAGAGCCGGCGAGCGAAATGACCTGATCGGCCGGGCTGGTGCTGTTTCCCCCGAGGAGGGTGGTCGCCCCGGTGCCGCTGAAGGTGAAGCCAAGGAGAGAACGGTTGCCCCCGAGGAAGACGCTGGCGTCGTTGGCGTTGGTGAAGGTGGCGCTATCGCCGGAGCCAGGGACCGGAGTGGCACTCCAGTTCACCGTGTCGGTCCAGAGACCCGAACCACCGCTCCACGTGGCATTGGCCGCGTGCGATTGGTTGCTCCAGAGTGTGGCGAGACCGGCCAAAAGGAGGGCCGAAGGCTGGAGGTAAGAATTGAGGCGGGCGATGGAACGCTTTAACATAGTTTTATCCGGTAGGTGGTCGTAAATTTGTAGCCTGAGTAACAATCGAATGCAATACCAGTCCTTAGTTTGCAACAAATTACGTGCAATTTAATGGTATTAATGGCATGTCTCTTCGCCATCGCGAGGTCATTGAGGTGAGTTCCACCTCCTCCCCCAATCTTTGACGTGAAGTGCTGAAGTTGGTGCGGTGGCATTGCCGCCATCGAACCTGTTGGCCATTTCGAAATCCGACCTCAAAGAGGACGCGCCGAGCGGCGGCGTAGGACCATGAGTGCCGCAAGACCGATACCGAGAAGGGCGTAGGTGGAGGGCTCGGGAATGGCGGTGTAGCTCAGCACGAGATCATTTCCGCTTTGTGCCACGGCCCATGTGCCGCTTTCCAGATTGGTGAAGCCAGCGGTGTCGATGGTCCAGAAGGAACTGTTGAAACCGGTGATACCGCCGGTGGTGCTCAGGATGGTCCAGCTCTGGTTGACTTCCGAGAAGTTCGGGGCCAATCCGGCCAGGTTGCCCGCGGTCAGCGAAAGCACATTGAGTTCATAAACACCCGTCGAGGCCCCGGTCAGGGTCAGGCTGCCGTTGATGGCGACCCGGTCGTAGTCCGTTCCGGCAGTCGTGCCAATGAAGTTGTTGGTTTCCCAATCGTAGGTGTAGGAGGACCAGTTCTGGCCGGCTCCCAAATTCAATGTTCCCGGGCTGTTGCCAGGGGAAAGCACGTCGCTGAGGCTGTTGAGGGCCAGATCGCTGTTGATCGTGCCCGTGCCGGCGATGGTGCCCCCATTGAGCGTGACGGGGGCCGTGACCGCGATGGACGAGTTGTTGCGGAAGGTGCCACCGGCATTGATGACCACTCCCGAGGTGCCACTCAGGTTGCCGGTGGAGGCCAAGAGGAGCGTGCCACCGTTGACCGTGGTGGCGCCGGTGTGGTTGATGTTTCCCGACAGAGAGAGGGTTCCGTTGCCCGTTTTGCTGAGCGCACGTCCCGTGCCGCTGATGCCCCCGTTGACCGCCAGGGTGTTGGCGGCATTGGCCACATTCACGTTGAGGTTGCTGTTGAGGGTCAGGGGCACGGCGATGGTGTTGGTGTTGCCCGAGGCACTGGTGTCGCTGAGGGTGGCCGCGGCGTTGTTGCCGGTGTTGTCCAAAATCAGGGCCCCACTGCCGCCGTTGGCAATGGTGTAGTTGTGACCGGCCACGGCGCTGGCAAACTGGACGCCCTGGATGTTGCGCGTGGCACTCAAGTTGACGGTGTTGGCCCCGACGCCCGTGCCCGCCCCATCGGCAAATTGCGCGATGGCCCCAGAGGCCTGTGTGGAGGGGCTGGCGGTGGAACCCGCATCGAAGACCGTCCAAGATCCCGCAGAGGCCGCATCCCAACTGCTGTCACTGGCTGCGTTGTAGGTGTTGGTGGATTCGTAACCGCCCACAGAGGCGCGGTAGGAACCGACATTCGTCAATCCACCCACGTTGGCGGTGGACCCGGTGTTGTTGACGGCGACCAGCATCGAAGATAGACCATCGGCCAAGACCACGCGGGTATTTCCACCAGAAGCCACCTGGCCATTGGTGAATGAGCCCGTGACGCCACTGGCACTGCCGGTCACGATGTTGTAAAGCGTGGTCGTATCGGAGGGAGGAGTGTAACCATTGTTCAAGGTCAGGGCCAGACGTCCACCCAGAGTGGTGGCTCCGGAGACCGAGACGTTGTCATATCTATTGGTGGAGGTTTCATGGTAGGAACTGGCGGCGGTGGTTCCACCGATGCCCAAGGCCAGGGTGCCGCTGTTGATCTGGTAGCCACCGGTGATGGCGGTGCGTCCGGAGTAGAGGGTGCCCTGGTAAGTATCCCCGGGGGCCATGACCGTGGTCGCTCCGTCCTGCACCAGCGTATTGTTGCTGCCGCTGCTGAGGAGATTCCCCCCCAAGTAGGAGCCGGCCGTGAGCGTGCCACCGGTCCAATTGAAATTGGAAGTGCCGTTGGTGGTGGTGTTGTTGCCCGCTCCGGAGACGGCCCCGAAGACGCGCAGCGTGCCACCTGAGAGGTTGTAGGAGGAAGTATGACCCTGGATCACGGTGCTGTTCCCGGCCCCGATGGCCAATCCGGAGTTGATGTTGTTCGCGGCCACCAGATTGTTATCGGGTGCTCCGATGTTCACCTGCCCGCCTGTCTGGTTGAACGTGGCGTTACCAGTTGATGAGGCGGTGCCTCCCCCCAGCGCGAGTGCCGACAAACTGCCGCTGTTGGTGTTGGGGGTGGCGATGAAGGTGCCCCCATTGACATTGATGACGAAGTTGTTGACCCCGTTGTTTTCCATGTTCATGGAGGTGCCGTTGATCTTGAAGCTGCCGGAATTGAGGGTCAGATTGCCGCCCCCGCTGCCGAAGTAACGACCACCGGCCAGCGTAACATCGGCACCGTTGATGATTTGATTGCCGACGACATTGGCGGCGTTGCTGGTGGCATTGAAAAAGAACTTCCCGCTGTTGTAGTTGACGGTCGAGGTGCCATTGAAACCCGTCCAAGCCGAGTTGAAGTTGTAGATACCAGCGCCCGAGAGGTTGAGCGTACCGCCGGCTGAGGCACTGAGGGTGGCGAAGTTGTTGACCCCGGAGGCCAGGTTGACGGTGGCGTTGCCCGTGCTGTCAAGGGTGATGGATCCCATCCCGCTGGCGCTACCCACCGTGGCACCGAGGGTGAACGTGTCGTTGCGATTGAGAGAAAGACGGCCGTTCTGCAGATTGAGGGTTCCGAGGACGTTGCCCGTGGCATCGTTGTTACCAACGCGGAGGACGTTGCTGAGACCACCGGAGCCGCCATTGACGAGGACCGTGGCGCCGGAGCTTCCGATGCTGGCTCCCGAGGCACCGCCGACGAGAACAACGTGCGTGCCCGTGCTGGCATTGGTGCCGCCACCGATGGTGGTGTTGCCCGTGTAGCTGTTGGCACCGGTGAGGTAAAGGGTATTGCTGTTGGTTCCGCTGTTGAGCAGGACCAAGCCGGTGACTCCCCCATTGTCGACAATGTTCGAGGCGATCGTGCTGTGTCCAAGTTGATTGCGGTTGTTGTTGTTGACGATGATGAGATCGCCCCCGCCGGAGGGGCCGGTCAGATTGCCGCCGCTGATCTGGGAGTTGTTGGCGCCGACAGTCGACGTGAAGAGAATCCCGTCATTGACGGCCAACGTGCCGGTGATGGTGACATTCTGGTTCGAGGCATTGGCAAAACGGAGCGAATTGATGGTGGCATTGCCAACCGTGCCGGTGACCGCAGCGCCGGTGGTGTAGTTGGCCGTGGGACTGGTCCAGAGGGTTGAATTGTTTTGCGTGGTGTAAGTGGTGGCAACCAAATTGGAGCCGTTGTTGGTGGCGAAATCGTTGCCGATGACCACACCCTTGACCAATCCACCCGCATCGTTGGCGGTGCCGGTGGCCTTGTAGGAAAAGCCACCCACCGTGGTGATGGAAAGAAGTGCTCCGGGGTCACGTGTGATGGAGGCGAAGTCGATGGTGTTTGTTCCCGATCCTGCAGCGGCCCGGAATTCGGAAACCCCCGGTTTGAGCGTGGTGCTGGCAAAGGTTTGGGAACTCGTGAGGCTGGAGTTGCCACGGAAATAAAGCGAACCGCCGCCGAGTATGAGATCGGAGGAAGAATCGATGAGGTTGGTGAAGTTCCCAGTATGCAGGCTACCATCGACAAAGAGCAGGCCGGCGTTGATCGTGGTGTCGCCTTTGTAGGTTTGCTTTTGACCTGCGGCAAATGCCATGGTGAGTTGGCCCAGACCGGTTTTGGTCAGACCCGCGGTATTGCTGCCCCCAGAGTTACCAAGAACAGTGCTCCAGGTTTGGCTGTTGCCCGCCGTGTCCACTGTGAACGTGGCCCCATCATTGATGGTGATGCGGGAGGACGGATCGGACAAACCCGCAGCCGTCACGAGCGTGGCGTTACCACCGATGGTGATGACTCCCGCGGTGCCAAGAGCGGTGGCGTTGTTGACCACGAGCGTACCGGCATTGAGGGTGGTGCCTCCCGTGTAGGTGTTGGCATTGTTCAAAACCCATGTGCCCGAACCATTCTTGACCACTGAAAGGGTGGAGACCGTGGCGTTTTGAGATATGACACCGGTCAGAATATTCCCATACTGGGCGCGGAAGCCACTGTTGGTCCCGTCCAAGTTGAGCGTGACCGCCCCGGTGTTATCGCGGGTGTTGAGACGGTTGACGATGATTCCAGAACCGAAGACCCCGCTGGAATTAAGTGTGACGGTACCGTTGAGGGATAGCGCCTGGTCCCCGCCGCCGGTGCCGATGCCAAAGCTGGCAATCCCCCGGTAGGTGGAATCCAGTTCGATGGAAGACCCGTTGTTCAAGATAACCCCCAACGCGCCGGGTTGAATGGCATAGCTATTAGTCACATTTGTGGTGCTGCTGAAAAGGAATCCACCGGATGGCGTGCCCGTGGTCACCGAAACGAACTGGTCACCCGTCGTGTTGAACACCGCCACATCAGCCCCTCCGGGAGCCACCCCACCGACCCAGTTGGAACCGGTGGTGAAAGCGTTGTTGGTGTAATTGCCTGACGAAAAGGTGATGTTGGCCGCATGCCCCATCGCACAGATCCACGAAAAAGAAGCAAAGGCGGCGAATAACTTGATGGTGTTTTTCATGATTAGACCCCAGTTTTGTAATCGCAGTAAGTACAATCAACGCATTTACTGCCTAGGAGATAGCTTAGTTCTGTATCCATTTCTTTAGCAATCTATTTTTAGTATTAAAATGCAATATTTTGGCACGCCAGAATCATTCGCAGCATTGTTGGAGGATTGCTGAAAGTTTGAGCGCGATACGGAATCCGCACAAAAACCCACTTGGCACTGCATCCATGCTTTATCCACGAGCCACTTGAATGAAGCGCAGGGAGTGCGTGTCAACCACATCAACGCAGTTAACTAGCAAATGCGCGAAGAGATTGAAGCAGAAACTCTTGGCATTGAGGGCTTTAAGTGATAACCCAACTCCGATTGGTGAACGAAGTTATCGCTTAGTCCAAGTTGAATGGATTAAGCGATATAGATGACAAAGGCGCTCGGCTTGTCTCGCCTAGGCCCGGAGACGGCGGAAGATCGCGTTCCGCCTTGGATGCCTTTGGTGGAGCGGGGAAACCCTAGGAGCGATGCTTGCGGCGCAAGGCGATCAGGCCTGCCAGACCAAGGCCCAGAAGGGCGAAGGTGGAGGGTTCGGGGATGGCGGTGTAATTGATGTAAAGCTTGTCCAGATTCCCGATACCACCCTGGGTGACCGAAAAGGTTCCGGTGGTGGAGTTCAAGAAACTGTCGGAAAAGACAAACTTGTCCGCACTGAAGCCGGTGATATCCGCCGCCGCATCGACAAAGAGCCATTGGTAGGAGTTTGTATCGACAAAGTTCTGGGCCAAACCAGCGGCCTGGAGCGCATCCAAACTGACGATTTCGATGGTGAACTGGCCGGTGCCCGCAGTGATGTTGAGGCTGGCGGCGTTGAGCAAGTCCCAACCCGCGGTGGTCGAGCCGGCGGCACCGGTGGCATCATTGACTTCAAACTGGAAAGTACCCGCATTGGCCCAGGTGACGGCCCCCGTGGTCATGTTGCCCGTGCTGTTGCCGGGGGCGAGGGATTGGTTGGCACCGATGGAGAGGGCGACACCGGCCAGGTTGGATCCGGCGACGGTACCGGAGTTGAAAGTCAGGGTGCCGGTGAAGTTGGATGCCGAGTTGTAGGCAAAACGGCCGCCCGAGACGGTGACATTGCGTGAAAGCGCGGTCGAGCTGTCGTAACGGAAGGTCCCGCTCGTGTTGACGGTGATGTTGGAGGTGCTGTTGATGGAACCGGTGCCACTGACCAAGAGGGTCCCACCGTTGACGTTGGTCATGCCCCCGTAGGTGCCCGTCGTGTCCGAGGTGTTGCTGTTGCTACCGGAAATGATCAGCGTACCGATACCGTTCTTGTTCAGCGTCGTGCGCTGTCCAGCATTCGTATTGTCTTTGAGTTGCTCGTTGCCGGAAAGGGTGATGTTCCCGGAACCTCCAAAGCTGTAGGCCGAGTCTGCAGTTCCGGTGCCTTGGTTGTTCAGAATGTTGCCTGTGAGCGTGAGTGTGGAATCCGCGTTCGTGTTGCGGATTTCCGAGCCGGTGGTGCGCCGGTCGAAATTGAATGTGCGATTGGAGGTGGCATTTCCACCTGAGTATTCGAAAAATCCGTTGTCACCCACGGTCCCCCCACCCATGGTGATGGCCGTGTTGGTGCCGCCGTCGCCGAAACTGCTGGCGTCTCCGAAATTGCCCAGGGACGAACCGATGGCGCGACCCTTGATGATTTGGAAGTTGTCCGTCTGACTGGCGTTGCCGAGGTTCACGACAGTGGTAGCCGAGTTGATGACCACTTGGGCCGTATTCAGATTGACGTTGTTGGTCAGATCCACCGTACCGGCCCGGGTGATATCAAGCCGACCGGCGCCGGTGATGTTCAGGAAGAATCCATTGTCCGTGATGGACGGGGCGTTCAAAACGAGGTTGCCCGTCCCAGTTCCGCTTGAGGCATTAATCGTCCAAGTTTGGTTGGCTCCCAGAGCAAACGTATTGCTGAACGTCAATGCGGAGGTGTTGGCCGCCTTGGTCACGCCACCGGCACCAATCGTGATCACCCCATTGCCTCCGGAGATGTTGAACGCCCGGGCTGCCCCGCTTACGGGAGCAGCATTCATGGTGATTCCCAAGACGGATATGTCCGCAGCTACTCCCGCGGTGATGCTGGTTGCGGTCAGGGTATTGTCAATGATGATCGTGTCACTGGCCGTAGGTGCCACGCCACCCACATAACTTGCACCAAAATTCAGAGAAGTGGTGTTGTTTCCCTTTGTGACAGTTTGCGCAGAGACCGTCTCCAGCATCGCGTAGGCGAAAAAAAGCAACAAGCACGGCATCACAAGACGGGCTGAGAAAAGAATGGCGGTCTTCATGTTAGAAATTTATGCGACATGCCCAATGGGGGCAATTATTTTTTACGTAATGTATTGTAATATTTCGTAATTTAATATATGCTCGATCTCTACAGGACATTCCATGCCCCGCACCGCCTCCCCACGTCCCAACCTTTCCATGATGGCCCGCAGGCTGGGGGTCTCCGTGCCCACAGTCTGGCGGGCCATGCGCAACGCTCCAGGCATTCACCCCGAAACACGTGCCCGGGCCCTTCAACTCGCGGCGGAACTGGGCTACGAAAGTCCCGCCCGGGCCGACGGGGTGGCATTGAAAAGCCGGGACCACTTGGTTCTGGCCCTGACCCATTTGATGTCCTCCAACCCGGCACAGGATTTTATCACCGGGATGAACCGGGCCTCCTTGAGCTACAACCTCAACATCCTCACCCACCAAGTGGAGGCGGGCGCGTGCAGCCAATTGCTTGATCCGTCCTTCCAACCCAAAGCCATGCGCTCGGGTCTGGTGGACGGTTTGGTGTTGATCCACCGCTGGCCTGCCGAAGTGGCCCGGCACCTCGCGGAAAAATGGCCCGCCGTATCCATCGTGCATCACTACCCCGGCGTTCCAATGGAACATGTGGGCATCGACGACCGCCAAGGCATGCTGGCCCTGGTCGAACACCTGCACGCCGGAGGGCATCGTCAGATCGGTTTTTTTGGCTTCTGCCGTGAGATGAGCTGGGCCTGCAGTCGCCTCTCCGCTTGGTTTGAAGCCCTGGTCCTGTGCGACCTGCCCTACGAACCCCGCGATGTGATCCCAGTGGAGATCGACCTGGCCCTGGCCATGAACGAATTCCGGGTAGGCGAATGGGAAAAAAAAGTCCTGGAGCGGGTCCGCAAAGGAACCAATGCCTGGGTCTGCAGCAGCAGTGGCACGGCCAACACGCTCTGTCGCTTTCTGCTCGAAAAGGGATTCCACCTCCCTGCGGATGTGGCCGTTGCCGGATACCACCGTGGGAAGTTCAACATCTGGCCGGACCTACCGGATATCACCACCACGGAAGTATCGGATATCGACCTGGGGGCCACGGCCATCCGCCGACTGACCAACCGCATCATGCATGGCAACGAACCGACGCGTTCCATCCTCCTCCCCGCCGCCCTTCACTTGGGGCAGACGACACGGACGACCTCCAAAAAAGCGTGAAACCCCTGCTTCCCATTATTCAAGTAACCCAAGTGCTCTCAGCCAGACGGGGGGTGGTTTCGTCGCGCGAAGTCTGGGAAACCGACGGTGTTCCAGAGGATCTGCATTTCAGCCTCCTGATCGACACAGGGGCGGGATTGAAGTTTTCCCACGCCGGCCAAACTCTGCGCGCAGCACGCGAAGGCTTATTCATGGTGCGCGACCATGGGGTGAAGGTGGTGTGCGAACCGGTAGGGCCACCCTTCCCCCGCTTTCTCACTGTGAGCGTCCGGTGTCAACCACCCAGGGCCGCCACATCGCTGGCCGGCGGGGGAATGCTTGAACTCGATGCGCCCGGGCGCCAGCGGGTTCAGGCTCTCATGGAGTGGATACTGGACCTGATGCGAATCCGCAACCCCACGGACGCCAAAATGGCCCGGCGTGTGGCGGGACTGTTGCTGGACTTTCTCCTTTGCGGGGAGGCCTCGGCCGGTCTCCTGGGCCGTCCGTCCCCTCCACCGCTGCCACCAGTCATCACGCGGGCACTGATGTTGATGCATGCGCACGTGGACCGAACGGGGGGAAGGTCAAACAATCTGCAACATCTGGCCCAGCGCGCCGGGGTCAGTCCCCGGACCCTGAGGCGAATCTTCCTGCAAACACTTGGCCTGAGACCCCGGGATTGCCTAGGCCGAATCCGGGTGCGGCAGGCAGCCCAGATGATCCGCGATTCCGCCCGCAGCCTGGCAGATATCGCTGCCACCACGGGATTTTCCGACCAGGGGCATTTGGCCCGACATTTCCGCAGCGCCTACGGCATGTCCCCTGCCGCCTTCCGTGCCAACCCCGCCATTGCCATCGACCGCATGCCCATCCCCGGCCTGACCGCTTTAGAGCCCAACACATTTGTACAATTTGGCATCCGGGATGTTGACCTGTCCGGCAGCACAACGGCGGCGGAGATGGAAAAGGGCCTCATGCAACTGCTTAAAAAGCAACAGGGTCCGCGCGTCACAGGCCAGTGGACTCCGCTGGAGCCGGGCCGCGCCCGCCGCGCCTGTCTGCGCACGCCCAACCGATGCTGGTTGAAGAGCGGCCTGCTGTGGGAAAACTTGCGCAGCGGCCGCCTAGATTTTTTCGGCGTCCCGTTCTGGCTCCCGGAAGAGACTCCCGAGCGTCCCTCTGCCGTGGTGTTTCCCAGCAATTCCGCTCCGGATGAAGTCTCCGTGGACGGGGTCGACATCGACCTCAAAGGAAAAAAATACACCCGCCTGGCCCTGCTCCATGCCTGCGCCTATGCCGGCCTGGGCAGCGGCCCCGTGGCACGGATCGGACTACACCCAGCCAACGGCGGCAGGGTCTCGTTCGCGATTCATCTGGCTTCCGAAGGAACCCAGGCATCCCCCACCAGAAGCCGGCCCGAGGATCCCCTTCTCTCCGATTGGTGGCCCCTGTATCTTGGGCAGGCCAATGCCTCCTCCAAACCTGTCTTGATCGTGAATCCGGATTCTCCCCTTTTCAACATCCGCCGGGCCTTTCTTTGGGAATGGCAAAATCCACAGCCGAATGTGCCCCTCAAGAAAATGACCCTGCGCCCCTGCGGGATCTCTGGAGCCTGTTACGTCCTGTTGGCCCTTTCCGGACAAGTCGCCACTGTGTGAAATAAGGGCCTATCCAAATAGAATCTAAGCCGGAACGCGGCAGTTGATTTCGCGCAGTATCGCCGAGAAGAAAAGAAACGGATAGGTGACGAAAAGGGATACACCGAACGGTGATCGGCCTCTTCTGCTATGCCCACGCATTTTTCCTCTGAGTTCTCTGTGTCCTGCACCCCGCTGAATAGCGGGGCTGTCGTTGATCTGCATTTTTACGGCTAAAGCTTATCCGGAAAAAGCCTGTTGCACTGGCGCCATGGCCGTTTTGTCTGCATATTCGTCCGTTTTATCCCTTTCTTATTCCGGCAGGCCTCGCAAAGATAAATTGGCATAGCAGTTCAATAATGGCTTCGTGAACGATCTCCCAACCCGCCTCCACACCCTCTGAACATGAAAGATCCCGTCCGGGTTACGCCTCTCGTTTCGAGTTCCCCCGCCATTACCCCGGAGTCCCCTGCTGCAGGCCCGGTCCTGAAAACTCCTGAACATTCCTCCGTTTCCAAACCCCTCACCTTGGGCGAAAAAATCGGGTACGGCTCTGGGGGCATCGCCTTTGTTCTGGCCTATTCGTTGCTGTCCCAGCTGGCCTTTCCGATCTTCAACATCTCTCTGGGTATGAACGCCACGTTGGTGGGTGTGGCCCTTGCCGTGGGTCGGTTCTGGGACGCCATCACCGACCCAGTAATGGGATGGTTCAGCGACAACGCACGGACGCCATGGGGACGACGCTGTCCATTTATCCTGCTGGGCGGATTGCTCTGCGCCCTCACCTTTCCGCTCTTCTGGTTTATCTCGCGCGGATGGCCGGAATGGGGCCAGTTCGCGTGGCTCACCGGCTGCATCATCCTATACTACACATCCACCACGGTTTTCTGTGTGCCCTACCTTTCCCTGGGCTACGAATTGAATCCCGACCCGATCGAACGCACCCGTCTGCAGGCTTGGAGCACTTATTTCATTGCAGCGGTCTCGCTGGGCATGCCCTGGATTTATCGCGGTGCTCAATCGGAGGTTTTTCCCGACACCCTCACAGGGATGCGCTGGCTGGGAGTGCTCTGCGGGGTCGTGTTTTTCGCCTCCGCGCTTCCGGTCTTCCTGGGATGCCGCGAGCCACGCGATGCCTCCGCGCTCCAAGGCGAGAAATCCTCTTTCTGGAACGGGTTTGTGCTAACGCTGTCAAACCGGCCATTCGTTCTGCTGGTTCTTGGAGTCGTGACCACCATGCTGGCCGTGCCAACCTTGATCGGCTCGCTCGCCGTTTACATCAATACTTACTATATTTTCAATGGCGACACCAAGACCGGCGCTGCCTACGCGGCCGCGTTTACGACGCTTTATTACATCGTGAAATTCACCATCCTTCCCTTTTCAGTCAAACTGGTGGCGCGCTTCGGCAAGATACGGGTCATGCAAGGCGCCCTGTGGGTGGGCATTTTCGGCTCGATCAGCCAGTATTTTCTTTATACACCGGCCGCTCCTTGGTTGCAGTTTGTGACGGCGCTCTTCCTCTCCCCGGCCCTCACCTGCTTCTGGTTGCTCGTGAACCCGATGAAAGCCGACTGCACCGACTACGACGAATGGAAAACCGGGCAACGCCGCTCGGGCAGCTACGCGGCCGTGGCCAACTGGATGGAAAAGATGGCCATGAGCGTATTTCTGGTTTTTTCCGGGATGTTGCTCGACTGGAGCGGCTTTGATCCCGCATTGGGGGCGGCGCAGGCCGAACAAACCACGTGGATCTGGCGCATGGCCTTCGCAGGGGTGCCCGCAACCGGTTACGCCATCGCGTTGGTTTGTCTGCATTTTTATCCGCTGACCGATGAAAAAATGAGCGCCATCCGCGCCGATTTGGAAGCCCGCAACATCCTGCAGGAACAAGCACCTTGATCCCACGACACTTCCCCTTGGCTCTCATCTTCCTGCCTGCGCTAGCACTGGCCAGCAATCCCGTCGAATTCTTTGTGGCTCCTGAGGGCGGCAAAGACGGTGACGGGACCCGCCAACGGCCCTTCACCCGGTTGGAGACCGCGCGGGACGCCGCACGGGCCGCAAACCAAGCGGGCAAGGGACCAGTGACCGTCCATTTCCTCGGCGGCACCTACCGGCTCCGGGAGACCCTCCATCTGGATGCCGGGGATTCCGGACGGGGCGGAGCACCCACCGTCTATCGTGCGGCGAAAGGGGTGCTTCCGGTGCTCAGCGGAGGGGAAGTGGTGACCGGCTGGCGTGTCACCGAAGCCAGCGCCGGCCTTTATGAAGCCACGGTCGGCCCTGCCCTTTTCCGCCAGGTCTACTTGGATGGCAAGCTTCTGACGCGGGCGCGCCACCCAAACGGAGGCTGGCACGGTCCCTTCTGGCGAATGACGGGAGCGGATATCAAGGGCCGACGATTGCACATCCAGCGCGACCTTTGGGACGAAGTGAAGGCCCTGGCGGGAAAGTCTGTGCTGGAGGTGGTCTGGAACGGCCATTGGACCCATTACCGCGGGAAAGTCGGGGCAGTGGAAAAGGCGGACGGGCACACGGCCATCGGAATCGATTCTCCCGACGAGGCCTCGTTTTTCGTGAAGCCGCTGGATTACTTCAAGAACGTCCCCTTCTATTTCGAGGGAGCCGCCACGTTCGTCGATGAAGTGGGAGAGTGGCATCACGACCCCGCAAGCGGAATCTTGCGCGTCCGCTTCGGTTCCGGGGTCGACCCTTCCTCGCATGTCGTCGAAGTGCCCCGCTTGGATGTGTTACTCACCGTCGAAGGAACGCCGGACCAACCCGTGCGGCATCTGGAAATTCAAGGCCTTGGTTTTGAGACAAGCAATTGGACGCGTCCCAGCACCCGCTCGTTTCCTTCCACCCAGTTGGCCCAACCCTACGGCGGACCCCGTGACTACGAGGGCAGGGACTACCCCACCGGCATGATCCGCGTGCGCCATGCGGACGGTTTCGCAGTGAGAAAATGCCGCATCCGCAACGCTGGAGCGACCGGAATCCAATTCTGGCAGAATGTTTCCAACTCGGACATCGAGGGAAACGAAATCGGCCCGGTGATGGCCAATGGAATCGAAATCGATCCCGAGTCGCGCCCTTTGCGCTTCATGGAAGCCGAGGGCCCCGGCGATCACGAACGCCTGATCCGTGAACGCTGCACCAACAACGCCATTTGGAACAACCGCATCCGTGAATGCGGCCGCCAATACGTCAACGGTGGCGCCATCCTGGCCCACTTCGTCAGCAAACTGTTGGTCGACCACAACGAGATTTCCGACCTGCCTTATACGGCCATCCAAATCGGCAACCAACCCGGTGGCTACAAGGACTGGGGCTGCCATGAAAACCGGGTCCGAGGCAACCGCATCCAACGGGTCATGCAGTTGCTGGATGATGGCGGGGCCATTTATACCCTCGGTGGCCAGCAGCACGGAACAGTCATAGAAGAAAATTATATCTCCGATCTGGTGCGCAACCCCTGGACGGGCAATGTCTGGCTCGCGGGCATCTACTTGGACAACTTCACCCAATTCGTGACTGTGCGGCGCAATGTCATAGTCAATGCCCCCACTTTCTACGCGTCAATCAATGGCGCCAAAGACAATACCTTCATCGAAAATGAAGGCCTGACCATCCAAGACCAACAGAAGGACGGCTTACGCCCGGGGACACAGCGCGTGATCGGCTTTCGTCCCATGAAGGAAATCGAAGCGGTCAAAGATCAATCAGGGCCGCGACCCGGCTATGATCCCCGTGCGCCACGCAGCGGCGATTCCGGTAAAAAATCAATTCTTTGACAACCTTACCGCATCCCGTTCTATGTATACACACAAGCATCGGTTTCATCGCGAAGTGATCCCGGCACTGGCCGTTTCGCTGGTCTTGTGTACTTCCGGATGCGACCGAGCCCATTCTCCCCCTCTCCCCTTCAAATCTGACAATCCTGTGACTGAATCGTCCCCAACCACCGCAACGAAACCTGACACACCACCTGTGGAAGCACCATGGAAACCGACCGCCATGCCGGACAACGGATTCGAACAGGCGGAGTCGTCTTGGGATTTTTCCGCCGCCGAGGGAACGGCCCGCATCGCACCCGAGGCCGCACGCTCGGGCACGAAAGGGCTGCGAATCGAGAGCCGGCACGATGACAAAAATGCCTTCATTCTCGGACCCAAACTCCAAGTTGATCCGGAGTCGGCCTACCGGCTTACTTGGCAGGCGCGGGTCGTCTCTGGTGCGGGCACCAACATCTACCTGCGCTTTCTGGGCCCAGATGGCGCCGAATTAAGCCGGGAAGAAGGCCGGATCGGCACCGGGAAACCCAGTGAGTGGAATCCGGGTTTCGTCAACGGGATGCCCCCGATGCGCGCGGTCTCATTGCAAGTGCTGATCCAGCGACCAGGTTTTCGTAGCCCGAACTACGTGATTGATGTGGACGACCTCGAACTCCTGAAGAGGCCCATCGTGATCGCGGCACCCTGGCGGGCCACTTACAAACTACGTCCCGAGGATAAGAACCAGCTCACCGCAGCGGACGTGGTCGGACCGGACGGACTGGTTTACCCGGATTTTACCTACGCCGGGCTTCCGGGCGGCATTCCCAAACTGCCGGTCGCTGCGCGGATGGCCGATCTCGGCGTGCGCGACGGCGACAGCATCGCAGCCCTGTTGGAGCAGACGGCGGCGAGGGTCGCGGCTGAAGGTGGAGGCGCAATCGAACTGGGAGAAGGGACTTTCTATCTCGACGAACCGGTGATGGTTTTTGGAAACAAAGTGGCGATTCGTGGAGCCGGACGCGAGAAAACACGTTTGATCTTCCGCTACCATGTGCCCTACGGCAACGTGCGCTTTTTCCGGTTGAAAGAAGGCCAGCAAATCGACCAGGGCACGTCCATTGAATTTCACGCCAATCCGCGCGATCTGGTGGCGATGGAATTGAAAGCAGGAGACAAGAGCCTGTCCCGGAAAGTGCGGGCGGATCATTGGGGCAATACTTTTGCCCTTCGCATCAGCGGGAACCAAGTGCTCGGATTGCTCGGTGAAGGGGAACATGGGCTCACCGCCATCGCAGAATACCAAAACGGCGACCGAGCCGAGGCGACCATCCGACTTCGTCTAACCAAAGGATTCTCCGGTGAGCCCTCACCGGACCAACTGGGGGCGATCAATTTTGTCGGCCGCGGCCAGGTCTCCAGTCCGAAACCGCTGGTAGCCGACGGGCGCCGTGGCGACCAGGTGATCCGATTGGCGGACGGACATGGATTCAAGCCCGGCGACAAAATCAGCCTGGTGGCACCGGCCAGCGATCGATGGAAGAACCTGGTCGGACACCACTCCCACTGGAAAATTCAAGCGCAGAACCTGTACCAGATCGACTCGGTGACCGGAGGCAAACTGACGCTGAACCAGCCCCTGCGGGTGGAGTTTCTGGTTGAGGACGGCTCGTATGTGGTCAAATTCACCACACTCAACATGGGCGGGATCGAGAACCTGCACTTGGAGCAGATGGTGGTGCCCGGGCAGCCAGCACCCGGCCCGCGCATCGGGCATACCCTCTGGCACGCCATTGACGACCTGTGGACCACGGGCGTGAACACCCAGAACGTCTGGGGTTTTTGGATGCACGATGTGACCGTGCGCAACGTCGGGCGCAACTCGGCCTACTTCCTGATGTCAAAGCACATCGAAGTGCGCAACTGTCTGTTTGACGAAGCGATTTTCAAGGGAGGGGGCGGCACCGGCTACATCGGTTTTGACCGCACCTGGGACAGCCTGATGGATACCGTGGAGGTGCGCGGCATGCGGCATGCGCCCAACCTCCAATGGAACTCATCCGGTAACGTGATCCGCAACGGCCGCTTCCTCGGCAGCGACGGCCAGTGGCACGCGGGGTGGACACACGAGAACCTGCTTGAAAACAACTTCATCGATGCGCGGGGAGGCGACGGCAGTTACGGACACGGTCTCTATGCATCGGGCCCTTGGAGTGGCATCCATGGCCCGCAGGGCCCACGCAATGTGGTTTACGGAAACGATGTCATGGCCCGCAAAGACTGCCTGCACATGCTGGGAGGAAACGAAGCTTGGATGATCCTGCACAACCGCTTCGTCTCCGAAAACGGCCGCGCGGTCTATGCGCGGGAAAAAAGCTTCGATCATATCATACGCGGCAACGTTTTTGTGCTCCGCAAGGCGGTTAAACCGGCGGTCCTACTCGGTGCCGACAGCGTGGGTGTGGAACTCTTCCACAACACTTTCTTTGGCGTGACAGCTCCATTGGTCGAATTTGCCGGTGGCCGCACCCATCTATTGCGCGACGAAGGCAACACGCTGGCATCGGACGTGCCCTCCACCTTGCCTGACCGTCCGCAGCCGGCGGAGCCTTCTATTTTTCAGTGGCAGCGCGACCACGCCCCTGCCATCCGCGCGGCCGCTGCTACACGAATTTCCAATCCCACTACAGAACAAAAACCCAATCCTAACTAACCATGAGAATTAACGCATCCGTCACCCGCTTGTTCTTGGCAGCGTTCTTGATCCAGACGCCGATCCACAACCAAACCCAAGCCGCCGATCTCAATATCAAACCAGAAGGCTGTCCCACCGCCGTGACTCTGGAAGCCGGGGGGCGCAAAGTCCCCACATTGAAATTCGATCCTACAGCGACCACACTGCATTTCCTGCCAGTCGCAAAAGAAGAACAAAATTGGGCGGGAAAAAGCTACCTCAACTTGGAGTTATTCAATTCCAACCCCGGTCAGACGGAATTCGTGGTCCTGCTCCGTGACGGAGCGGACACCAAGGCCGCCGATCTCTTCCCCCGGGTCTACTTTTGGACCAAGGTCAAAGCCGACTGGCAGGGATGGAAAACCTTTTCTTTCCGGCTCGACACTTTTTATCCTTCAACCGGCGCCACCGAAGCCAGCTTGTCGCCTCCCCCCGTTTCGATTTGGCAGATCATCTTTAGCAACCAACTGGGACCGTCCGACCCCGCAGTAAACACTTGGGGGGTTCCCGTTCCCAACGGCCTCGATCTGGGCTTGGGCAAAATTTCCGTCTCTGCTTCGCCATCCTATAAATAAAATGGGGACCAGCCTTTGAATAACCGACCCCACTTTCATATCCCCATCGAACCTCCTGAATGCGCGGATTGCCGCCCATCAGTATGAAAATCCTCTGCCGAATCATGACCTTGTTTGTCCTAGCCTCTGGCCCCATTCCCATTGGGCTCTCAGGCAGCATGGCCCAGACTCCGGCTCAGGCTCATTACAAGATGGATCCGCCCCGCTCCGCCCCGCCAGTCTCCCAGCTGTTGGAACAGGCCATTTCCATCCGCGAGCGGCGATTCAATCCCGAAGTGGGATTTATCTCCGCCAAAGGCGGCGGTCCGGGCTACCACACGCGCACCACCAAAGACCAGACCGTCCACCACATACACGATACCGCCCAGTACGCGCAGTTGCTCCTGATGCGCGGGCGGCCGGAAGACGTGACCCGCGCATCAGAGATCCTCTCCAAGCTGGTCGACCTGCAAGTCACCGATCCCGGTTCGAAGTTCTACGGTCTGTGGGGCTGGTTCGTGGAGGAACCTCCTGAAAAAATGGCACCGGCCGATTGGAACTGGGCCGATTTCATCGGCGCACGGCTTGCGGAAATCCTGAAAAATCATGCGGCGCCTCTGGATCCCGCACTCGTCGTGCGCCTGCGCGAATCACTCCGGCACGCTTCCAATTGCATCATCAAACGCAACATTGGGCCGGGCTACACCAACATCTGCGCCATGGGGGCCGCCGTCACTCTGGCCGCTGGAGAAATTCTGGACGAACCCTCCTTTGTGGACTATGGCCGGCGTCGCATCTCCGCCCAGCGTGTTTCTTTTGAGCGCAACGGCGGAGTGCCCGAATACAACAGTCCCGACTACGGCGTGGTGCTCATCCAAGAATTGGAGCGCATCCTCCGACTCGTCGAGGACCCAGCCGCCCGCGCCGATGCGGAGTGGATGAGACAGAAAGCCTGGATCCTTACCGCAGAACAGTTCCACCCGGGGACGGGCCAGTGGGCGGGCGCCCAGAGCCGGGCCTACAGCGGTCAATTGCGCGGCTCGCTGGCCCTCTATTTGTGGCTTCGCAGTGGAGTGCCACCCCGGGGAGTCGAAACCATGCCTTTCAACGCTTTTCCAGACTTGTTGGATAACCGGACAGAGTTCGCCTGCCCTCCGGAGGCGGTCATGCGTTTTGCCCGTCTCCCTGCCGATCCCCATGAAGTCCGCCAAGTCTGGATGCTGCCCCGGGGTTCCATTCCGGAGGTCGCCCTCACCAGTTGGTTCACAGCCAATGCCTGTCTGGGTAGCATCAATGAAGAAACCACCTGGGTTCAACACCGGCCTATCACAGCGTTCTGGGCGACGGACTCAGGCAACACTGCTTCTTTCCGGGTCAACCTCCTCAAGGATGGTAAAGAATTCGCCTCCGGAAGGCTGCGCATCCGGCAGTCCGGCCCCCGCCTGTTGGCAGTTTTGGGCCTGGCAATGGGACAGGGCGACTGGCATGTCAGTCTTGACCGCCCCAAAGACGGCGTCTTCCGAGCCTCGGATCTACGACTGCGCTGCCTGCTTGAATCCCCCGGTGCACAGGTGGAGTCTTTGCCGTCAGGGACATGGACGCTCGGCACCGGCAGCCACCGAATGGCCATCCACCCGGGAGAAGTTCTTTTTGACGGCCAACCCGGTCGCTGGGCGAGCGGGAGCGATGCCAAGGGTGCCTTTGTCGATGCGATTTTACACACGGGCAGCCCGGTTTCATTCAAGCCCGAGGCACTGGGAGAAACCACCGCGGCTTTCGGCCTCGAAATGCTGACAGCGGCAGAATCCCCATCTCCCCAGCCCATCTCCTGCCAGGCGCTGGAAACACATCGCTCATGGCGCTGGCAACCCGTCCCGGGAGACGTTCAAGCACCCCGCCACCTTGCCCCTCTTCCCTAAAATCTCTTCCATCCTAACCACAAACACATACCTTATGACATCAACTCACCAAAAGAAAACTCTTTGCTCCGCCTTCACACTTATCGAATTGTTGGTGGTGGTGGTCATCATCGGCCTCCTCGCCGCACTGGGCATTCCCTCGATCAACAGCGCACTCAATCGGGCCCGCACCGCGGAAGACATCAACAAACTCAAACAAATTGGATTGGCCATGTCTGCATTTTCATCTGAAAACGGTGGACGCCTTCCCAATGATGACATCCGGCTGCCGCCCCCGGTCCCGCAGACGGAAGCCTATGTTTGGGCCGAATCGGTGGACCGCTACTTTCCCCCAATCGCCAGCTACTGGAATCGCACGAGTTACAACTGGGTCAACCGACCCAACAGCCCCTTTTTCAGCCGGGCCTGCGACCCCTATCCGGGGTTTTCTCCCGGATCGCAGTACAAACTCTGGACCCGTCCGATCGCCTTTAGTTACAACAAATACACCAACGACCCTCAATGGGATGGATACATCAACCGCATTCCCAATCCTTCGAAAACGGTGGTCGTCGCCGAAATCAATGGACTCAATACCCTCCCGATGAGTCCCGACCAAGCTCCCAGTACAAGCAGCAAGGTGCAGGCCAGTTACCGCGTCTCCCGCCCAGGCAACAAAGCGCTCTATCTTTTTGCAGATTACCATGTCGAGGAGCTTGTAGGGGACCGCGGTCTCAATTACTACAATTCACGACCCAACGAAACCAACATTTGGAAGTGGTGGTAAGTGTCGGGTCCTTTTTTGTCTTTGGCGCAAGCATCCAATTTATCCGGCCTTTCTGATGTGAACCATCCGCTCTTCACACACCAGCGCCAGGTCCACCTGGATTTCCACACATCGCCCCACATACCCGGTGTGGGCGCGGAATTTGATGCCCGGGCCTTTGCCTCGACGTTCAAGCAGTCGCACGTCAACAGCGTCACGATCTTCGCCAAGTGCCACCACGGGTTCACCTACTTTCCCTCAAAAGTCTGTCCGGTCCACCCCCAGTTGTCCCCATCCCACCCCGACCTTCTCGGAGAACAAATCGAGGCCCTGCACCGGGAGGGCATCCGTTGCCCGATCTACCTCACGGTCGGCTGGGATGCCCTTTCGGCACAAATGCATCCCGAATGGCGGGCCCTGTTCCAGAACGGCCACTTTGCCGACTGGCCTTCGCCCCAGCCCGGTGGATGGAAATTCCTCAACTGGTTGCATCCGGCCTATCAGCAACATATCGAAGATCTCACCCGCGAGGTGCTGGAGCGCTACGGGAGCGAAGTGGACGGTTTTTTCTACGACATCTGTTTTTTTCCGAAGGGAGCATGCTGGTCTCCCGAATCACGCGAGTTCCGGCAGCGATACGGATTGTTGGATGATTCCTCTGCCGGACACGAGCGCTTCCTGGCCAAGGCGCAGGAAGTATTCTCCAAGCGTTACAGCGATCTCATCCGTGCTGCCCGCCCCGAGGCCACGGTTTTCTTCAATGCCGGTTCCGACAGTTTCCTTGAACCGGGACTCGGTGCCCGGGCGCGCTATGCCCACATGAGCCACATGGAAATCGAGTCCCTGCCATCCGGATTCTGGGGCTACTTCCATTTTCCACGCCTGGCACGCTCCACCGCCCACTGGGGTAAACCATGGTTGGGCATGACCGGGCGGTTCCAGACCATGTGGGGGGACTTCGGCGGCATCAAACCCCAGGCCGCACTGGAGTTCGAATGCTTCCGCCCGCAGGCCATGGGGGGGGCGAATTCGATCGGGGACCAACTCCATCCCCGCGGCCAGCTTGATATGGCGGCCTACGATCTCATCGGCGCCGTCTACCAACAGGTCGCCGCAGCAGAGCCCTTTTATCACGGATCGGAACCCTTGATCCAGATCGGCATCGCCACCAGTGGCACCCCGGGACTGGACGCCAACCTGACGGCCCAATCGGACGAAGGGGCCATTCAAATGTGCGAAGAGGCCCATTACGAATGCCAGTTGCTGGACGCGGAAGATACCCTTCAGGGACTCGATTTGGTCATTTTAGGCGACAGCACCACCCTCACTCAAGACTTTGCCAATCGCCTGCGCCAGTATTACGAGAATGGGGGGCATCTCCTCATTTCCCACCAAGGCGGCTGCGCGGCCGACGGACGATGGTTGCTCGACTTTCTGCCCATACGGATCAAGGGAAAGGCCGAGGCCTATCCGGCCTACTGGCGCGCCAAGCCTGCATTCTCCTCCACGCTCGCCCGCAGCGACCGTGTTTTTTACCAGCAGGGCCTGGTTGTGGAAGCGGGGGAAGGCACCGATGTGTGGGTCGAGCGCGTGCTTCCCTACTTCCAGCGAGATGATGTCCATTTCTGCTCCCATCTCCAAACCCCGCCCCGCCCGGAATCCAGCGGGCAACCAGTCGTCGTGGCCAGTCAGAGGTTCGTTTATTTCGCCGATCCGCTTTTCCGGGAATACCGCAAAGCGGGAAACACCGCAGCCCGCGATGTCTGGCGACTGGCCGTGCGCCACCTGATCGGATCAGCCCCCTTTGGTGAGGGTCTCCCCAGCACCATCCAAGTCTATCCCCGCCGACGCGGCCCGGACCTGATTCTGACACTGCTTCACTACATCCCGCTGCGCAAGGCACTGGACATTGATCTCATCGAGGAGCGCATGGGCTTTGCCAACGAGCTGCTTTGCCTGCCTCCGGGGGCCAACCGTGTTCAACTGTTTGGCGGAGCTCCTCTGGAGCAAACCGGCCCGAACCAGTGGAAGTTGCCCGCCGGAATCAAAGGAAGGCTCCTGCTGGAAGTGCCTGGCTTTTTTCAAAGATAGGACCAAGTTCCATACCCATTTTCAGCCCACTCTCTTTGACCAACCGAAGGCCGAAGTGTTTTTTCTGTTTTAGATCGTCGCCTGTTTTTGCAAATAGAGACCGAGGGCGAGGATCAGAAGGGCGTTGAGTTGGTGCAGCGAACCCAGGACGACGGGGATGTGACCCAGGGCAGCCAGGGTGGTGGCGGTGCCCAATACCACTTGGACGAGCAGCAGGAAGACGAGCCATCCTGCGGGCTGACGGAGTCGGGCCGGGCCGCAGGCGATGATCCAACCGGCCAGGACGCTACCCGCCAGGAAAACCAACACCCCCAGCCAAGGTAGGTGAAGGCGATGACGGTGGTGTTTTCAAAGAAATTGCGCCAGATCGGATTGATCCACGCCGAAGCCGCAGGCAACCAAGCCCCCGAAAGATTGGGGAAGGTGGGGTGTGCCATGGCGGCTTTCATTCCGGCCATGAATCCCCCATAGATGATTTACAAAAGAAGCAGCCGCTCCCAATTTGACAGTCCCCTGCCCCAACATCCCGGGACCCCACCCTCGCCCGTCGTCGGCGCAAACCTTGGGTGAGGATCTCGAGGGCCAGCCAGAGGACCCAGGCAAAGAGAACCAAGGCAAGGCCTAGATGGGCGGCGAGGCGTTAGGGACTGACGCTGAGACAGTCGACCAGCCCACTGGCCATCATGAAGCATCCCAAGGCCCCCTGGAGACCACCGAGAATAAAGAGCACGAGAAGACGCCTGTGCCAGCCGCGGGTAATACCAAATCCGATTGATTGGGCGCAAAAGCGCCCCGGAGGGCCGCATGCTGTGCGGCTTGGTCGCAGGGCCTGCGACCCTCCGATTGATATAGGCACATTCAACATGATTTGGTATGATCCATCCACGCCATCAGAAGACGACCAAGGGCACGGCAAAGATCACCCCGATCATCCGGTCCCAGTAACGGTGGACCTATTCCCACCAGCAGATGTAGCGGAATTCCTCCCCCTTCATATCTGGGAAGAACAATCGGATCATGCACAGCAATGAACCGCCGCGCTCCATCCTCATGCCAAGCACGCTCCATGTGGGCGCCACCACACGGGTGGGAACCCAAAACGCTTGAGCGCCAAGCTCGCGCTTCCGCGCCCGCCCCGACTACCAGCCGCGGGCCTGGATTTCCGCCGCCAGGGTTTCGGCGATGATCTGCTGTCCGGCGTCGTTGAAGTGTACGTTGTCGTTCAGGCTGCGCAGGCTGGGCGGCGGGCAATCATCGGCACGGAAGGCTTGTTCCTCGACCGTGTCCAGCGCCCCCATGACGATGGGACTGCGGATGTCCACGAACTCATGGGGAAATTCCTTTTTCAACAGGCTGTTGAGGTTGATGGTGTTCCAATAATAGGAAACCCCCGGCCCCTCGTTCCCACCATTCGTGACCGAGACGATCAGGAAACGGCCATCGAGGGCTTTGATCTGACCGACGGCCTCGCGGAGATCGGCCAGAACCTCATGTGGCCGGCCGTTGTTGTTCCGTCCCATCCAGAAGATGAAGGTGTTGCCATCGCGGTCGGTGTGGGTGCGGAGGGTGATCGAGGTGGGACCGCCGGGATGGACCCAATCCAGGACAAACGGCCCCCGGATCGCGGTGGGGGCGCTGAAATTGGCCGCGAGCGAGACGACGGTGGAAGAAGGCGGCCCGAGGACGGCCCCGCTGTAGTTGTAGACCATGGTGAGGGCCGGCCCGTCCGGCGTATCAGCAAGGGAAAAGCCCCCGCTGTCGGCATCGCGCACATAATAGAGGCGTTCCCCATAGAGACCGGGAGGGGCGGCCCCGCGCCGGAAGGAAACAGCCGTTCCATTGCCATAGGGATGCCCGGCGGAGGCAAAGCGGCCACTGGGAGCGGTGGTGCTGGCGGTCACGGTGAATTGGGTGTCGGCCTCAACCAGGGAAAACCCGCCGGCATCGGCGTTCTGGATGTAATAGGTCTTGCCGACAATCAACGGCAAGGGCAGCGGTCCGGCGGGGAAGTGAACCACGTCGCCATTGCTGTATGGGTGGCCCGGGGAGATGAGCCGTGAGGGATTGGCCGTGCGGTTCGAAGTGACAGTGGCGGAGAGCGGGGTCGAAGACTCGCCGATTTTCACACCAAAGTTGAAGAACTCGACTTTGGATACGTTGGCGATGGTGGCGGAGTAGGAAGTCCAACTGCTCCGGTTGGACGTGTTCATGATGCGGGAATGCGTGGTGCGCGAGGCGACCAGACGAACGGGGGTTCCAGCCAGTGTGGAGACGGCATAGGCGGGAATCGGGCTGGTCAGGGTGACCCCACGGAGGCGGTCGGCAATCTGGAGGGAGGTATCGCCCCCGATACCACAGTTCTGGACCGTACGATTTCCGGGAAGCAGGACCTTGAGCTTGTCGACGTAGGTCCCGGGATTGCCGGTCAGGCTGTCGCCCCAGCAGGTGATGATGGCCGAGGGGGTGGCAGGTGAAGTCGTGCCCGGTGTCAACCGATAGAAACGGGCGGCAGACCCTCGCGCATCCGTGGCGCTGCGGGTGCCGTTGCCAGCGGTGGTGCCCAGGGTGGAATTCCCCCAGGTGGCGAGGTCGGCCGATTCTTCCAGACGAAGAGAAGCATCCAAGAGGCCGGATTGTTCGGGCCACACCAGCCCGACCGAGGCCGGGGCGGCGCTGATTTGCAGGCTGGCAGCATCCGGCGACCAAGGGTCGGTCCCCAGGAGGTATTCCAGCAGGTTGTTTTTTCTGTCGCCATCGGGATCGTCGGTGGTGCCTCCGGCCACGGCACGCCAGCCCCGGTCCAGGCCACGCGCCACGCGCCACTGCTCAAAGGTGGTGAAAGCGGGCGCCGGGCTTTGGGGAGCGAGCGGCACGGCCCGGATTTCGGTCTGGTTCTGCGAAGCGGTGCTGCCTTGATAGGCATTGACCCGGAATTCGTAAACCACGCCGGTCGTCAGACCGGAAACGGTATGCGCGGTGGTGTTGGCCGGTAGGTTGTCGATGGTGGTCCAGGAACTGTTCCCCGCGGCACGGTATTGCACACGGTATTTGGTCTCGTTCTCGAAGTTGTCGACCCAGTCTAGCCGGATGGCGGTGGCATTGACCGACAGGGCGGTGGTGTGGAAGGGGGACGTGTTGGTGAAGGTCTCGTTGTCGACCACGGTCACCGTAGCCGAAGCGGGAACGCCAGCGCTGTACCCCGCACCCGGCAGGACTTGGAGGACCACGGTGTCGTCGCCGGTTTCTTCGTTCGGATCGTTGATCGGCAGCAGAGGCACATCAAGCGTGGCATTGCCGGCGGCAAAAGTGGCCGTGGCCGGGAGGGCTTCGAAGTCCTCATCGGCAACGCCCGTGCCACTGGTCGCGAGGGCCACCGTCAGCGGTTGGGAAGTGTCGCCCGTGCGGGTCAGACGGAACAAGCCGGGATAAAGGCCGGACTCACTGGCATCGGGGTCGGGAGCAGTCACCGTGACTGTCTGGGCCGTGAGAACCCCACACCACACCACGGAGAAGACCCCAAGCGCCGTGCTCGAACGCCAAAAAGAAAAAGTCATTATTGTAGTTTAAGATACCGTCATCTACTTGCAATTTCATTCCTTAATGGTCGTTATATTTCATTCTTTTGCGCAAAAGGTTTTAGTATATCCGGATGTTACTTCTCCCTGCTTGTATGATGCAGAGGGAAGTTGGATGCAAAAAAAGTGGCGTATCGGTTCACTCAAGCAAACTCAGGGGGCAGGCAGGAAGAACACCTCGGAGCTGGAAACGAGTCCCCGAGCGTCGGTCACATTGAGGAAGCAAAAGCGGACTCCCCGGACTAAAGGGACCTCGACTTTTCCACCTTGGATCGGCAGGGACTGGGTCTGCCAGGCTTTTTTTTCCCAAGGAGATTCGGCATCGGTGCAAAAAATCAATTCCAGCCGCTGGATGGGACGGGGGGATGAATAGAGGGCACGGAAGACTCCGCCATCCACTGAGGAAGAATGCACCGAAGGCAGAGGATCTGCTCCACAAACGAGACTGTTGGCGAAAGCCACGACTTCTGGTGGGTCACCTTCCGGAGGATGCCCGTGTTTCATGCCCACGCGCAAACAGAGGGTGCGACGACCGGGGTCGATCATCCGGTGACTGGCCTGCCAGGCAGGTATCCAGAAAAAATGGTCGTTGGTTCCATTGACCCAGAGCATGGGGATCCGCGCCCGCGGAAGATAGAGGGAGGCGTCCCATTGCTCCCGCCAGAAGGCGGACAAAGAGGGAGGCAACCCGGCCAATTTGGCGGCGAACACCGTCTGCCCATAATCACCACAGCCGTAAACAGGAATGGCAAAGCTCAACCGGGGATCGGTTCCGGCAAAAAGGCAGGTCAGATATCCCCCCCATGAGATCCCGGTCACCCCGGTGCGTGCGGGGTCGACACAGGGTTGGGCGCGCAGAAGCGAATGGGCCCGGACCGCGGCGGTCAGGGCATGGAACGGCCACTGGTCCACAAGGGGCTCCGCCAGCTGCGCGAATACCGCACTCCCACCCGGTGGGCCGCCCACCGGGTTGCGCGAGCGGGGGTCGCCCTCGGGCTGTGGCAGCGATCCACTGGTGTCGAAGGCAATGGCCGCGTATCCCCTTTCGACCCAGAGGCCGACCCAGGAAGCGAAGGCGGTACCGCCGCCGCCGTGGATGAGGACCACGCCGGGCACGCGGGTTCCTTCGGGGACTTTGGGCAGACCCAGCCAGGCAAAAACGCGGGTGGGCTGGCCACGCCACGGGGCCCCTTCGAAAAAGAGCGGACTTACCAAGGGATTCCCGGAAGAGAAACCCTCGGCGGGGAACACCCGCGGAATCCTCCCGAGTTCATCCGCCGGCACCACCGGCATGGGACCGGAAGACGCGGCGGACAGATGGACAAATGCAGCGGCCGCGAACAAGCCAAGAATCGCAGGGAAGCGGATCACGCCGCTCCTGCCCGGAGAAAGCCGCACGGCGACCCCTTCCACACAGCACCGTCTCATGGCGTTTTCCTCCAAACGAGTACCCGTCCGGAAGTGGGCGGCAGCAGGATCTCGGTCCGGCCCCCGGATCTCTCCAAGGACTGGCCTGTCCAATAGTCGGACAGGGTTCCGCCCTCGGGAACGGCCACGAAGCGCGCCCGCAGTGCCGATTCCCAGTTCAGGAGGAAAAACCACTTCTCGTCGCCGTTGTCGAGAACCCCTTCTTCGAGACGGTCGTCGGCGAACCGCGCCGCCCGGCCCGGAGCACCCAGGGCCTTGGCGAGAAACGCCCACCTGGTCCGGTCGTAATCCACCAGCCGGTCGCCTGACAGAAGCATCCCACCGGTGGCGAGGGTGGCGGCCAGATGGAACGAAAGACGGTCCTGGGTGATGGCCTCGTTCACGCGTTTGACGCCGTCCGGACCCTCCAGGGGCGGCAAACGGGCCGGGTCCACCGGTTGGGGCAGCAGCAAACAGTCGGGGTCATTCCACCAGAGCCGGCCGTTCATCCAATTGCGCAGCAGGTTCTGGCGCGCCACCCGCACAAAGCCCGGGAAGGAATGCCCGATGTCGTACGAGGTGCGCGAACCGTGGATGATTCCAAGCGAAGGCCAGTAGGCGTGGTTGCAACCCAGAATGAACGCATCCGGTCCGGCGCCCTCGATCACCGCACGCATGCCCATACGATAGGCCTCGACGCTCGAGGCCGCGGGATCGTACCGGCGCCCAAACGGCAGGGCGCCCCACGCGTTGGCGTCCAACTTGAAATAACGGATGCCCCACCCGCGCATGGTACGGAAAACCTGTGTGAGGTAGGCCCGGGCCCCGGGATGGGTCCCGTCGAGCATGTACCACGGTCCCTGTCGCCAACCGGGGAAGGTCACCCCTTTGGTGCTGAGGGGGCGACCGGCGGCATCCCTAACGAACCAATCCGGATGTTTGCGGAAGAGTTCGGACTCGGGTGAAGCAATGAAGGGGGCGACCCAGATCGCTGGCACAAAGCCCGCCTCGGAGATCGTGCGGCAAAGGGCGGGGATCCCTTCGGGGAACAAGCGGCCGGATTCCAGCCAATCGCCCATCCAAGGTTGGTAGCCGTCGTCGATTTGCACATAGCGCAGACCGGGCAAATGGGTCTTCATCGCCGCCAGATTGTCGGCCACAATCTTTGCGCTGATGCGGGGGCCGTAGCCGTACCAGGAACACCACCCCGTGGGCCGCTCCGGCCAGGGCAGGCGTGGATGGCTCTTTGCGATCGCCCGGCCGAAGGTCTCCATCAGCTTGTCGGCATCGGGGCCCGAAACCACCATCAGATCCTCCAGGGTCCATCTGGCCCCGGCCTTGAGTACCAACCCCTCGGTGGCCAGAGAAATCCGCAAGCGTTCCGCATTCCAATGCAAGCGTCCATTGAAGCGGCGGCAGGAGGTGAACCCGATGAGCACGGGCCGGCCGTCCTGCGGCCGGAGCAGGGTGTAATTGTATGTGGTCGCGAAACCCTTCAGTCCGGGCAGGCGGTAGTGGGCTTCGTCGGTGTAAGGATCACCGGGGAGGGGCTTGGCCAGGGTGCCGCCCGTGGAGCAGAACATGCTGAACCCTTCGCCATAAAAGGGAGTTTCGGGCAGGAACCCGTGGTCGAATTCCGCCAACACGACAGAGTCGAGGGCGAGGTCGGAGGAGCCGGTGTTCTCAAGGGTGAAACCGAGAGTGCCCTCGCCTTGCCGGACGATGAGGCGCAATCCGTTCCGCACCTCCGTACCATCGAAAGCGATTCCAAACACCGTCCCCCCGGCGATGCGCTCGAGGAGTGCCCCGGCAGCGGGTGATCCGGCCGCGGCCAACCGGAGGGGCACCGCCGACCAAAGCATCAAGACCAACGCCACCATGGCAGCGCGAATATTGGAAGAATGAACATGGCAAGCCGTCGGAGGACGTTTCAAATGGGTCATAGGGTTGGGGTGGATTGGGCGGTTCTTCACCGGTTCGAAGTGGGAACGGGAACCTGGATCTCCAGAACCACCGGGCCCAGAAGTCCGGCGGGAATCAGAGGCGAATCTTTGGTGAAATAGTTCCAAGTGACGAAGCACTTGCGCCCGGTGGAGGGCCGGGGGAGGCCTTGGAGAACCCAATCGGGAAAACCAACGAGCGGACGCCCGACAAACACCTTGTCCTTGCCCCAGGTGCGTTCTTTCCCCAAAACCACGTCGGCGGGTTCCTGCTCATCGCCGATCAGGCGGTTGTGCCAGGTGTTTGAGACGGAAACCTCCAGCGTGTTCCCGCCGGTCTGGATGGCCTGCGAGACCTCGACCCGGTATGGGGGACACCAGAGCGTGCGCAAATCGCGGCCGTTGAGACGGACGCCCGCCAGGTCGCGGACGTCGCCGAGATCGAGCCAGACCGGACCCTTCTGGGTTTCCCCGGCGGACCAATCGAACTTTGTTCGGTAAACGGCGGTCCCGGAGAAATAGCGGATGCCGGGGTCGCTATGATCCGACCAGGAAGCCAATTGCGGAAAAACGGCCTGTCCGGGAGCGCCCCATCCGGGGGTGAAGGACACTTCCCATGGGCCCTTGACGGGCAGCGGCCGGGTGGTGATGGCCGGGACCGGGGTGGCAGAAAGCCCGGCGGTTGGCCGGCGAAAGACGACAAAACAGGAATGGCCGGCGGCCAATTCGAGTGCGACCTGCGTGCGATCACCATCCACACGCCAATCGCGGGCCGGCTTGCGCGAGCCCTCCTCCGCGTCCCAGATTTCCGGCAGGCGTCCAGTGATCCGGAACGAGAGTGAGGCGCGCACCGGTTGGTCAGCGTCCGAGGAAACGAAGAACAGATCCGTGCTTTCCTCCTCCACGCGGCGGTGAAGGACCCGGACGTTGGCCGAACCTTTGTCCTGGCTCACCATCGGACGGTCCAACCCCAGATCACGCAGGGCATCCTGGGTGTTTGTCGAAGGATAGACCCGGCCCGAACCGACACGCACCGGACCGGGAGCACCGGGGGCCCGACCCCAGAGTTCGTCGGCGAGTGTGTTGACCTCGGCATCGCTGGAAGGGTAATCCCGCAGACTGGGAGATCGGGTGGGACGGGGCGAGACCAACACCGCCCCGTCACGGACCAGTTCGAGCAACCGGGCCACCTGTTGGGGCAGGAGCGCCCCCCCGTGGTTCCAGGTCAGAACGCGGTAGGAACGTCCGCCGGGTGTGAGGATGTGCCCGTTATCCACCCGCAGCTCGTCCAACACATGCGGGGGCACCACATCCCCTCCCCCCTCCGGCCGACCGATGCCAAGCACGTCCACCGGGGTGTGGCCACGCTGCAGAAGAACCTGAGTGCGAGCCAGGTAGAGGAAAAACTCCCGCCCCTGGTCGAGCCAGGTCTGGTGGCGTCCGAAGTGCACCCCCCACCAACCCATCCCGAAACCGGGCACGAAGCGGTCATCGAGCGGTTGGTGCACCCAGTGGTGGAGCACGAGGCGGTTCACCCCCGCGCTGAAGGCCCCGTCGGCGGAACGCCGCAACCGTGCCGGGGTTTCATCCCAGCGGCTGTTCACCGGCAGACCGGTGAAGGCCTCGGCCGCGATGATGCGCCGACCAGCGGCCCTCGCAGCCGGCACAATACCCGCCGAAATACCCCCCGAACTATGGTTCCAAAATTCCCCCATCGGCACGTCGGCGAGGGCTGCACCGGCCACGGTGTCGAACGGCCCGCTGTAGGGTTCGAAGTGCAGTTCCAACCCCTCGCGATGGACCATATCCCTGGCGGGCTCCCATCCCCGGGTGCGGTAGAGTTCCTCCACCACATCGCGGTAGTCGTATTCGAAGCGGGCCGTTTCTTCCTCCGTGCCAAGAATCCGGCGTTGCCTGTTCTGTTTGTCCCCGGTGAGGATCTGCCCAAGGGTCACCAGCCAGGGCACCGGATCATAACCCTTCATGCGGCGGAACTCCTCACGGAAGCGCGGGGTCCAGTTCTGGTCCCCCGCTTCGTAGCTGTCGATGAGCACATGGCGGAAGGACCGCCCGAACTCGGGCCCCAGACATGCGCGCAGGGGCTGGAGAACCTGGGTCCAGTGGAAGCGGGTCTGCTCCGCGCTCATCTTGTCCGCCTCCATGGCCAGGCCCAGGACATCATCGGGCACAGGATGGGGCGTCGCCCCGGTGGGGGCATGGCCGAAACGATAGATTTTCCATGCCCCCAACCCCGGAGGCACTCTCCAAGTCAACGTGCCATCCTCTGCCATCCGTTCAGAGATCAACCGCACTTTGTCCCGGGTAAGGTTACCTTCCGCAGGCACCGCGAGGACCACGATGTCGCGAAAATAGGTGATTGGGGCCTTGGTCCCCCCACCCCATCCGCGGTAAGGGGGGATTTCCGGACGCGGCAGGGTGAAAGTTTGTACCCCCTCGCCTTGGACAAGAGTTTCACTCCAAACGAGTCGCTGCATGCCACGCGTCTGATCGATCCAGGGCCCCCCGGTGGTGGAGTAGCCGACTGTGTTGTGGAGGCCGAGTTCAAGCCCGAGTCGGCCCGCCTCACGGGCGGCATGGCGCATGGCGTCCCAATAAGCGGGACCGCGGTACGTGTTTTGCGGCCAGGGCGTCTTTCCCAAGGGGCTGCTGCTTTCCTGCACGCCGGAGGTGATATTGAAGATGGTGGCGCCACCGATGCCTGAATCCTTCATGGCTTCGAGGTCCTTGGTGATTCCTTCCTTGGAAAAGTTGGGACCCATCCAATGCCACCACACATAGGGCCTGACCGAGACGGGGGGCCGGTCAAAGTCCTCTTCGATGCCGCCCGCGCAAAGCAGAACCGGCATGGCCAGAAACCCCACCAAGCCCATCATTTTCCAATGCCCGCTCATACGCCCTGATCCCACAGTCCGTTCGGCCACCTTTTTCCTTTCAAGCCGTTGAACATACCGTTTATGCTGTCATATGGTTAGGCCACGGCGCGCGGATGCGGATGAATCATCGTTCCGTGATGCGAAAGGTTTGGGTGACGATCTCAGCCATCTTCACGGAAGGTTCCGTGGAACGTCCCCACTGCCAGGCCGCGATGTTGACCTCGACCGGGAACTTGGACCGCGGGGGAATGCGGGTGAATTCGAGTTGCTCCCCCTGGACAACCGCCGGACCCGAAACGACAAAGAACCGCACGGGAAGACCCGAATCGGAAACCGCCTTGAGCGCCAGAGAGGGCGTGCCAGCCGGGACGTCCGGGATGGGATCAAAGGTGATCTTCTGGGGTTTGCCGCTTTTGTTCCGGATGGCGCCGCGCAGATCCAATCCGGCGGGCTGGACCACGCCCCGGATCTCCGCGTTCCCCGGATGCCGCAGGGCGATGTAGGTCGCCCCACCCCCGAGCCAAACACGGTCGACCGATATCCGGAAACGTCCATCTCCCAAAGCTTCGATAGGCCCACACAACCACTCGAAGACGGGTTCGCCGGGAGCGCGGTCGAGTTTTTCCCCGGCGTTGAGAAACCCCTCGGGGATGGACTCCGCCATGCCGCCGCGGACGGTGAAGGTCAGGCCGTCATCCTCGTAGGCCAGCTCCTTCAAATTGGTGATCCCGTTGAAATCGTGGGGCAGGACCTTGTTTTCCTTGTCCAAATAAACCGGCAATTGGGTCGCTGCTTTCCAGTTGATGGCCGCGATGGCCTGGGCCTCCTGGGCGGAGGCTTCGTCGAAATACCAGGGCAGCGCGGCGGGCTTGTCCGCGCGCTGCACCGGTTTGTTCTCATGACCGGGAACGGGCAGGTCGGCCAGATAACCGCTGGCCAGGGCGACCGGCTTGAGCACGGGGGAACCATCATCCGACAGGCGGGCCCGGACCGCGCACTCGATGTAGTGCACGAGGTAGGCGGTCAACCTTTCGGAACAATCAAAGTGCCCGCTGTGGCCGTCGATCACATAACTGAGCGGCCACTCCGGATTTCTGGCGCGCTGCTCGAGGATGCCCTCATAGGTCTTGCCGATGTCATTCCACTTGGTCCGGATATCGCTCTTGTCCTGGGTCCATTCCTGGGCGGTCCCGAAAACCACCAGGGCGGGAACCTGGCGGTTTTTGGGCGGCAGGTGGCTGTTCTTGAGCCAGATGCCGGCGATGCAACGCTCCGGCCGGTTCTCGACCAGGGCATCGACCATCAGGAGGTGTCCCGACTCGCCAATGGGCAGCCAGGGCACGGTGGCGATCTCATCGTATCCGGAAGACCGGGCCAGGCCGTCGAGTTGCTGCTGGAGGAAATCGACGGTGGTCTGGATTTCGTCCTGCATTTTCTTTCCTTCCGGGGTTTTGCGGAAGTTCATGAAACTGGGCACGCTCCAGACGATGGCCAGATCAAGGGCGGCGCAAACCTTGCGGATTTCCTCATGTCCGACCAGGCGGTGCTCCGGCACGTTGGCGCAGAGGATCAGCAGTCCCCTCACTTTCCGGCAATTCTCGGGAATCCAGAGATAGGAGGTGGCCTTGGAGGGCTGGCCGTCACTCCATGCGGTGCAGGTGCCGTTCTGCATGAACTGGAAGACCTGGTTGACCGATGTCGGGGGCGAAGCAGCCGCCCGAAGGAGCGGCGCCGGCCACAGGAAGGCCAGGCCAAGAAGGAGACACGAAACAGGCGCAGAGAGGAATCGGTTCATGATTGGCTCAAGGATTTTGGGATTCAGGGATTCACCGGTTCCAGCCAGAGATGGCGGACACTCAGGGTCTTCCATCCCTCCTTGGCCCCTCTCAGGACAAAGGAAGTCTCGCCGACGGGCAAATCAATCGTGCCGAGGGCGATTTTCTTCCAGCTCAAGCCGGGCCCGGTGGCCTCGATCTTCACCGGGCTGATTTTTTTTGCCGCCTCGACCTCCAGAGCGGTGGCTTCCGGCGCGGCCACCTCGGCCAGCACGTTCCAGGTTGCGGCCTTGGCCGTCTTCAATTGGTACTCCAAACTCCACTTCGGGTTTTTCCAATCGGTCAGGTAGGTGTCGGCCCCGCTGCCGCGGACCTGGATGTTACCGTCGTAGTGGCCATTGGCATCGGCATCGAGCGCCCTGAAGACCACGCGTCCGTCGGGCCCGGGGGTGATGAAGGGCTCCTGGGTCACACTGACCGGTGCGGTGAAATCCAGCCGGATCACGGAAACATCGGCATCGGTGGCTTTTTCGGGCAATTCCACCATCAGCCCTTCGGGCGTTTTTTTGCAGGAGGCAGCGGCACCACCGGCCAAAAATTTGGCCGTGCGGGGGGTGCTGGTGACCGTGGGCAAGAGGATGCGGCGGTCTTCCGGCCAGTCCCAGATTTGGGCGTAAAGCGTGGCGCTCCCGTCGGCATTGTCACGCCGGGTCACCCGACCCCAGGGCAGACGCCGGGGAAATGGACCGGGCTGGGTGCCATGGATGGCCTCGCCGTTCACCGCCATCCATTTCCCGACCGCTTCCAGGCGCTCGACGCTTTCGGGCGGAATCTGTCCTTCGGGGGTGGGGCCGACATTGAGGAGGAAATTGCCCCCCTTGCTGGCGATGTCGGACAGATTACGGAGGATCTGGCGGACGCTTTTCCAATTGTGGTCGTTTTTCTTGTATCCCCAGGTGTCGTTCATCGTCATGCAGACCTCGAACCGCTCGCCGGGATAGCCGCGCGGCGGGATGTGCTGTTCGGGGGTTTTGGTATCGCCCTTGAACCCGGTGCCGAGCCGGTTGTTGTTGATGATCTCCGGGTGCAGGGCCATGAATTCCGCGAAGGGCTTGACCCTCTCCGCAGTCATGTTGACCGGGGTGTCCCACCAAAGGATGGCGGGTTGGTAACGCGCGACGATTTCCTTCACCTGCGGCAGGGCGATTTTCTGGAGGTATTGGTCGTAATCACCCTCCTGGGCCGGGTCCCAGCTTTTGTTTCCGGCCTTGCCGCCACCGGGATGGTTCCAATCCTGGGCCTGCGAGTAGTAGAGCCCGAACTTGAGACCCTCCTTGCGCGCGGCCGCGGCCAGCGGGGCGAGGAGGTCGCGCTTCGCCCCCGAGGCCATGACATCCCAATCGGTCACGTCGGAATCGTACAGGGCGAATCCATCATGGTGTTTTGAGGTGATAACCATGTACTTCATCCCGGCGGTGCGGGCGAGTTTGGCCCATGCGGCGGGCTCGTATTTCGCGGCGGTGAAATCCTTGGCGAAAGCGCGGTAATCGGTCACCGGGATCTGGCCGTTTTTCATGATCCACTCCCCGATCCCGCCCACCGGTTTACCCTGCCACTCACCTGCCGGAACCGCATAAACGCCCCAGTGGATGAACAGGCCGAAACGGGCCTCGTCGAACCAGCGCATGCGCTGTTCTTCCGTCTCAACCGCGGCACCAGCAGGGCCGCACAAGGCAAGGAAACAGGAAAGCAGCAGGAAAGGGAGTGATTTTGATTTCTTCATGTTTGTTCGTTGTTGGGTTATGCGGGGGTGAGGCAGACGGCGCGAAGATTCATCACGGCCCCGACCGGGATGCGGATCGGGAGCACACGCACGGGCAATTCCTCCTGGGCGGCGAGGGTGACCGTGCCGGCCGGGAAGCGGACGAACTCGCCCCACCCCCCGGTGCCGCCGACGACCACGGGGAGACGGTTGCCGCCGAGATCGATCTCGGCCAGGGTGCCCTGCCGGTGGGCCGGAACGGCGTAGACCAATTCCACCCGGTAGTTGCCCGCCCGGTGGAGACGCACGCGCCAGAGGGGATGGGATTCGAGCGAAGTCCAACACCCCAGTTGGGGTTCCTGGCCGGCAAGAAGGGCAATGTGGTCCCCGACCAATTCGGCGTCGGCCGCCCGCAAAGTGATGGCGCCATCGGCCGGCTGGGGAACCACCGGCGGACGGGGACGGGGTGGAACCTCCCCCAAACGCGGTTCGGCGGCGAATTCGAGCACCAGAACACTGACTTCGGGGTCGGTGGGCCGGGGCGGCAAGGTGAGTTGAAATCCCCCCGGGCAGGGGGTTGCCGCGAGATGTCCGGAGGCATCGGCCAGAGGATGCGCCCGCTCAGGCAGGTCAAGCAAGGGCACGAACAGTTTCCCCTCTTCCGGCCATTGTTCCACCAGCAGGTGGATGGTGTTGCCTTTTTGGGTGGCAAATCCCCAGGGCAGACGGTGGGGAAAAGGGCCGGCCGAGGCGCCGCGGATGGCCCCTCCGTTGACCCGCATCCAGCGACCGATGGCCCGGAGCGCGTCCAGGGTGGGTTCCGGGATGGTGCCGTCGGCACGGGGGCCGATGTTGAGAAGGTAGTTGCCGCCCTGCGAGACCACTTCGCAGAGCTGGCGGATGAGCAGTCCCGGGGGTTTCCAATCCTGGTCGTGCAGATTGAATCCCCACGATTCGTTGGTGGTCATGCAGGTTTCCCACGGACGGTGGGGGCGGTTGGCGGGAATGCGTTGTTCGGGTGTCTCGAAATCGCCGGGAAAGCCCTCCCCGAGCCGGTCGTTCTGGAGGATGCCGGGAGCCAGTTCCTGGACCGCGGCATTGACCCGCGCGGAACGTTCCGGAGTCATTTTGGCCGGCGTGTCCCACCAGAGCACGGACGGGACGCCCGGGCCGTATTGGGTCAGGAGTTCGCGGATCTGTGGGATGGCCACTTGGTCGAGGTATTCGTCGAAGTCCCGGTCCTGGGCCGGATCCCAGTTGCCGGCATAGTTTGATCCTCCGTTGATCCAGTCCTGGGCCTGGGAGTAGTAGAAACCGATGGGCAACCCGGCCCGTCGGCAGGCTTCGACCAGGGGACGCAGGACATCCCGGGCGGCGGGCGTGGCATCGACCGCATTCCAGTCGTTGACCTTGGTTTCAAAAAGGGCGAACCCGTCGTGGTGTTTGGCCCCGATGACCACGTAGCCCATGCCGGCCTCGACGGCGGCCTTCACCCAAGCGTCCGCATCATAAGCCGAGGCGGTGAAACCGGCGGCGTGGGTTTTGTATTCGTCCACCGGGATGGGCACCGAGTGCATCAGCCACTCGCTGGCACCGGCCACGGGTCGACCGCGGTGCACACCGGCAGGGACGGAATAGACGCCCCAGTGGATGAATAACCCAAAGCGGGCTTCGCGCCACCAGGCGGGGGGTCGTGGGCTGGAAGAATCATCAGGTAGCAGGGCATCATTCATAAACTCAAGGAGCGGTGATGGGGAGGCTCCATGGGGAAACCGGAAGTCCCTCGTCCGAATAGAGGGAGAGGGCACAGAAATTCCTCCAGGCATAGCGGAGGGTCATGGGTTCGTCCGTGGTTTTCGGAAGGGTCACGATGAGCTGGCGGGCGTCCGGGGAAAGAACGGCCTGGACCGGCTGCCAAGGCCCCGCCGCAGGACCAACCTCCAATGTCGGCAGCGCGGGGTCGCGCAGTTCCAATTTTCCGGGCAAATCGGCGAACTCCACCCGCACCCGGTCCCCCTCGCGCGAAGCGCGGACGGCGCTCGCACTTTGGGCCGCACCGACAGACTGTCCATATACTCGCGCCAAGGCCAGCCGGGCAAAACGCTCACCCACAGGCTGCTTCTGGATGGGATGCACATTGCCGCGTTCCCCGTAATCCAGGCTCACCACAAACCCCGAGTGGGCGTCGGCCACGGCAGTGGCACGTTGGGCCTCGCGGATGACAGCGTAGGGGTCCTGATCATCCGGCCAGTTGGCAGTGGGCGAGGCGATCTGTCCGATGAAGAAGGGCCAATCCGGGCGCGACCAATCGGCGCGGCAGGTGGCGATGAAGGCGCGCAGCAGGGCGGCGTAGTCTTCCTTCCGCCCGGCGTTGTTCTCCCCCTGATACCAAAGCATGCCGCGGGCCGTGTAGGGCGTGACGGGGGCCAGCATCGAGGAGCGAAGAGTCGTCGGACGGCTTTTGGTGCGGATGCCGTAGGGTTCCTTGGGCTGGGGTCCGAGTTCCGTTTCCGGTGTTCCGGCTTTCTTGCGCGCTTCCCAATCCTTGCGGGCCGTGTTGTAGGCCTGCCAGGCTTCCTCATAGGCGGCAGGGTTCGGATAGACGGCCAGCTTGCGGGCATCCTCGTCCAGCATCTGCGGGTGACCGGATGCCCGGATGGCGTCGGCATCCATCCAGGCCTCGATGGGCGTCCCACCAAAGGCGCAGTTGACGAGACCCACCGGAACATCGAGTTTGCTTTGCAGTTGCGCGGCAAAGTAGTAGGCCACCGCGCTGAAATAGGGGGCCGAAGGCTTGTCAAACCGCTTCCACTCGAACTTCGGGAGGGGATCACCGGCGTAGGCGCGCAAGGGCACCTTGATTTGGCGGATGCGCGGGTTGTCGGCCGAGGCCAGGAGGGCGTCCGTGTGGGGCGGACACTGGTTCAAGCGCCACTCCATGTTGGATTGCCCGGAACAGATCCAGACTTCGCCCACGGCGACATCTTCAAGAACGATCTCCTTGTCCGAGCGCACCCGCAGGGTGGTGGAGGCCTCCGCCGCGAGCGGCGGCAACTGCACCTGCCAGCGCCCGTCCTTGGCCGTGGTGGTGGCGGACTTGCCCTGGATTTCGACCGTGACCGCCTCCCCTTCCCTCCCCGTGCCCCAAAGGGTCAGCGGCAGCTCGCGCTGCAGGACACAACCCGGGGTGAAAACCTCGGCCAGTTCGGCCGCACCCAGGCGTCCGACGAGGAACAGGAAAAGAAGAAGGATTCCGTTGGATTTTTTCACAGCATTGCGCCCGGCGGGTTACTCCACATCCGACCGGAAGGGTGAAGCGGGCAACCCGGCGGCGTTGACCAGGTTGACATCTGGGACGTTGGCCCATCCATAGCGCACAGCGTTCGGTTGGGGAACATCCGGACTGGAAACCCGGACCTCGCTTCCCTTGATTTCCGCGCTGGCAGGGAAAAACCGGCGGTCTGCCCCGGCCAGGATGAACCCGCGCAGGGGACCGTCGGAGGACGCCAGGCCTCCGGCGTGGGAAAACGTCACCACGGCCTGGCCGTTCTCAAAGCGGGCGGATTCGAAGACCGGACCGGAATACTCGAGCTTCTCGCCATAAACGAGGGCCCGGGCCGCCAGGGCCAGACGGGCCCCAACCGGCTCCTTCCGGGTGGGGTGGATGTCGTTGGCATCCCCCACGTCGGTGGTGACGACCATCGCCGTGGCGGGCGTTTTCTTCCAAGTGAGAAGTTGGGCTTCACGGATTTCGGGATTCTGGTTTTTGAATGGCGCGATTTGCACGAAAAGGAAGGGGAAATCCCCGAGCCCCCATTGTTTGCGCCAGTCGGAGATCATGAGCGGAAAGAGCGTTTGATAGGCCTTGGCCCGGCCGGCATTGGATTCGCCCTGATACCAGATGACCCCGCGGATGGCGAACGGGATGAGCGGATGGATCATGCCATTGTAGAGGCAGGAGGGACGGTTCTGGGTCGTGAGGGGATCGCGTGGTGGCGCCGGCTTGCGGGGCTCGGGCTGGCCGGCGGCCTTGGCTTTCTCCACGGCGGCTTTCCATTCCTCCAACAAACGGGGCTCGTCGGCCTGGTATTGGGCCAGGGCGGGGGCGTAGCCGGCGACCGCTTTCTTCTGGGCCTCGATCACGTCCGGCATTTTTTCCGCCAAGGCCTCGTTGCGGGTCCAGGATTCGGCGGGGGTTCCGCCCCAGGAAGTGTGGATCAACCCGATCGGGCGCTTCAGCTGTTTGTGAAGATCGCGTCCGAAGTAGTAGCCGACGGCCGTGAACTGCGGCACGGTTTGGGGACTGCACACCTCCCATTTGCCGGCCGTATCCGGAAGGGGGGTGTCCGAGGGCTTGCGATCCACGGTGAAATGGCGGATGCCGGGATATTGGGCCGAAGCGGCCTCCTGCTCCCAGTTGACCAGGGGCTGCTGGCCGCTGCGGGGACCAAGCTGGCGTTCCATGTTTGACTGCCCGCTGCAAATCCACACTTCGCCGACGAGCACATCGGCCACTTTCAAGGGAGCGGGCGACTTGTCGGAAGACACGGCCAACTCGCGGGGCTCCTCCGAAGTGGTGAGCGAGCCAAGCTCGACCCTCCATCTGCCCGAGGCATCGGCGGTGGCGCTTTTTTCCTGTCCGGCAAAGGACACCTTGACGTTTTCTCCAGGATCGGCGGTCCCCCAGACAGGCACGGTGGTGCCCTGCTGCAAAACCATGTGGTCGGTGAACAACGCGGACAACCGCACCGCGGCGGAGAGATTGATGGGACCGAGGCATCCGATGACGAGCACCAGAAGTGCGGGCCCCTTTTGGCAATGATTTTTCATAAAGGACTAGGGATTGTTGGGTTGGGTGGCAGCGAGGGGGGTGATTTGTTTTTTGACTTCGACCAATACCTTGCCTTCGCGCGAGACCGCCACATCGGTCTTGCCCAGACTGCCGGTGGTAAACTGGATCTGGTCGTTCATTTTGCCGATCGAAACCTGGAGCGCATCCCGTTTCGCGTTCCAAGTGGTCTGGGGAAGCGGATCACCGAAGCGGTGGGGATAAAGCAGGACCTTGAAATCGGGCGACACCGAAAGACTGGGAATGAGGAGGCGGCGGATGCGTCCATACTTTTTCGGATCGCTCTGATTGGGCTGTTCGACCACTTCCGGGTCGGGGCATTCGCGCGACGCGTCCGTGTTACGATTCAGGACCCTTACCAACAGCATGGGAGATCCCTCCTTGATGTCGACCGGCTTTTCCGGAACGCCCGGGAGGGCCTCATCCGGACGTTTCGCGGTTTGATCGGGATCGCTGCCCCAGAGCAGAATGTCCATCTCCTGCGGGCTCTTCTTTTGCAATTGCACGATCTGGAGGTCGTACTCGAGGAAAAGGGCCCAGTCATAGCGCTGGACGGCGTCGTCTTTTTGGATGTCATCGATGACCAACGCATAGGGATGCGGCCCGCGCACCAGTCCGGCGGTGCGGAAAGCCTTGCGTACCGGAAGAAACGGTTTGCGCACGTAGGGGGAGAGGGCGCCATTCGGTTGGATCCAGTGCGCATACTCAAATATGGGGCGATCCAGATAAGCATGGGGTTGCTTTGTGTAGGCGAAATCATTGCTGGTCTGTCTGACCGGTTCCCAGCCCTCTGGAATTTCCACCCGGTTGTTGCGCACATCATCTAGCGTGTAATAGCCGCGGCTTTTCTCCAATCGCTTCCAGTTCCAATCCCAGGCATATTTGGCGTCTCCCACGGCAAAGGTGGCATCAGGTTGGTCGACGAAGTCCACCACGCGTCCAGGGCTGCGGAGATCTTGGGATTCCCCATTGATGACAACAATGCTGTTTTCCGTCGATTTGAAGTTGGCGTAGCCATTGGGTGACCAGATGCGTCCGGCACCCGCCACCATGAGGGCATTACGGTCGGCGTATTCGTGTCCCCCATTTGCACCACGGGTGTGCATGTTGAGCATGAGGGCCTGGCGGTCCCATGAACTGCGGGTCATGAGGAGGGACCGTTCCCCACAAAAGAAGGTGTTGCCGAGGCCGAGTTTCGCCGGATCGTTGTTCGCAGGATCGAAATCGGCGGCATACACGGCAAAGAAAATCATGGCGTTGAAATACCCGTCCGGACGGTCGGGCACCTTGCTGTAATCCTCACCCACCGCCTGGCGGAAATACCAGTCGACGGCTTTGTCTTCCGGGAAGACAAACTTCAGTCCCATCGTGTCCATGGAGGCGAATCCGCCCTGGCTGCCCCGGCTTCCGCCCAACAGGTCATATTTGTGGAAGCCGGTGAGCATCGGATTGGCACTGTGGGGCAGAAACGACCGGGCGTAGGCCTGGAGGTAGGGGTGGGCGGCGAGGTTCTCGAATCCGTAGGCCTTCTGGCGGCGCGAGAACATGATGACGCCGTCCATGCCGATCTGGTTTTTGGCCTCGCCCTCGAAGGTGGCCCCGGATTGGAACCAACCATAGGTGAGGAGATTGCGCCAGCCCCGGTACATCCCGCGCACTTTGAGGTCGTTGAACCCCTCCTCCCCCTCGATGGCCAGGACCTGGTAGAGCCAGTAGGAGAAGGTGGCCCAGTTGCTGCGGGAACTTTCAGCGGTGTTGAAGGTGCCGTAATTGTCGTGCGACCACGTGGTGGCGGCCAGTTCGGCGTGGATCTCCCGCCGCTGTTCCTGGGTCATGGTGTTGAAGAGGAAGTCGTAGACGAAGGCCAGTTGGAACCCCCCGATGGGCTGGGCGATGGGGGGCAGGGTTTTCTTTTTCTTCTCCGCCTCGGCGGCACGGGCCTGGGCCCTTTTGGCCTGGTCAATCCGGAGTGCGGTGATGACCGCCCGGGCCAGTTTGTCGGCGGCAGGACGGTCTTCTTCGACCAGACAACGCAGCGCCTCGAGGGCGAAGACATTCCAGTAGTAGGGCGGGACATCGGTGGCGCTGCCGTCGGCGAGGCTTTGGTAAAATTCGGCGGCTGCAGGGTTCTTGTAGTAACCGCTCTGTCCTTTGGCGGGCGACGGGTGTTTGGGTTGACCCATGCGAAAAAGGGGAACGCGTCCACGCAAACCCCCGAAGCTGCCATTCCACCGGTCGGGCTTGGCGTAGTCTGCGTTGTCGTCATAGGTTCCCTTGAGTGACTCCGTCCAGCAAAGGATGTTCTTCCAGATTTCCTGGCCGCAGCGGGTTTCCTTGATGCGTCTGCGCACCTCCGGCAGTTCAGACGGTCCGAACAGGATGCGGGGATGAATGCCCGGCTTGGGGGCCTGTGGAAGCTCGCGCACGCCTTTCGGGTCCATGGTGACCTGGCGCGAACCAAAATCGAAGAAGGGCGCCTGGCCCCAGATCGGATAGACGGTGGCCCCGTCGGGACCATTGTAGTTGCTGTAGGAATCACAGGGCTTGTCCCGGAAGGGGGATTGCTCGACCGGGTAGATGCCCTGTTCGGGGGCGGCCGTTGCCCCCGGGTTCCATGAGCCCGACGTGCAGACCGCGACAATGAGAGTGATGAGGTGTTTCATACAGATTATTGGGGGAGATACTCGAACCAATCGAAATCGGCCGGGCCCGACGCCAGTTGGCCTGTTCCGGTGGCGTAAAGTGCGATGACCACCCCGTTGTATCCCCCGGTGACCTCGGTGCCGAGATAGCGGCTGTTGATGGTGGCGATCTCCTGGAAACTTCCGTCCGTTCCGACAAACCCGAAGTGATACAACTCCTTGGCCGAGACGATCCGCAGGTGAACCGGGCCGGCCTCCGGGAGAACCACCATGGCGGCCCGGTGGTGGATCAATTCCAGGCGCGCCTCCACAACCAGCACCCGCTTGCCATTCTCCCGCGTGACAAAGAGGTCGTAGTGGTGCTCATGGGTCATGAACAGACTGAGACCCGCACGATCCCCCGGATGGCACGGCTCGAATTCCAAATGCGCCGTAATCGTGGCGTGAAAATGCTGTTGGCGGCGGGCAACAAACGTCGGCGATGAGGGGTCAGAAAGGGATTCCGCCGTGCCGTGCAATCGCAGAAAACCCGGACGTTCCGTCAGTGAATAATGTTCCTCGACCGGATTGCGAAGGCGGATCCAGGGCAGGCCCAGTTGAGGGGCATCAAAATCATCGCGCACGGGAGGAACGGGAAACGGGTGGGCCGGAAGGACGGTGGCATCGACCTCGAGGGAGTTGGTGCCGTTGCGGTTGACCACCGGCCAGCCGTTTTCCCAGGTCACCGGGGCCAGACAGGTTTCGCGTCCCAGGGTGTGGACATCGCCGGCTGTTTTGCGGAAGGCCAGATGGACCATCCACCAGGACCCGTCGGCGGCCTCGACCAAGTCGCCGTGCCCGGTGCCGTGCAGTTCTTCGTAGGCGTGTCGATTGGAGAGGATGGGATTGTGGGGACAGGAGTCGTAGGGTCCCCGGATGTTGAGGCTGCGGGCGATGGTGACCATGTGGCCGTAGGCCGTCCCCCCCTCCGCGGCCAGGAGGTAATACCAGCCATTGCGCTTGTAAATGTGCGGACCCTCCACGTAGCAACCTCCCGTGCCGCCCCATATTTTGTCCGGGCCGGACAGACGGCGGCCGGTTTGGATGTCGATTTCGCTTTGATAGATGGCACGCTCCATCCGGAAAACCAGGCCGCGGTTGGTTTGGAAGTAGGCCCGTCCGTCGTCGTCGAAAAAGAGGGAGGGATCGATTCCGCTCTGATCGACCCAGATGGGATCGGACCAGGGACCGGAGGGATCGGTGGCGGTGACATAGAAGTTCCGGTATTGCCCGGATTTGACCAGGGTGGTGGCCATGTAAAAGACCCCGTTTTGGTGGCGCAGCGTCGGGGCGTAGATCCCGTCGGAACAGGGGCAACCCCCGAGATCGAGTTGGGACCTGCGGGTGAGCACATGCCCGATCTGCCGCCAGTGCACCAAGTCGCGGCTGTGCCAGATCGGAACGCCGGGAAAATACTCGAAGGTGCTGTTGACCAGGTAATAGTCCGATCCCACCCGGCAGACGCTGGGGTCCGGATAGAAACCAGGGAGAATGGGATTGGAGTATCCGCTTTTCATGGAAGTTTCCGGATCATTCTCGGTTGATGCTTTCGCCGGGCCAATCATCGGTGCGGAATGGACGCGCCGGCAATCCACTGGCATTAGTTAGGTTACAACCCACCGGGTCGTTGACAAAGGCATAGCGTGCCGCCACCGGCGCGGGAACGTCGGCATGAGAAACAACCACGCTATCCCCATCGATGCGGGCATCCGCATAGACAAACTTTCTATCCTCCCCGGCAATGGCAAAGCGCTTGAGCGTGCCGCCATCCGCGGATTTCAAACCGCCCGCGTGGCGGAATTTCAATCGCACGGACGAACCCTCGATGGCCATCGATTCATAAACCGGCCCGTAGGCTTCCACCGGCCTGCCATAAACCTCGCGAAGGGCCACCAAGGCCAGACGCCGGCCGACATCGCGCTTGTTGACCGGATGGACATTGTTGGAATCACCGATATCAATGGCCACGGAAAGGTGGCATTGGGCCACCGTGTCGGCGGTGAGCGCCTGGGCTTCCCGCAATTCGGCCCAACCCGTTGTTTCCGCACCGGCGGCGGCCCAGTTGGGCAGTTGTTGCACAAGGAATGGAAAGTCGCCCCGGCCCCATCTCTGGCGCCAATCTTGGATCAGGATGGGAAGCAGGCGACGGTAGGCAAAGCCACGGCTTCCGTCCTGTTCACCCTGGTACCAAAGCACGCCACGGAAGGCAAAGGGAATGAGAGGGTGGACCATGCCACCGAAGAGTCCTGAACTGGTTCCAGACAAACCACCCTCGGGCACGGGAGGACGCAGCCCCATGGCCTCCGGAGTCAAGGGGGGGAAGGTTTTCTCGACGACAAACTGGCATTCGTCACCGACCGAAGGAGAACCCAGTGCCTTGAAGCCGAAGGAGTCGAAGCCCCGGTTCAAGGGCGGCTTTTGACCGGTGTGAACCCGAAAACGGACGGCCAATAAGTTGGTCCCCTCCTTCACCAAGGAGGCCGGCACATCAAAATGGGCGTAACTTTTATAGAACGAAGGCGGCTCGGTGCCGAAGTCACCCAACTTTTGTCCGTTGAAGTAAACGGTGGCATAGGCCTCATCGATCTGGCCGAAGTCGATGCGGAAAGCTTTGCCGCTGCCACTTGCAGGCACGACGATCTCCTTGCGGATCCAACCAATACCACCGTCGGGCAGGCCGGCATTTTTCCATGCCGTTTTCAGCGGCAATAGCTTGCCGCCGGGCACCTGCCGATCAGCCAAATGCCACCCATTTTTTTCCCCTTCGTTGCCGGGATCGACGCGGCCGTTGGCTTGTTCCCATGTTTTCAGGGAAGCAGGGAATGCTTCGATCTGCTGCGGAAGCTGGAGCACATTGGCGATTTGTTTTTCCGCGCGCTTCTTGAAACCCGGATCGCGGTCGAGCGCCTCTTTGCTGACCCAGGTTTCCGCAGAAGTGCCTCCCCAGGCCGCCAGAATCAGGCCGACCGGGACATCGAGTTGTTGTCGGATTTCCCTGGCAAAGTAAAAACCCGCTGCGGTGAATTCCCCCACACTCTGGGGAGAGCAAACAACCCATTTCATAGCGGTTTCGTTGAGAGGCTGCAAAGATGGCGTGCGTGGCACGGCGGCATGTCGGATCAGCGGATGGTCAGCCGACGTCAGATCGCCCGCATAATCCGGTGCTTTTTCCAGTGACTTCATCGTGGAAGCCATATTGGACTGGCCCGAGCAGAACCAAACTTCACCGACCAGAATGTCTTTGAGCGAAACCGATTCAGCAGGCGAGCGGACGCGCATCTCCGCGCCCCCGGCATTTGCGGGCATCGGATCCAACCGAATCATCCATTTTCCATCCGCCGTGACCTGCGTGCTCTTGCTCTGGCCGGCAAATTCCACCGTCACGGTTTCCCCCGGTTGGGCCATTCCCCATACCGGGACCGGAACATCCCGCTGTAAGACCATGCCATCGGCAAAGACCCCTGAAAGAACCTTCCCCGAAAGCAATCCTGGAATCATGCATCCCGCGTAAATCAGCCAAGATGCACGCATATGTATCATAGTGGATTAAGGGAGGGAAAAACAGCCTTGGGAGACAAAGTAATGACTAAATTGCACTCTAATATGCAATTGTTTGCATTTACAACCAAAAAAGCTCCGAGCCTTCATTCATGGGTTTTGATCGTCCAGGATGAAAAATCATAAACCCGCCTATGTCCATTATCGAGCAGAAGGGTCAAGGGCCCATTGGGCTGTTGATCCACGCTTTGGGTAGACAGGATGGGGCGCAGTTCGGCTGCTGCCGGGTTGCCATCCCGGCATCTGGCCAGTGGGTCGGGTTTACCGGGAAGCCCGGCACGCAGACGGAGGGTGTGACCGTCCAAATTGCGGAAAGAAATCCAGGGAGGATCGGCGGAGAGGTCGGAATCGATCTGGGTGTCCTGAGTGACAGCCCGGGCAAAGGCTTCCAATTGCCCGACTTCATCCGCTCCGGGATACCGGGCCGGAGGGGCGGTCTCGAGGATCCAACCGTTGCAACGATCCTCCGAACGGTAGAGATCCAGCTGTTCGTTTTGATCGGGCTTCTCCCAAGTGCCGGGCACCAGGGTCCGGAAGGCAAAAAGCACACGGCCCCCATGGCAGAAAATCCATCCCCCACGCTCGATTCGATGAAGGATGGCCCCTTGCCGGGTGAAGGGTGCGCGCAGCGTGCCAAATCCGTAGGCCTCCGGCACCCGGTGGATGCCGATGAGGGTCCCCTCATCCTGCATCACCCAAGCGTAGGGATTTTCCCCGTAGGCAAAAGCGTTGGGGATTTTCTCCCGGGGCCGCCGCCGGTTTTCCTGGAGGACGGAAAAGGTGCTGTCGGGTTTGTCGGATACCCATTTGAGCAGGGTTCGCCGTAATTCCTTGTAGTGGTAGCTGTCGGCGGGGATGTTGTCGCTCGTTTCGCTGGCAACAGCGTAGCCAGGGGTGACCCAAGCCATGGCGTAGGCACGGTCTTTCCCATCAGGTGAAACAAAAGCGCTTTGAACCGTGCGCCGGGGCGGGAGGGCGGCCTGCCAGGACGAAAGCCAGGGGGCGGGAAAGACCCGGCCGGGATGGGCGAGCCAATAGGTGCAGGATACCCCGCCCAGCCGGGCCGGGCGTTCACCGCCAAAGAAAAGATAGGCCATGCCGGTGGTCGCACCGGCGCTGTCCGGACTCGTTTTGACCGAGCCCCAGTATTTGGCCCGGGCGGCCGCAGTGGTGTAATAGCCCTGGTGCCAGTGGGCCCCGGTATGGATGAGCATCCATTCCAGAGTCATCTGCGCCGCCCTCTGGAGCTCGGCGTCGCGGGCATATTCGGCCAACAAGCGCAGGGCCATCATGTCGGTCCCGAGGTAGAGCGGAGCGCCATATTCCGAGGCATTGCCCTTCACCGTGTCCTCCATGAGTTTCATCAGGCGCAATTTGCACATCTCCCGGATGCGCGGAGCCGGGTTGCCCGCGCGGTCGACGAGGTCGGGCCACTCTTGGGCGGCGATCCAGCCGCCGCCGTCCCGCATGAGCATGTAGTTCAGGGAAACCCCGATGGATTTGGTATAGTCCCAAGTGGCGGCAAATGCGCGGAAACGGCCCGCGAGGTCGGACGGGATTTTTTCACGGTTGAGGCAGTAGCCATGCATGACGGCGTGCAGATTGAAAGGATCGGGTTTGGCCCGGAGGGTCGCCTCGATCATCCGTCCCATGGAAACGAGGGCTTCCTCCGCACGGATGCCGGTTTGGAGACGGGCGGCGTAGTGGGGCATCGCTTCCTTGGGAAAATCCGGATGGGCCGGGTCGTTTTCCGACAACCACCGGGCCAGGCCCTGGCCGCGTTCCTCCCAGTCGCGGCCAGCGATGTAGCCCCCGACCTCGGCGGAAAACAGGGACCCCGTCGAAAGCAAGAGGGCCAGGATGGGGACCGGGGCCTTGATCATCGGTTGTGCTCGACGGTCCATCGGGAAAAATCGTAGGTTAGGGATTCCGTGCGGTTGCCAAGAACCAGCGGCCCGGCGCGGCCCTGCCGCATCCAGGGATTCTCCAGAAGAGGCCAGTTCGCGTAATCCACCTCCACCCCGTCGATGCGATCACTCCCGGCGTGATCACAAGCGAGCCGGTGCCCACCGCGATCGGTGTACTCCGCGGCGACCGGGGCGGTGCGGAAAACCAGTTTGGAAGAAGTGTCCAGTGCCTGGCGGAAGGCTGCCAGTTGCCCCGGGGGATCGGCGGCGGGAAATTCTTCCGGGAGCGCCGTTTCAAGGGCCACCGCGGCCTGGCGTTCAGGGATACGGAACTCGGAATCACCGGCTGCCGGCTTTCCCGCCGGCTCCGCCACCCCGGCAAGTGGATTCCAAACAAAGGGGGCACTGCTCTGCATGGCAACCAGTACCGTGCCGTAGTGGAGGAACAGACGCCCCCGGGCTTCCTCGCGCAGCACGGCCCGGTATCCGCCCGGCACAAAAACGAGGAGGTGGGGGAAGCGGTCCTTTTCCGGGATGTCATAAACCGACAGGACGCTTCCCTCGCGCTGGACCTGGCGTTCATACCGGCTGGCGCCGTGCGTATGGATGCCACCGGGGACATGATCGGCATCACCGTCGGCATCGGCCACCGGATGGGTCACCCAGAGGAAGCTGGTGCGGTCGGAATCCGCATCTTCCCACATCACCCCGCACGGATAGACCTGGCCGTTGAACCAGGGTTTCCCGCCCTTGGGGGATCGACTGAAAAGGGCATAGGTACGATTGATGAAATGGGTCATGGCCCATTGGCTGATGAAAGCCCGGTGAACGTAGGGCCGGGTGCGGTCGGTGGCGGCCCGCACCGCCATCTCGGGCGGCCGATAATCCGAAACCGCGGCGAGGAGGTGATACCCCCTGCCGGCTTTTTCCGGCGCCACTCCCCCGTAATTCAACCAAAGCAGGAGACCCAGGCCCCAGGGTTGTTGGCTCAGGATATCCGGATAGGACCTGAGGGAAAAGGTGGCCAGGTGTCCGGAGAGCCAGCAGGGGGCCAGCTGCATGAGACTGCGCTCATAGGCCAGGCGGGCCCGGTGGGCCATTTCCCTGTCGGCCGCCAGGTCGGCCAGGGAAAGCAGCGGGAGCAGGTTCTGCATCCCGTAGGGCCGCGAAGCGTATTCACCGGGGGCATCTCCGGCCGTGGATTCGATGATACGATGGAGATAATTCACACCAGTCGGGTCGTCCTTGGCAAAGCGGCTGCCATCCGGGTCGGGGTAGAACGGATCAGGGTGAAAGACCCCCTCTCCCCAGGCCTGCGTCGCCAGCGTGCGCGTGACAGCCGCCATGATCTTGTGGTTGCTGGTCGACATGCGGCGGTAGAAGACGGCCCCGCCGTAAACCTTGCGGAACCGTTCCTTCAAGGCCGGGTCCATCCTGCCCTGCCACCGGAGATAACAATCGATGCCAGGCCAGGCGGCGAATCCGCTGTTGCCATTGTGGTGCCAGCGATTGAATGTGTTCCCGGGTTCAAGCGCATCGAGTCCGAATCCGGCCAAACGGCAGGCCTCGGTATCGCGCCCGAGGGCGAAGAGTGCCGAGGCCATGGGAAAGCAATCGCCCCAGCCCGGGCGGGCTCCCGGAGCCATGGCCGAAACTTCCGCCGCGACCGCTTCCAAGCAAGCCGTGCGCCGGGAATCAAAACCGTCTTGTTTGTCTCCGGAGGCGCGCCCCTCCACCAACAAGCAGATCAACCCGTATCCCAGGAGCTGGAAGCACAGGAACCGGGGCATGGCCGCGGTCGCTTCAGGGCTGCTGCTGTTGGTTGGTGGCCTCGATGTCCTGCAGTGAATCGAAACGACGCTCGGTCTTGCCTTCACGCAGCAACTTCATGTCGCGCGGCGGCACCACCTTGCGGAACTCGTCCTGCTGGAGGCCGATTTTTGCCAACGGGATGGCGCGGAGGGGCGCCAACGAAGCCGGCAATTGCGCGGCTTCAGGGATGCTGAAATCCAGTTCCTGGGCACCGGGCAGCAGGGTGGCATCGGCCGACTCCACGTTATCGACGTTGGAGAATCCGGGTGATTCGGCGATGTTGGAGAAGTAGCGCGTATGGCGGACATTCGCGACGAGGAGGTTGGACTCGATCTTGAGACCCGAGGGGGCATCGGGGCGTCCGTCCAGTATGCCCACCAAGGCAGGATATTGTTCGCTCCAGGGAGGGCTTTGGTAGGGCACGGAATCGAGATCGCCGCGCAGTCTCTTGTCGGTGGCGACGTATTTGCGGGAGATACCGCGATCATCGATGTGGATCCCGATCGAACACTCCGCAAAAATATTGTTTTTGAGCAGATGGTCATGGCCGCCCCCGATGAATCCGCCCGAGGCCGCCTTGTAGACGATGTTTTCTTCCACGATCGAACCGCAACTTCCGTCATCGAGGTAAAAGGCATTGGCATTCATGCTGTGGTGGACGAAGTTGTGCCGTATGATGTTGCCGCGGGCGGTCCAACCGGAATTGGTGTAAAAGGCCCCGAGATCGCCCGCACCCAGGCCGCAGCGGTAGATGTCATTCAACTCCATGAGGTTGTTGTTGCCGGCGAAGACGATGCCGGCCGAAGGAACGTCGTGGATGCGGTTCTGGGACACGTGATTGCCGACAGTGGGGGATTTCGTTCCCTCGCCGACGACAATGCCGGGGGCCGGGAAATAGACCCCGATCCCGGTGACGAGGTTGTTGGTGATTTGGTGTTTGCCAGGTGTGAGGGTCGCGCGGTCACCCCCGGTCAGACGGATGCCGGACTGGCCGGTGCCACTGATGTCGCAACTGCGGACCTCGTGGTTTTTCCCACCGTCGATCCACACGCCGTGATCCCCGGCCTGGCGGATGGTGCAACCGAGGATACGGATGCCCTCGCCCCCCTTGATGGAAACGGCATGGCCGAGCGAGCATTCCAGGGTCAATCCGCGCAGGACGATATGGGAGGCATCCGAGAAGGAAACCAGCGGGACATTGCGGTCGGCCAGCAGGAGGCTTCCCTCGGTGATTGGCGCCGGCGGCCAGAGGTAGAGGATGCCGGTGGCGAAATTGAGCGACCATTCGCCGGGCTGGTCGATTTCCTCCAGCAAATTGAGGGCATGCCAGGGCTCCTTGCCATCGCCGTTGCCGATGCCGTTTTTGTCACGGGCGTATTTGGAACCGATGCCGTTGCCCACCGGGGCGGCGAAGGTGATGGTCCGGGTAACCGGATCGATCTTGGCCACGCGCACGACCTCGATGTGCCAGGGAACCCGCCAGAAACCCCGGAGCCAGACCCCGCCGTCCTCCAGCGCGGTCAACCACCGGGCCGGATCGTCCTCCCGGTAGATGAACGTTCCCGGGCCGGGGGGCTTGAGGCCGCTTTCAACCACTTCTTTCATGGTGCTGTACACCTGGCCGTTGGGCCAGCGGGAGAGCGGGAGCCGGTTGCCCTTGAAAAAGACTTCAAGGAATTCAATCTTGCGGAAGACATTGGAAAAAGAGGCCGGGGTCAGACCGAGTGCCTTGACGTCAATCGCCACCACTTGGCCGCGGGCCTCGGGCCGGAGACGCTCCAGGAGGGCGGCATCCTCGACTTTTTTGACGGCAGCAGGCGGCACACGAAAGCCGGCCGAGATACGGGCCACCCCGCCTTCGGAGGAGCGGTAAGTGACCGGATTGGCGGCGGTGCCGGATTCGGCCGAACCAAATGAGATCCCATCACGCTGGAGATGAAGCCCGGGGGCGAGCCAGACCGTGACCGGCTGGGCGGGGTTTTTCTCGCGCTCCGCCACCACCGCCTGTTGGGCGCGTTCGATCGTGGCAAAGGGCTTGGAACCGGTCCCCGGATTGCTGTCGGAGCCGGAGGGGGAAACATGGAATTCGGCGGACAACAGAACAGAGGGCAAAAGCAATGCCGGAGAAAGGATCAGGAGGATGGGCTTCATAGAGGGGTTAGCGGAGAGTGAGGAATTCCTTGTCGGAGGCCATGGACCTTCCTTGGATGCGGATGTCCTCCCAATGGAGATCCGAGGCGTCCTCGGCGACACAGGGCGGACGCTGGTCATCGCCGCGCAGATCAAGCCGGATGTTGCGGAAGCGCAGGTCGCGGACGTGGCGGAGGTAAAGCCCCCAGGCGGGAAGGGGGTGGAAGGAGGGGAACTCGGGATAGGCCGTTTCCTGTTCCTCGACCACTGCGGCCGCATCGGCCGCGCTGCCCCCGCCGGGGAAATCGAAACGGATGTTTTCCATTTCCAGGCCTTCGATGCAATGGCCGGGGATGCCGGTGATGATGATGCCGGCCTTGCGCTTCAACTTGCCATAGAGAGGGTAACCCTCTTCCCACACGCTGCCGCTCACGTTGCGGATGGAGACGTTGCGCAGGATGCCCACCGGCCGTTCGGGCTGGTCGGCATGGTAGCGGCGCATGCGGGAGCCCAGCCGGATGAATATGGGACCGGAGACGTTGTCCATGATGATGTTGTTGATCTGCACGTTCTCCAAGCGGGAGCCGTCCATGCTGATGATCTTCAGTCCCCCGCCATGGGTGTCGCGGATCACGCAGTCGCTGATGATGATGTTGCGGAAATCACCCGCCGACTCGGTGCCCAGCTTGAGCGCACCCCAGACACTCCGGATGACACAACCGGTGACCACGATGTTCTCGGATGGTGTGGCGCGGGTCGATTTGATGCAGATGGCGTCATCCCCGCAGTCCAGGTCACAGGCGCTGATGCGGAAGCGGCGGCAGGAATCGATGTCGATGCCGTCGTTGTTGCCGTTGGTGTGGCTGTGGATGGTGATGCCCTGGACCAGGACGTTTTCGCAACCGAGGTAATGGCTGACCCAGCCGGGGGAATCCCGCAGGGTGATGCCGGTGACCTGGACGTCACGGCAATCGACGAAGCGGAGGAGGAACGGCCGGCCGTCCTCTTCATAGCCGAAGGCCCCGCCGTTGCCATCGATGGTGCCCTGGCCGGAGAGCCCGACCCCGGTGGCGCCAACGGCGTACAGGAGGCAGCGGTTGCGCTTCTGGCCGACGGCGTCGGTGAAGCTGCCCTCAATTTCCGGGTAATCGACCAGGTCGGCACTGCCCTTGAGACAGGCCCCGTTTTCCAGGTGGAGCGTGACACGGTCCTTGAGTTGGAGCGTTCCTGTATGATAGATCCCTGCGGGGACCAGGACGGTCCCCCCGCCGGTGGCGGCACAGGCATCGATGGCGGATTGGATGGAGCGGGTCTGGGCGGTGGCGATCCCGGCCACGGCCCCGTATTCAGTGATGACGATCATGCGAAGACTCGGCGGAAGGATGTGCCAAGGTTCAATTGAACTTGGGCAGGGAGATCTGGAGATCGGCAATGCGGCCGGTGAAGGCACGGCCGTTGGCGAAGCCCACACCGACGACATTGCTGTCGGTTTTTTTCGTCCCTTCACCCGGGATGGTTTGGGTCATGACCAGGCCGTTGACGCGCAATTCCATTTTGGAGCCGACCACGGTGGCTTCGATGTCGTTCCATTTGTTGGGATTGATCGGGCAACCAACCTCGGCGGCGGTTTTGCCATCCGCCCCGTACCAAACGATGAAGAGGATCTGCCCCCGTTTGACGGCGTAGCGCAGTTCACACTGTTGGAAGATGTAAACCACGGTCTGCCAGTCGACCATGTTGGCACTGTCGACCGGTTTGACCTGCGCGGCCAGGCGGATGTTTTCCCCGATGACCAGTTTTTGCAGGGAGGAAGCGGCGGCGGTCTGGGTGCCATCAAAGACCAGGGCCTTGCCCCCGCGGGCCTCGGTGTCGGCTTCGATCTTGGTCGAGTTCCCGCTCAGGAAGACAATGTTGTTGCCGCTGCTTTTTTCCTCAATGGCCGTACCGACGGGTGTTTCCACGGTCTGGGACATGTCCCATTTGAAGTTGAAGTCGGGCGCCGAAGGTGCCGCTTGCAGGCCGGGAAGCGTGGCAGCCATGGACAAGATCAGGGCTGCGGATCTGGAAATAAGGGTGATGGGTGTGTTTTTCATGAGTAAATATAGGCCGGCCGCGCCGGAATTTCCACATTCTCTGTCTGGCCGGTCCGACCGGCCCGGGCGATGGCGGCGAGAAGCTGCAGCCCATAGAGGACCCCGTCGCGGTTCTGCGGCGGAACGCCGGGCTCCCCGCGCACGGCCCGGGCGAAGGCCTGCCATTGGTACCAACCGGCGTAGGCGCCCGGGGGCGTCTGGAAACGGGCCATGCCATTCGGGGACTGCAATTCCAATACCGCGTAATCTTCCCCCATATCCGGGGCATCCAGGCGCACCATCCGTCGCCGGATCGTGCCGTGTTCATAATTCAGGACCACTTCATCCTGGTAGGGTTTGCCGTCCCCGACACAAAACGAGGCCATGACACTGGCGGTGGCACCGTTGGTGAATTCAATGCCGGCCTGGGCATGGTCCACCGTGGGCCTGCCGGTGAACATCCGCGATTGCAGCACATGGACACGTGAGGGAGTGCCGAGCAGGGGCAGGAAATCGTTCAGAAAATAGATGCCCAAGCGGAGGATGGGGGCCACCGGGCAAAGCGCGGGATCGTCGTACCAGGTGCCGTTGGCCTGCTCCCGGTACCGGGCCCAGGTCGAGGCCTGCATGGAAACCGGCCGCCCCAAATCGAACTCGGCCACCCAGGTTAGAATCTGGTTCACATCGACCGCCGGCACGGGCGTGGGGGAATTGAGATGGATGGTCAGACCCCGTTCGCGGGCCTCGTCCAATACGCGGGCCGCGGCGACCACGTCGGTCTCGAACGGTTTGGTCGTCATGACATGACGGCCGGCGGCGATGATGCGCGAGATCAACGAGGCCCGCCCGAGCGGTCCGGTGAATACCCCGATGGCTTCGATCCGGGGATCTTCCAACAGCACATCCAGATCCCGCGCATGATCCAAGCGGAATTCTTTGGCCAACTGCCCGGCCTTTTCCTGGTTCTGGTCACAAAGGCTGACCAGTTCAATGTGGGGAACCGAGCGTCGGATGTGGCGAGCCACGCCTTCACCAAAGTTCAACCCAAGCATCCCCATCCGAACCGGAGCGGACCCGTTTAGGCCGACCCCGTTGGCGTTCACCTCGGGCCTCGCGGTCGAAAGTCTCATGTAGTGCAAATGCTGGATCTTCTTTGCTGAGAAATAAAGAAAAATAAAGAGATATCGCCAGCAAAGAGTCCCTATGGCGCCGTTTTCGGCCGTTCTGGGGGCTTTCTAGGTCGCCAGGGTGCTCTCGCCCTGCAGGAATTCACAGGGGAGCAGGATGGTGCGTCGCGACTCGTTGGGGTTGGTGATCCGGGTCACCAAGCGACGGAGGGCGGCTGCACCCAATTCTTCCGAGCTGGAGAGGGTGGTGGTCAGGATGGGCCTGCCGTAGGCCCTTGATCCTGAAGCGCCATGGAAGCCGGTCAGGGCCAGGTCCCGCGGGATGGAAAGACCGCGCGCCAAAGCCAGCCCGTGGATCGACTGGGAAAGATTTTCGCTCGCCCCCACCCAGTGGCGCACCCCTTCCCCCATTTTTTGGAAGACCTTCGACGCCCCCGCCAAATCGGCCAACTGCCTCTCGTCCAGGGTTTCCGCCAGCGAAGTCTCGACCACCAGGTCCTGCTGGAAAGGAAGCCCATTTTCGGCCAGCGCTTCGACATAGGCCCCGAAACGGGACCGGGACCAACTGACTTCGCGACAAAAGCCGAAGAATCCGATTTTGCGTGCCCCCTGGGCCACCAGATGGGCCACCAAAAGCGACATGCCTTCACGCTCTTGGATGCCGATGCAGTCGAGCAGGACGCCCGGATAGGTATGGACCACGGTCACCACCGGAATCCGATCGGCCAGGTAACGCACCACACTGTCAGGCCAGCGGTGCAGGAGGATGACCCCCTGGGCTTCTCCCGAGCGAAGGACATTCGGCTGGAACTGCGGGTCCAGCAACCGCTCGCAATCCTCCGGACGCGAATGGTGTGAAATCAGGGTGAGGTTCTGCTCGACCGAGGCCGCGCTCAAGCCGGACAGATAGGCCCCGTCCACCGAGGCATCGCCCGCTTGGGAAAGCATCAGGACGGTGCGGTTGGCCTGCGGCGACTTGTTCCGGTTCTCCACCTGGTATCCCAGACTGCGCGCCACTTCCAGGACCCGCTCCCGCGTCGTCGGGTGGATGCTCGGGGAATTGCGCAGCGCCCGAGAAACGGTGGAGGCCGAAACCCCCAGTTTTTTGGCAATCACCGCCAAGTTGACTTCGGTCTTGGCAAACCCCATTTCCACCAATGATCTTCTCGGCATAGCTCCCTTTGTTGGGCAAACCATAACCATTCATTTTCAAGTGGCAAGGCCCGTCTTCTTTATTTGGGTATTGTTTCTATCTTAGTATGCCGCGGAATGCATGATAATGACTTGAGGCCGGTCTTCTTCTTGAGCTACCATGGCTTTTCCTATGAACGCCTCCGACTTTTACAACACCCAACACAGTCCCATCGGCGCCTTCGCCAGCTTCACCCTCGGCGCCAAGGGCCCCCGCGGCGGCTTCGGACTGGAAATCGGCAAACCCGCCGACGAACACGTGCTCATCGGCTTGGAAAATCGTGAGGACGACAGTTTCTCCTACCTTCCTTTCTGCCAGGAAATCCTGGACGACAGTTCCAATTTCGACCTCGCCACCGATCCCCGCCAAAAAGCCTTCCGGATGGACGCCTTTGCCGACGAGGCCATCACCCGGACCCTGACCCCCGCCACCGACACCTGGGTGGCGGGCGACCTGACCTTCACCATCCACACCCCGGTCGGCGAGGCCCCCCCACCCTCGGCCCCGCGGGCGGTGCGTGAGCTGGCCTATGCCCCGGCCCTGGCCGTTGAAATCACCGTCGACAACCGCCAAGGCCGCAAGCCCCGCCGCTGCTTCTTCGGCTTCCAAAGCAACGACCCCATGCGCCACATGCGCCGCCTCGACGATACCGCCCCCTTCCCCGGCCTGGCCTGTGGGTTGACCACCGCCATCGCCAGCAACACCCCCGGCGTCTGGTCGGCCCAGGCCTTCACCTGCGAGCAGATCCTGGCCGGGGCCCACGACTTCAACCGCGGCTGGGGGCTCGGCCGCGTCGGCCTGCTCGTCGGCACCACCCCCGCCGGCAAGACCCGCACCTTCCGCTTCGCCGTCTGCTTCCACCGCGCGGGCATCGTCACCACCGGCATGCCCGCCAGCTACCACTACTACCGCTTCTTCAAGGACCTCGAGTCCGTGGCCTCCTACGCCCTGAAAAACTTCCCGGCCCTGAAGAACCGCGGGGCCGCCTTCAACCGCCGCTTCCTCAAATCCAAGCTTTCGCCCGAACGCAAGTTCATGCTCGCCCAGGCCCTGCACAGCTACTACGGCAGCACCCAGTTCCTCGATATCGGCAAGGAAAGCATGTGGATCGTCAACGAGGGCGAATACCGCATGATCAACACCTTCGACCTGACCGTCGACCAGCTCTTCCTGGAAATGGAATTCCATCCCTGGACGGTGGCCAACGAGCTCGATTGGTTCACCAAGCGCTACGCCTACCGCGACAAGGTCCGCCTGCCGGGCTCCGAACGGGAATTCCCCGGCGGCCTCAGCTTCGCCCACGACATGGGCATGGCCAACCACTTTTCCGTCCCCGGGCGCTCGGTCTACGAGAAAGCCGGCCTGCATGGCTGCTTCTCCCACATGACCCACGAGGAATTGGTCAATTGGCTGGTTTGCGGCCTGGTCTACCAACACCACACCGGCGACAAAGCCTGGACCCGCAAAAATCTCCCCGTTTTCCGCGACTGCCTCGACAGCCTGCTCCGTCGCGACCACCCCGATGCCGCCCGTCGCGACGGTCTCATGTCGGCCGACAGTTCGCGCTGCCAGGGCGGGAGTGAAATCACCACCTACGACAGCCTCGACGTCTCCCTCGGCCAGGCCCGCAACAACCTCTACCTCGCGGTCAAGACCTGGGGTGTTTACACCGGACTGGAGCACTTTTTTGCCCGGCAAAAGGATCCCCGTCGCGCCGCCCTCTGCCGTGAACAGGCCCTCCGCGCCGCCGCCACCCTCACCGCCTCGGCCGATGCCGACGGCCTGCTGCCCGCCGTCATCAACGAAAACGTCACCAGCCGGATCATCCCGGCCATCGAGGGTCTGGTCATCCCCTGGTCGCTCGGCCTGAAGGAAGCCCTCGACCCCAAGGGGCCCCACGGCCCGCTCCTGGCCGCCCTCAAGCGCCACCTCCAGGGCGTCCTGCGCCCGGGCCTTTGCCGGTTCCCCGACGGCGGATGGAAAATCAGTTCGACCAGCGACAACTCCTGGCTCAGCAAGATCTACCTCTGCCAGTTCATCGCCGAAAGCATCCTCGGCCTCGAACCCGACCGGGAAGCCGACCGGGCCCACGCCGCCTGGCTGCAGGACGCACGCAACCAGTATTGGGCCTGGAGCGACCAGATGGTCGCCGGCGAAGCCAAGGCGAGCAAATACTACCCGCGCGGCGTCACTTCCATCCTCTGGATGAGCTGATGAAATGATGGGTTAATCGGTTGATGACGGACGGCGGACGTCAGATGACGGAGGTCGGCTTGGTGGAGCGGCTGGTGCAAGAAAGCTTCGATCTCGTCTATCTTACTCGATCTCGTGCTCGTTCTCTCCCATTCAGAGAGTACGAGTAGCAGATTAAAGGCAGCAGGCTCTTGATCCCGAATCCAACTAAGGAGGCCGCGGGGTCGACTCCTGAAGGCCTGTTGACTCCATCCCGAACGGCGACCTTTCATTGACTTGCCCCCGCTGCATCGATTTTATCAGGGGATGGAGGAAGGGGGGAATCTGTCGGACAGGGCCATGCCGGGTGGGATCAAGTCCTTGCGCCGGTTGCTTTGGCTTTTGCCCCTTGCTCTCCTGGATTTTTCCCACCGGGTGGATTTCGGCGTCCAATTCAACCAGTTCCTCTGGCCGGTCATGGAGCACGTGGGGCGCTGGTATCGGGGCCTGACACGGAAACGACAGTCTGTCGTCGTGGTGGTCGGTTCCCTGGGAAAAACAACGACCACCCGATCCCTCATGCAAGTGCTCCAGGGCAAGACGCCCCATTGGATTCATGCCTGGGACAATTGCTTTTCCCTGGTCAGTTTCAACCTGATGCGCCAGGGCCTGTGGAAACGCTGGGCGGTTCTCGAGGTCGGGATCGGCCGGAAAGGCCAAATGAAACGCTATGTCCCGCTTTTGCAACCGGACATCGTGGTCGTTACGGCAATCGCCTCGGACCATCAGCGTGATCTGGGCGGCCCGGAGGGCGTGTGGCAGGAGAAGGCCGAAATGGTCCGGGCCCTCGGGGCGGACGGATGGGCCGTGCTCAACGGCGATGACGCGAATGTCCTGCGCATGGGCACGATCACCCGGGCGCGGATCCGCACCTTCGGGTTCCATGCATCCTGCGACGTTTATGCCGCGGATCAGGAGACCGGTCCCGAGGGCAGCCGGTTTCACCTGCACGCCGAGGGCCGGACGATTCCCGTCCGCAGCCGTTTGATCGGGTGCGCGGCCGTCCGGGCCCAACTGGCGGCCGTCGCGGTGGGGCGGCTGTGCGGCCTGTCATTTGACGCGATCAAGCAAAGGCTGGAGACGCAGGAGCCGACCCCGGGGCGGATGCAGCCCATCGTGCTCCAGAGCGGCGCGATCGCGCTGTGCGACGACTTCAAGGGAAGCTTCGAAACCTTTCATGCGGCGTTGGATGTGCTGTCGCCGATCCGTGGAGGAAATCGGGTGGTGGTTTTGGGCGGACTCTACCAACCTCCAGCCCCCCGCCTTTCACGCTACATCAAGATCGGCCAACATCTGTCGGAATCAGCCGACCGGGTGATCCTGCTGGGAAACCACACCGGCCTTTACCGGAGATACCTGCATGGGGCCCTGAAAGAAAAGGAAAACGGGGTGACCGTGGCCCGGACCGTTGGAGAAGCCGTGCAGCAACTAAGGGCCGAACTCCGGGCGGGCGATGTGGTGCTGCTCAAAGGGCGGGGCGAGCAGAAACTCTCCCGGATCGCCCACGAACTGGCCGGGAAGAAAGTGGATTGCCGACTGGCTTTCTGCACCTTTGAGAATGTGCTTTGTCAGGATTGCCCTAAGTTGGCCAGAGGCTAAAGTGTTTTCTGTTTCATCTGAAAATCGTTCTCATACTCGCTCTCGTGCTCGTTCTCTCTCTTCCCGAGAAAATCGCAAACTGCTTCGATTTCCAATCCATCAAGAGTCGCGGGTTGACCCCGTGCGCACTCTTTTCAATCAGCCGGAAACTGACGCGCCTTATTTAACCAATCGCAATACTTTCTATCTATTTGCCAGTCGAGAAGTTCAAGGTAATCCACACTGACTCTATTTGAAAGCCTTTGCTGTGAAGCTACGGCACGTTCAAAGCGCTGAGGAGAAGTCAACTTCCACTTTAATGCTGCTCGTCGATAAAAGATGTAAGCTAAATCAGAATTATGCTTCTCAAAAAGCTCCCCAAGCCAAGCCGCAACCCACCCCTGATTGATGAGCACCAACTGGTCTTTTGCCTTTTCGAGGCACCAAGCAGACTTAATCAAACACGTCTCAGCCCAAGTATTGTCGCCCTTGAAGAATAAACATCGCCCAATATTACCATAAAAAGAACCACCTCGTTCTCTATCAATTACAAGTGGATTGATAACATCTTCAAGACTGGTAGCGCCGAGAAAATAAATCAAAGCCTGCTCAACCTCTCCCGAGTCACGTTGCGCCAATGCAAGGTTGTGCTCACAATCGTGACGGGTATCTAGATTGCCAGCTGTTTTCACTTCAACCCCACGCTTCCCCCATTCTTTTGCAAGCTCAAATTCCCCGCGCGTCCAATACATATATGTGCGCATGCCACATGCAGCTACATAACGCGCAGTTGCTCCTGCTACGCCCCGCTCAAATCTAACTATAAATTCCTCAGCATCAGCAAATCTACCTAACTGTGTAAGCGCTTCCACCAATTCAATCAATACATCGTCCTGAATCTTCTGATCGGCTCCAGCTGGTAAACTAAGGTCAATGTTGGCATATAAAGCACTGGCCCATTTTACAAACTCTTCTGCATATCCATTACGGAGTAGAGGCTTCCTAATTTCTTCTAAAGCCAACAAGGCCTTAAGCACTTCTCCACTATTGATTAACAACTCTACTTTAGCCGTCCAGTTTTGTAAAACTTCATATGAAACGTCCTGACCCAAAGTAGGGCGGAGCTTCACAATCATCTGATCAAAAAACAATAGGATCGCAGAAATATAAGGGCTTCGCTCAGACTGTGAAAATTGTCTTCGAACAAATTCTCTCAATAGCGGGTGTAATTCAATAGTATCTGGAGCACTTGACGGTGTTTTCACAACAACCAGATCTAGTGCAGTTAATTGACGAAGAGCCTTAGTGAACTGATTAGAATTCAACTCCAGTGCAACGCATTGAGCGATTTCTCTTTCAGTCTCGGGTCGCACCATTTCGGCTAAGTAACGTAAAAGCTTTTGATGCTTCGGTTTCAAAGAACGCCATATCTCTTGGAGCATTGCGTTTGGAAGTCCAGCATCTTTGCCTGCGCGAATACGTCTAATCAAATCGACGAGTTCAACTCTATTTGTCAGAACCTGCATCGCGATTAGGTTTATCCATAAAGGGTGCCCTTGAGTTAAATCGTGAACCTCATTTATATGTTTTGGTTCTACGGTAAGACCCCGAGCAGCGAATAACAGTTGAGCTTCAGCAACAGTTAGGCCATGTAACTCTAATTGCAAAAATGTTGGTTGCTCATAAAGTAACTTTGGTCTACAAGTGAATACGTACTTTGACGTGCCAGCGTTTTTCGCAGCACCCTCAATTAGTAAATTCATTGCCTCTACTGCTTTTGCGCGATAAACATCTACATATTGATCAATGTTATCAAACACAAACACCGCCCGTAATGATAGGGTAATGTTCAAAAAGAGCTTGATTATTGATTCCGTACTTTCCTCTAGAAAGTCTTCTGCTCGACGTTGCCCATTGGTCAGTCGAATAATTATTCGAATTAATTACGTATGCAGGGTGTTGCTTTCCTCTTTGCAATCACGCCAATCCCAGAATACTCCTTCTTTCTCAACTTCTGCTAAATATCTAGCTACCAATGTAGATTTGCCTTGACCTCCGATGCCAGTAACAGCAACAACTTTAGAATCTATACTTCTTAAAAGTCGCAACTCTTCTTCTCGCCCCACCCAATGAGTAGTAGGAGGCGGGGTGTCTGACGTTCCTTCGAAAGCGTCTGTAGTATTGTTGAGCAAAACTACAGAGGCTTCATTTTCATCATGATCTGACGTAACAATGATTCCATGAGTATTTTCAGTAGATTCTTTTCCTAACGTTTGGACTAAACTTTCGAGCCCTGGCCCGTACTCGGCGAATTCGATGAGCTCGATACCAGGTAGTCTTTGTGCTTTCACAGTTTCTACGCTGCTCGAGTGGACAAGAGCATAATGAGGGCCATTCGCGCCGACAAACATGTCGCTAATTGCTTTAAGTTGAAGACCGAAAGCATGATCGTTTAAGCTATATCCAATAAACAAGAAAGAATGAGTTGCTAAAAGTGTACGCAGGGTCTCTTGAGCAGCAGTAAATCTATTTTGTGTAGTTGAGGTAGGATAGAGACGATCATATCCGTCAGGTGTTAGAATAATATTTGATGCGTCATCTATGCTCCCGTGCAAATGCCAAATCACAGGGCGCTTTAACCCGTCGCGGATTGCAGCAGCTTGTTCCGCTGGCGCTTCGATATTCCAAAGCCCTACATCATCTTGCTTTGCGCAGGACCAACGAAGTACCCTATCATAATTAGTGGTTACGATTAAATTGCTTCCAAGTGTCCAAACTGCTCGAGCAAGCGTAAGAGTTTCGTCCGATGCTGCCTCTCGTTGATGATCAAATTGCTCTTTTAAAAAATCAAACCACACTGGTCCAAGTCCCTCTTTAGCGCGCTTCGCGGCATCTAGGAAGTCAGGCTTATCAATCGCAAGTAGATTACGTACAACTCCAGCGTAAGCAGGCTTTTGCTCGCGATCGAGTCTTCCGGCGGCACGTTCTAATAACGTGCGCCAACTAGGGAATAGCGGCTCACTATTGCCAGCTGCTTTCACAGCCATCGAAACGCCGGCCCCAATAAATGGCAGAACACGGTTCGAACGCAATCGTTCGACTAGTGTGGCGGGAAGAGTCACAGGTATTTCAGCCCACAAAAATTGAATTAGTATGAAACAATTTGAAACCTTAAATGAGCCTAATTGTAGATTGTGACATGAAACTTTCCTAGCCAAAAGTAAGGGAAAGGCAAGACGGGGTTTGACCAGCCGAAGACTGGTCGTTTACGTTGCCAGTTTGAGTTTAAGGAGGAGCTTGGGAGGCAGGTTCTTCGTTCTTGGTGCCTGGTTCTTCGTTTCTGCTGGCGCACCGGCCTTTTAGTCCTTGGTCATTTGTCCTTGGATTCTGTTCCTGGCTCACTTGCGTTTATGTCCGGCCAGATAATCTTCCAGGGGACGATAGGCGAGCCCCTTCTTGCGGGCGCGCTTCAGGTAGGCCACGTCAGCCACATCCTCCGCCCGTTCCAACAGTTCTTTATAATCCTTGATGGGGATGATGACGGAAACGGGCTTTCCTTTCCGTGTGACGATTTCGGGTTCGGCCAAAGTCGCTTTCATGTGATCAAGGTATCATTTGAGGGATCTTTAGTAAATCCCAGTTCTCCAAGCGCGAGATGGCTTTGGGCGGCCAGCTATCGGCTATCGGGGAGACGGGGGAAGCAGGTTCTTCGTTCTTGGTTACTCGTTCTTCGTTTGCAGACGCCCTCCGGGGGGGCATGGTTTTCTGGTTCCTTGTCCGCCACGGCGGATCCTTGATTTCTGGTTTTCAGATACCGACCGGGGAAAAGATTCCCCGGCTACAGGAGATTTCTGCTTAAAACTTAATTCTTAAAACTTAAAACTTGTCTCCCCCCTGCGCCTCTGCGTCTCTGCGCGAGGAAAGGAAAGCAGACAGATGTCGGATGTCGGATGACAGATGTCGGCAAACAGATTCAGGCGTCTGACGTCTGATCTCCGTCGTGCCGCCTTCGCTCAATGGCTACGGCGTGCCCAGCGGGCTGCCATCATCAGCCTTCGGCTTCGGGCTCGGGCTCGGCCTTCTTGACGACTTTCTTCCCCTTACCTTTCCCTTTGCCCTTGGCACCGGGGACCTTGGGTTCGCGGGGGGGGAATTCGAAGGCGGTCGTCCCGTCATCCTTCAACACCATGTAGGCCTTGAAGGGACGGCGGTTCTTCTTGCTGATGAAGGCGGTCAGCAGATCGGTCTTCTTGGTCGTCAATAGTTTCACCACCTGCTCGCGGGTGATTTCCTGCTCGAGGATCTTCTTGGCCATGCGGAAGCCCTTCTTCCCGTCCTCGCCCGCCTCGGTGACGTAGGCGTTGGGGGCTTCGTAGATCTTCCGACCGGTGATGGGGCAAAGCCCGACCGGTTCCTGGCCGGTGAAGTCCTGGGCCGACTCCCCGTTTTCGTTCGAGGCCCCCCAGTCCAAGTTGACTTCGCCCTTCTCGTCCATCTTGACGAAGGCGCTGAATTCGCGCCCGAGGCGGCTGCGGAAGCCGGGCAGCGGGCCGACGACGCGGTCCTTGATGAGGACGCGGACTTCCTCGATGTCCATGACGCGTCCGGCGATGACCTTGGGGACAGCGAAGGTGCCGTCCTCGGTGCGGAAGTCGCGCAGGGTCTTGATCATCTTCCGGCCCTGGTAGGGGTCCAACAAATCGGTGTCGTGCAACTTGACCCCGCCGGGGTCGCCCTTCATGCGCAGGTGGTCGACAACGTCGCGGGTCATGCCCTCGATCTCGGCCATGAAGGCGGGGCGGGTGAGTTTCTTTTCCTCGATGAGCTTGAGCTTGTATTCCCAGTCGCCGGTCATTTCGGGCGAGGAGAGGACGTTGATCTTGAGGGTCTCCAGCGTCTCGATGAGGTCGAAGGCCTTGACGGCGGGGATCAACTCGCGGCCGCGGCGCTCGACGTATTTGGTGGCGATCAGATTTTCAATGATGGCCGCGCGGGTGGCCGGGGTGCCGAGGCCGCGCGCGGACATGGCGTCGCGCAGTTCCTCGTCCTCGACCAGTTTGCCCGCGCCTTCCATGGCGGAGAGCAGGGTGGCTTCGGAAAAACGGGCGGGCGGGCGGGTGCGTTCGGCGAGGACATCGACTTCCCGGGTGTCGACTTTTTCCCCTTCCTTGACGGCCGGGAGCGAGGGGGATTCATCGCCGTCATCGAGTTTGACCTCGCCCTTGCCATAGATGGCGAGCCAACCGGCTTCCTTGAGGACCTTGCCCTCGGTCTTGAAGGCGTGTTCGCCCACGCGGGTGATGCGGGTGGTGACCTCGAAGACGGCGGGCGGATAGAAGATGGAGAGGAAGCGGCGGACGACGAGGTCGTAGATCTTTTGCTCGGTCTCGCTGAGCTTGGTCGGGATTTCCTGGGTGGGGATGATGGCAAAGTGGTCGGAGACCTTGGCATTGTTGAAGACGCGCTTGACCGGCTTGACCCATTTTTCCTGGAGGATCTTCTCGGCGTAGGTGCCGTGCTCGCCCTTTTTCAACTGGCCGAGGGTGCTGATGACGGTGGGGACGTAGTCCTCGGGCAGGCAGCGGCTGTCGGTTCGGGGATAGGTCAGGGCCTTGTGCTTCTCGTAGAGCGACTGGGCGATGGAGAGGGTCATGCGGGCGGGGAAGCCGAACTTGCCGTTGGCTTCGCGCTGGAGGGAAGTGAGGTCGAAGAGCAGGGGCGACATCTGGGTCGCGGGCTTGCTCTTTTCCTCGACGAGGCCCTTCTTGCCCGTGCAATCGGCGACGATCTTCTCGGCCTCGGGGAGGGACCAGAGGCGCTCGGCTTTCTCGTCCTTGCGCGGGTCGGCCTCGTCGGCCACTTCGGGTTTCTTGAAGGACTCGAGGAACCAGCGTCCGGGGTAGTCGCCGGAGGCGGCGCCGAAGGTGGCGTGGACTTCCCAGTAAGGGCGGTCCTGGAAGGCGCGGATCTGGGCCTCGCGTTTGACCAGGATGGCGAGGGTGGGGGTCTGGACGCGGCCGACGGGGGTGAGGTTGAATCCGCCCGCCTTGGAATTGAAGGACGTGAGGGCGCGTGTGCCATTGATGCCGATGAGCCAGTCGGCCTCGGAACGGCAGCGGGCGGCATCGGCCAGGGGCATCATTTCTTCGTCGGAGCGCAGGACCTTGAAGCCCTCGCGGATGGCGTCGGGGGTCATGGACTGCATCCAGAGGCGCTGGACGGGTTTCTTGCAGCCGGTGAGCTGGATGATGTAGCGGAAGATCAGTTCGCCCTCGCGGCCGGCGTCACAGGCGTTGATGACGCGGTCGACGTCCTTGCGGGCGAGGAGTTTCTTCAGGACCTTGTAGCGGGCCTCGGACTTCTCGATCGGCTTGAGTTCGAACTCCGGGGGGATGACGGGAAGATTGTCGATGTTCCACTTGCCGCGCTTGGGTTCGACGCTGGCGGGGGCGCCGATTTCGACCAAATGACCCACGGCGGAAGAGATGACAAATTCGTCGTTTTCAAAGAAGTCCTTGTCTTTTTTGAACTTCCCCAGGACCTTGGAAAGGTCGGTGGCGACGCTGGGTTTTTCGGCGATGATAAGGGCTTTCCCCATAACTAAGTTGTTCTCTAGTCGGTCTTTACAAACGTTTTACCGGGCAACTGACGGACCAGTTTCCGCATTTCAAGTCGCAGCAACGTAGGAGTAACGACCGCGGAAGGCAACCCGCATTTTTGGATGAGGGCGTCGAGGGCGATTTCATCCAGGTCCATGGCTTCCAAGATCTTGCGCTCTGCCGGGGTCAAATCCTCGGGCCAGGGGCGCTTGCCCTCGTCGGGACCGGGGGGAAGAAGGAGGCCGGATTCGTTGAGGATGTCCTCGACGCCCTCGACCAATTTGGCGCCTTCTTTGATCAGGCGGTGGCAGCCTTTGGCGTGGGGTTGGTCGATGCGGCCGGGGACGGCGAAGACATTGCGGCCCTGATCGAGGGCCATGCGGGCGGTGATGAGGGCGCCGCTGGCTTCGCCGGCCTCGACCACGACCAGGCCGGTGCTGAGGCCGCTGACGATGCGGTTGCGCATGGGGAAGGTCTGGCGGTCGGGCGGGGTGCCGAGGGGGAATTCGGAGAGGAGGGCGCCGCCCTGTTCGGCGATCATGTCGGCCAGGGCGCGGTTTTCCGGCGGGTAGACCTGGTCGAGCGAACAACCGAGGACGGCCACGGTGCGGCCCTTGGCGGCCAGGGCGCCCTGGTGGGCAAAGGTGTCGATGCCGCGGGCCAGACCGCTGGTGACGGTGAGTCCGGCGTAAGCGATTTGATAGGCCAGCTTCTTGGCCATTTCCTGCCCGTAGTGGCTGGTGTGGCGCGAGCCGACGACCGCGATGGGCCGGCGGTTGCAGGCCGTGAGGTCGCCGCGGTAGTAGAGCACGAGCGGCGGGTCGTAGATTTCCTTCAGGAGGGCGGGATAGGCCGGGTCCTCCTGGTCGATGACCCGGAGTCCGAGTCGGGCGATGGCGGCCAGTTCCCCGGCCAGGTCCCAGTTCTTCTCCCACTCGGTGATGGCGCGGGCGGCCTCGGGGCCGACGCCATCGACCGCGGCCAGGCGTGAGGCGGGGGCGGAGAGGATGGCTTCCACCGAGCCGAGGGACTCGAGGAGTCGCCGGACGCGGACGGGGCCGATGAGGCGGACGCTGTTGAGGGCCAGATAACATTCCGTTCGCGTCATGCCGGAGGTTTACCACGAGGACGTGGGCGAAGCAACGTCCCAAGTAGGACGCGGAGGTTTTTTGTCCCGGATTTTTCGACAGACCTTCCAGACCCTTATCAGTTTAACCAGCCGCTCGTTCTCGCACTCTTTCTCATTCTCGTGCTCTCGGGTATTGGGTGAACGGCCACGAGAGCGATTCATACCCAATCCTCATGACTGGGTGATAGGCGCAACGGGAGGGCGATCCGCCTGAGGGGGACTGCCGAGCCGGTTTGAGGTCATTCTTCCAAGGGCGGCTCAGCGGGAGCTTCGCCCTCCCGTCAGGGAGTTTGTCGCCCGCTCACCGGGCAGGCTAGATGAATCAGTTGGTGCAGAGGGTGACGGCCTGGCGGATGAGGGAATCGGGCACATCGGAACGGAGTTCGGTTTTCCCCAGCTCCGGGCAGAGGATCCAGCGCAGGCCTTTTGCGGTGGCTTTTTTATCGCGGCCCATCGCTTCGGCCAGGGCTTCGTAGGTCAAACCCGGATGGGTCAAGGGGAGACCGGAGGCCCGGAGGGCGTTGCGGACGCGCGCGGAAACCGCCGGATCCAGACCGCAGACTTTTTCCGAGAGGAAACAGGCGGCGCTCATGCCGATGCTGATGGCCTCACCATGCAGCAGCACGCCATAGCCGACCGATTGTTCGATGGCATGGCCGAGGGTGTGGCCGAAGTTGAGGATGGCGCGCAGACCGGTGGTTTCTTTTTCGTCGCCGGCCACCACCTCCGCCTTGATCTCCACGCAACGGCGGATGACGGGGGCGAGGTCGGCGGGCGGGCCGTTTTCCACCCGCGCAAAGAGTTCCGGGTCGCGGATGATGCCGTATTTGATGACTTCGGCCATGCCGGCGGCGCGTTCGCGGGCGGGCAGGCTGCCGAGGAAATCGAGGTCGATGAAGACGGCAGCGGGTTGGTAGAAGGCGCCGGCGAGGTTCTTGCCCTCGGGGAGGTTGACGCCGGTCTTGCCGCCCACGCTGCTGTCCACCATGGCCAGGAGGGTGGTGGGGATCTGGATGAACCCGACGCCACGGAGGTAGGAGGCGGCGACATAGCCGGCGAGGTCGCCGACGACCCCGCCGCCGAGGGCGACGACGGTGCAGGAACGGCTGAGGCGGGCTTCGGCCAGACGGCTGAGGATGGAAGCGAATTGGGTCAGGGATTTGGTTTCCTCGCCGGGCGGGCATTCGACCACGACCGATTTTTGGGCCCGGGCCAGGAGGGTGTGGATGAGGGCGCGGGCGGGCGCGACCCCGGCGACGTGGCGGTCGGTGATGACCGCGACTTCACCGGGCAGGGGAAATTCCGCCGGCCAGGCGGAGGCGGAACCCGAGCCGATGTGGATGGGGTAGGCGTGTCCGGAGAGGCGAACTTCTACGTTGGGGAGGGAGGGAGGCCGGGGCGCCATGTCAGGTGGGAGGGGTGGATCCGTGGTTGAGGACGAGCTGGCGGTTCTTCCAGAAATAGGCCCCGCCGGACCAGAAGGTCACGATGAGGGCGAGGTAGAGCAGCGCGGGATAGACGACATGTTCCACCAGCGGGAAATGGTAACCGAGATCGCGGGCGGCGAGGAGGGCCAGGCCGACGATGACGGCGGTGATCTGGCTGATGGTCTTGTGCTTGCCCAGTTTTTCCGCGGCCAGGATCAGGCCCTTGGCGGCGGCCAGGGTGCGCAGACCGGTGATGAGGAATTCCCGGGCGATGATGCTGCTGACGATCCAGGCCGGGGCGAGGTGGTTGGAGACGAGGCCGATGTAGGCCGCGCTGATGAGGATCTTGTCGGCGAGCGGGTCGAGGAGTTTGCCCAGGTCGGTGATGAGGTGGTATTTGCGGGCGAGGTGGCCGTCAAGCCAGTCGGTCAGGCTGGCCACGATGAAAATGACCAGGGCGAGTGATCCGGTCCAGGGGGCGTCGATCTCCATGCAGGCCACCAGAACGGCGCAAAGGATGATGCGCCCGAGAGTGAGCTGGTTGGGCAGGTTCATGCGGCGTCCGCTGGAAAATCAACGCCCGGGGAGGGTGATGTGCTGGATGCCGGGCTTGTCGTAACGTCCGTAATTGTTGCCGTTGAAAATGATGTCCACCGCGGAAGCCTCGCGGAAGCTGACGACAAACTCATCGGCCACCCAGGGACCCACGGTGTCGCCGGGCACGACCTGGCCCGGGGGGAGCAGGTCTTCGTAAAGGGTGATTTCACGACCGCCGCGGATGGCGACGACGCGCACCCAGCGTTCATTTTCCGAGGAGGCGGCATCGGCCTGGAGTTGGAGACGGTTGGTGCCGGTGGCGGCCTCGTGGGCGGTGTCATCGACGGGTTCGGCCACCGGAGTGGCGGCGGGGGGAGCGGGGGCAACGACCACGGGCGCGGAAGCCGAGACGGGCGGGGCGACCGGAACCGCCGCGGGCGGGTTCGGCGTGGCCACGCGTTCGGCCACAGGAGGCGTGGAAGCCGTCTGGTCAGCCGATGGGACGGAGGCCGTGTCCTTGTTCACCGGGGGCTGGCTGGGTTCGATGGGCTGGAGTTGGGTCTCGGGCGCTTTGCGGGCCGCCGCCATCCATTCAGGGAAGGAAAGATAAAGCTGGATACCTCCGATGACCAGGGCGCAAAGGACCACGCCGATGATGACCATTTGACCGACGTTCTGGGGCGTGGCCGCCGCGGGTTGTTGGCGGCGGGGGATGGCTTCGAGGTCGTGCGGTTGCAATTCCAGGACATCGTAGCCGCTTTCGACTTCGCCGTTGAATTGCCGGAGAAGCGCCCATCCGTCGAGGCCGAGTTCACGGGCGTAGATGCGGATGAAGCCACGGGCGTAGGCCAGACTGGGCAGGAGGTCGAACTGGTTTTTTTCCAACCGGTCGAGTTGCTCCAACTTGACCTTGGTGCGCTTGGCCACCTCGGCCAGGCTCCACTCTTTGAGTTCGCGGGCGGAGCGGAGCTGGTCTCCGATGGATTTCTGGGTGGGCGTTGGGGCGGGCATGGCGGCGGGTTCTTACAACAATCTATCCAGATCAAAGGTGTCCAAGTCCACCAGAATCTCACGGTCTTTGGCCCCGTCTTTGCCACCGACAATGCCATTTTGTTCCATCCAGTCGGTGATCCAGGCGGCGGTGTTGTAGCCGATGCGCAGCCGGCGCTGGAACATCGAGGTGGAAGCCCGCTTCTCCTGGCGCATGACCTCGAAGCATTTCCGCACCATGTCGGCATCCTCTTCGGAAAGCTCGACCTCGTCGGCACCGGCCGATTTGCTCAGCTTCTGGTGGATCTCGGCCTCGTAGGAGGGACGGCTTTGTTTCTTGATGAAATCGACCACCTGGGCCACCTCGTCGTCGGAAACAAAGGCCCCTTGGGCGCGGATGAGCTTGGAGGAACCGGGCGGCAGGTAGAGCAGGTCGCCCTTGCCCAGGAGGTTTTCCGCGCCGTTTTCGTCCAGGATGACACGGGAATCGAGGGCGCTCGGCACTTGGAAGGCGATGCGGCAGGGGACGTTGGTCTTGATGACGCCGGTGATGACCTGGGCGCGGGGGGTCTGGGTGGCGATGATGAGGTGGATGCCGGCGGCGCGGGCCTTGGCGGAAAGGCGGGCGATGGCCAGTTCGACGTCGGCGGGCGAGGTGGCCATGAGGTCGGCCAACTCATCGATGATGACGACAATGAACGGCATCCGCGTGGGCATGTCGTTGACCGGATCGGGCGAGATGCCGGGGAGTTCGTCCATGGGAAGGGCTTCGCCCTTGCCTTCTTGGGCCAGGGTCTGGTCGAGGTCGAGGGTCTCGGGTTTTTTCTGCGGGGCGGGGCGGTTGTTGTAGGCGGCGATGTTGCGCACGCCGGCGCGGGCCATGAATTGGTAGCGTTTTTCCATCTCGTTGATGACCCAACGGAGGGCGATGAGGACTTTCTTGGCCTCGGTGACCACGGGCACGACAAGGTGGGGGAGCTGGTTGTAGACCTGGAGCTCGACGACCTTGGGGTCGACCAAGATGATCTTGAGATCGTCGGGACTGAAGCGATAGAGCAGACTGAGGAGGACGCAGTTGATGCAGACGGACTTGCCCGAGCCGGTGGTGCCGGCGATGAGCAGGTGGGGCATGTCGGCGAGGTCGGCGACGAGGACCTGGCCGTAGACGTCCTTGCCCAGGGCGATGGGCAGTTTGGCCTTGGAGGAACCCCAGAGATCGGACTCGAAGAGGTCGCGGAGGACGATCTTGGCCTTGGAGGAATTGGCCACCTCGATGCCGACGGAATCCTTGCCGGGGATGGGGGCGAGGATGTTGACTTTTTCCGCCTTCATGGCCCGGGCGATGTTTTTCTCCAGGCCGGCGATCCGTTCGACCCGGACGCCGGGGGCGGGATAGACTTCGTAGCGGGTGATGGTGGCACCGCGGGTGATGTCGCCCGGGGTGACCTCGATGCCGAATTGCAGGATGGTCTCGACCAGCAGGTTGCGGTTGGCCTCGAGATCGGCCTTGCTCATGGGGGAATGGCCGGCGTGATCGTTGGCAGAGAGCAGGGTGTTATCGGGAAGTTGATAGGATTCGTAGGTGGGCTGGGGCGAGGCCGGTACGGCGGGATTGGAAGAGGAAGAGGCGGGGGTTTTCTTTTCCTGCGGTTTGACCGTGACGGGGCCGGGGGCGTTGGTGTCGACCACGGCGGGTTCCGGGCGTTCCACCGGCTTGGGGAGCGGATCGGGGGCGGAATCGGGTTTGGTTTTCGAGCGCGGGCGGGGTTCGCTGGTGTCGATGACCTGGGGGGCGGGCCGACCGGTCTCATCGGCCGGGGGCTTGGCCAGGGCGAGATCCTCGAGGGGGCGGCCCTGTTTGATGAGCTGGCGGCGGAGCTTCTTTTCCTCCCGGGCCAGTTTGGCCTGCTCGTAGGCGATGCGTTCCAGGGGATCGGCTTCGGCCAACTTGGCCTCCTCGCGGGCTTTTTGCCAGGCCAGGATCATCTCCCAGGTGCGCTTCATCAATTCGACCGGACGGATTTCGAAGAGCAACACGAGGGCGACAAAGTAAACGACGAGCAGGGTGATGAGGGCGCCGGCACGGCCGAGCCAGGCGCTGAGGGTGACGTCGTTGATGAAGTGGCCGATGAATCCACCGGGCCATTCCATGCCGTTGAAATTCATGCCCAGGGGCTGGAAGATCTGGAGTAGGGCGGATCCGCTGAGCACCACCAAGGTGAACCAAACCGGCTTGAGCCGGTAATCAATCGAGCCGTGGTAAAAAAGCAGGGCCAGACCGCCGACCAGCATCAGGGCCGGGAAGAGAAACGAGGCCACCCCGATGGCCAGAACCAGGGCCGCCGAAACCCAGGCCCCGACCGGGCCGATGTAATTCAAAACCGGCTGGTTGGGCGGATCCTTGAAAAAAGCGAGATCCCCGCAGTCGAAGGAAAACAGGGCCAGAAACAAAAGGACACCGGTCCCGATGAGGAAAATCCCCGCGATTTCCTGGACCAATCGCGATTCAACCTCCGCTTTCGCCATAAAGTCTTGATCATAGCCGTGGTTGCGTTGAGATAAAGCACGATGTTTTCCTTTGGCCCAAGTTCCCAAACCCGCCTGCTGGCCGCAGGGTGCCTTCTGCTCCTGGCGGGGATTTGGTGGGCCACCCGCCCCGATGCCAAGGAGGCCTTCCGCCGCGATGTCGAAGGGATGCTGCAGAAGGCCAATGCGCGGGAACACCACCGTCTGCTGGACCGTCTTTCGCCCGAGGCCGATGCGCGCATCCGTGAGGAATTCATGCCCCCGGCGGCGGCACTCCGTTGGATCTGCCAACGCGACACCGACCAGAACCGGGTTTACCGCCTGGTCGGGGTGACCGTGTTCCATCCCGGCGACTACGCCGAGGTGGAAATCGAGCGCTCCCAGTCCGGGGCGGAGTTCAACGGCCAGGGGATCTTCCCCCTGCCCTTTGTCTGGCGTGCCGGGAAATGGTGGCTGGCCGCGGCTTTCCGGGGCGAGAGGGACTGGACTTTCCCCGAATGAACAGCAATCCCCCCACCACGCGCCTGACCCTGCTGCGCCATGGTGAAACCGTCTGGAACCGGGAAGGCCGCATGCAGGGCCACGGGGACAGCCCGCTCTCACCGGACGGAGAACACCAAGTGGAAGCCCTGGCCCGGCGGATGGCCGGCAGCTCCAGCTCCTTCACCCACCTTTACTCCAGCGATCTCGGGCGGGCCATGTCCACCGCCGAAGCGATCGCCCGCCGCACCGGGCTGGAGGTTCTTCCCGCCCCCGAACTGCGCGAGCGCGCAATGGGACTTTTTGAGGGACTGACGCGTGAGGAAGTGCGCATCCGGCACCCCGGGGCCTATGCCGCCTGGAAAACCCAGGACCCGACCCGCCCGAGCCCGGGAGGAGAATCCATCGAGGCCAGCACCGCCCGGATGCTGGCCTTTTGCCAAACCCTGGCCGAACGCCACCGCGGCGGACACGTGGTGGCCGTCTCCCACGGGGGCGTGATGGCGGGTTTCCTGCGCCACATTCTCGGCATCCCCGAGGAAACGGCGCGTCACTTCAAAATCCCCAACGCCAGCGTGAATGTTTTCCTCCACGACGCCCAGGGTTGGTGGCTCCAAAGTTGGGGGGACACCGCCCACTTGGAGGGACTTTCGGAAACAGGCCGGAAGAGCCACATGGCGGTAAGGTAACATTGCCATGGCGCAACCCATTCGGGTTGTTCCCTAGCGCGGGGTGAACTAGGATGGGCAGTTGTGTCGATCCGACCCCACCCCCACGACCGGGATACCCGGACCATTTCCATGGCGCCGTTGGAAACACGCGCCATTCCGGCCTTGCCGGAAACTCGCACCACCGGCTCGGGTCCCCAAGCCCCCGAACGTGAGGATTCCGGGCGTATCCTGGTGGTCGACGACGACATCCTGATCCGCGAAATCGTGGCCGAGAGCCTGATGGACGCCGGGTACCAGGTCGTCACCACCAGCACTCCGGACAAGGGCCAACAATACATCCTCCGACAAACCGGCAATCACTTCGACTGCGTGGTGACCGATTACCTGATGCCCGGAACCAATGGGATCGAATTCGCCCGTTGGATCATCCGGCAGGATGAAACCCTGAAGGTCCTCCTCCTCACCTCCGAGGACGACAAGGAGGTGGTGAAAGCCAGCCTGCGCGGGGGAATCTACGACTTCCTGGAAAAACCCGTCTCACCCCCGATGTTGCTGGAATCCGTCCGGCGGGCCGTGCAGGAAAGCCGCAAACTCCGCGCGGCCAAACCACGCCGCTACCTCGTCGAACAGGCCCAACCCATCGGCGAGGGCGGCATGGGCACGGTTTATCTGGCCCGCGACATCGAACTCAACCGCAACGTCGCCCTCAAGCGGCTCAAGCCGCGCGGCGGGCTCGGCAACCGGGGCACCCACGCCATTTTCAAGGAGGCCCTCACCCTTGCCTCCCTCCAACATCCCAACATCGTCCAGATCTTCGACTGCGGCCAGGACGCGGAGGGCCCCTACATCGTCATGGAATTGATCAAGGGAGCGGGCCTGGATGACTTCGTCAAAAACCGCCCGCGCCTCAACGAAAGCGAATTGTCGGATCTGGCCCGTCAGTGCCTCCAAGGCCTGATCGCCGCCCATTCGCTCGGTTTCCTCCACCGCGATCTCAAGCCCTCCAACATCATGATTTCGGAACTGGCCGGGGGCTACCTCCACGCCAAGCTCCTCGACTTCGGCCTGGCCAAGTTCGCCACCGCCCCGGGTTTGCAAACGGCCGACGCAGCCGGGAACATCAGCGGATCGGTGCACACCATGGCGCCCGAGCAGTTGATGAAGGAACCGATCGACCACCGCACGGACCTTTACGCGCTGGGTTGCGTCTTTTACTTCGCCGCCAGCGGCTTCATGCCCTTCGATGGGGCCACCCTGGCCGAAGTCATCCAGAACCACCTCCAGCACCGCACCCGCCACCTCGGCGATGTCCGGCCGGATTTCCGTGCCCCCTTTTGCGATTGGATCATGAGCCTGATGGCCTACCGCCCCGAGGACCGCCCGGCCACCGCTTCGGATGCCCGTCGCCTGCTCGATTACGAGGCTTGGACCGGCAGAAAATCCTGACCCTGCCGTGCCCCTCCCCGGATCAGCGCACCGGGAACCACTGGTAGAGAAAGAGGTAGACCAACACCCCGGTCACCGAAACATACATCCAGACCGGGAAGGTCCATCGGGCCAGGCGCTTGTGTTCCTCGTAGCGCCCCTTGGCCGAAAGATAGAGGGTGCGCAGGATCAGCGGCAGGTTCACCACCGCAAGCACGGTATGGGTGAGCAGCAGGGTGAAGTAAACCGGGCGGATCCAGCCCTCCCCGGTAAACCGCGTCGGGCCGACGGTGAATTTGTGCAGGAGGTAACACACCAGAAACAAGGTCGAGGTCACAAACGCCGCGGCCATCAGCAACCCGTGCGCCTGCTGCCGCCCGCGCTTGATTTGGATGTAGCCCGAAACCAACAGGACCGTGGTCACGGTGTTCAGGGTGGCGTTGACGAGGGGTAGGTCGGTGTAGGTCATGGTTTTTCTTGGTGGAGTTGGCGCAAACGTTCCGCGGCCCGCGCAGCCAATCCCGGGTCGGTGCCGGAAAGGAACCCGCGGATCATGCCTTTCCGGTCCACCAGCGCCACCATGGTGCCGTGGATCACCTGGTCGCTGTCTGGCACCGGCTGCCATGCGGTCAAAAATCCCCCCTGCACCACCCGTTTCATTTCGTCCTCGGGGCCGGTGAGGAATTGCCACCGGTTGCCGTCAGCCTTGAACCGCGCCCCGTAGCGCCGGAGCACTTCCGGGGTGTCTCTCACGGGATCGATCGAAAACGACACCAGGCGCACATCGGGGAGATCGGCCGTCTTCGACTGGAGTTCGGCCATGTGCCCGGTGATCATGGGACAGGGACCCTGGCAGTGCGTGAAGACAAAGGACGCCGCCCATACCCGGCCCCGGAGATCGGCCAGCGACACCGGCCTTCCTTCCTGGTCGGTCAACCGGAAGTCCGGGGCGGGTCGCACCAGTGTTTCCAGTGAAGGGGTGGCGGCCTGGCGGCTCTGGGCCGCCTGTTGGATTTTGCGGTAGCCGGAATAAATACTGGCCACGCTGAGAAGCCCGCCCACGACCGCCACCACGAGAATCGCACGCTGGGTGAATTTGCCGGGCTCATCGGATAAGGCGGACATGGGGCGCAAGTTAAGCCACCCTGCCGCGCGGCGCAAGGATGCTGACCGGGATCCCGGGTGAAAACCGACCCTCCTACCTGCCCGGGAAACAGAAGCGGCCCGCGCCATAGCCCGCCACCACGGCGGCCAGACAGAGCACCACCGATCCCGTCACATTCAGCGCGAACCCCGTCCAGTCCCCTGCCCTCATCAGGTTCAGGCTCTGCAAACTGAAAGCGGAAAAGGTCGTGTATCCCCCCAGAAAGCCGACCAGCACCAACTCGCGCCAGCGGCCCTCGGGCCCAAGCGCCACCGCCAGAAACCCCATCGCCAGACACCCACTGGTATTGACCGCCAGGGTCCCCCAGGGGAAGGCCTCACCCCATCGCGCCGCCGCCCAAAGGGAAAGCGCATAACGCGCCATGCCTCCGCACGCACTCCCCAAACCCACCCATAAGAATCCTGCCATGCCCGCCATCATGCGCAAAAGGAGCCGGTTCCCAACCCTGTTTTTTCTTCGCGCACCATCCTCGCTTGGCGGTAGATTGTCCGCATGTTCGATCCCGCCGCCCTGCGTGCCGACTTTCCCGCCCTCCAGCAAAAGGTCAACGGCCATCCCCTGGTCTACCTCGACAACGGCGCCACCACCCAGAAGCCCCGCCCCGTACTCGACGTCCTCACCCACTATTACGAAAAGGACAACGCCAACGTCCACCGCGGCCTGCACGAACTGAGCAACCGCGCCACCACCGCCTACGAAAACGCCCGCGCCCGCGTCGCCCGTTACCTCCATGCCGCCTCCCCCGAGGAAATCGTCTTCACCCGTGGCACCACCGAGGCCGTCAACCTCGTGGCCCACGGCCTCGCCGCCCGCCTCCGGCCGGGCGACGAAATCCTCCTGACTGAAATGGAGCACCACAGCAACCTCGTCCCCTGGCAAATGGCCGCCGAGCGGTCCGGTGCCACCCTGCGCTACGTCCCTGTCACGGAGCATGGCAGCGCCCTCGACCTCTCCGGGCTCGACTCCCTGCTCAGCTGCAAAACCAGGATCTTCGCCTTCACCCATATTTCCAACACCCTCGGCGTCATCAATCCGGTGAAAGAACTCTGCCAACGCGCCCGCGCCGCCGGCGCCCTCACCTTCGTCGATGCCGCCCAAAGCGCCGGCCACGAAAAAATCGACGTCCAGAATCTTGGCTGCGACTTCCTCGCCTTCTCCGGCCACAAATGCGCCGGCCCCACCGGCATCGGCGTACTTTACGGCCGTTTCGAGGCCCTCGACAGCCTGCCTCCCTACCAGGGCGGCGGCGAAATGATATCGACCGTCCGTTACGAGGGCAGCACTTACAAGGCCGCCCCGCAAAAATTCGAGGCCGGCACCCCCAACATCGCCGACGCCATCGGGCTGGCCGCCGCCCTCGATTACCTCGATGGGGTGGGCCTGGCCGACATCTTCGCCCATGACCGCGCGCTCGCCGCCTACGCCCACGAACAGATGGCCGCCCTTGGTTTTCTCCGCATTCTCGGGCCCGGCCCGCAGGACCGGAGCGGCCTGGTCACCTTTACCATGGACGGCGTCCACGCGGCCGATGTCGTCACCACCGCGAACCAATTCGGGATCGCCCTCCGCGGCGGCCACCACTGCACCGAACCCCTGCACCACAAACTCGGCATCCCCGCCTCCGCCCGCGCCAGCTTCTACCTCTACAACACCCGGGAAGAAGTCGATGTGCTGGTCGCCACCCTGCGCCGCATCCATGGGATTTTTTCCTGATTTTCAGGCGCCCCCCCATCTCTCTGCAGATTGATCCCGACAACCCGACGGCCGTCTCCCGGCGGAGGGCACCCCGGATTCGATCGTTGACGCATCCGGAGGTTTATTCTACGCAGCCGCTATGAACCATCCGTTCTTCCTCGGGGCCGTCTGCTGTCTTGTCCTTTTTGCAATCCCCGGCTCCACCTGGGCAAAAAAAGCTTCGGACATCAAAATCAAGAAACTTGAATTCCAAGAACACGGCTACCGCTACAACCAGGAGCAAAATGTGTGGGCAGACGGACTGCCCACCGTCCTGGTGCGCCTGGAATGCCGGGACCCCATCCCCAAACTTCAATTGATGAAGGTCTACTATTATGACAACTCCAAGAAACTCCTGGGCACCAGCCCGAATGTGACGAGCTATTTTGAACAAAGCAAATCAGGGCGCATCACCGGATTCAAAACGCCCGCCGCACTGCCCGAGAAAACCGACATGGAATTCCATTTCACTCCCCCCAAAGATCTCGTTTTCAAGGACGTATCCCGGATCCTTCTGGTCATGACCGCCCCCGGACTGGCCAAAGCGGAAATGGATCCGGCGGCCGATCCATTGGGTTACGAATTCGACGAAAAGGCCCAGTGGGAGCAGGGCTTGAAGTAGGCCGGGACCTCCGGGGGAGCCGGGTCCGGCACCCCCGTCACGCCGACCCGGGATACCTCACCATTTCAAATCACCGTCGGTGACCGCGCCCTCGGAGGCGGAAGTGCAGAGGTGGGCGAATTTGGCCAGGACGCCGCGGGTGTAGCGCGGCTTGGGCTTCTTCCACGCTTTGGCACGGCGCTTCAACTCGGCCGCGCTGACCGCCACATCCAAACGCCGTTTCTGGGCATCGATGGTGATGGTGTCACCGGTTTTGACCAGGGCCAACGGGCCTCCGCAGAAGGCCTCGGGCGTGATGTGGCCGACCACGAATCCATGGGTCCCGCCCGAGAAGCGGCCGTCGGTGATGAGGGCCACTTCCTTGCCCAAGCCCCTTCCCATGATGGCCGAGGTGGGCGACAACATCTCGCGCATGCCGGGGCCGCCCTTGGGGCCCTCATAACGGATGACGATGACGTCACCCTTCTTGATCTTGCCGTCGAGGATGGCCTTCATGGCGTCGGGCTCGGAGTTGTAGACCCGGGCTTTGCCGGTGAAGGAGAGTCCCTCTTTCCCGGAGATCTTGGCCACACCGCCACCCGGGGCGAGGTTGCCGTAGAGGATGACCAGGTGGCCGTCTTTTTTGATCGGGTTGTCGAGGGGGCGGATGATGGTCTGGTCGGCGGGATAATCCGGGGCATTCCGGAGATTTTCTTTTAATGTCTTGCCAGTCACCGTCAGGCAGTCGCCGTGGAGCAACCCGGCCTCCAAGAGCCGCTTCATCAGGGGAACGATCCCGCCGATGGCGACCAATTCGGACATCATGTGCTTGCCGGAGGGCTTGAGGTCGGCCAGGACCGGGGTCTCCTTGCCGATGCGGGTGAAGTCATCGATGGAGAGTTTGACCCCGGCAGCGGAGGCCATGGCCAGGAGGTGGAGGACAGCGTTGGTGGAACCACCGAGGGCCATGATGACCGTGATGGCGTTTTCGAAGGCCTTGCGCGTCATGATGTCGCGCGGCCGGATGCCGAGCTTGATCAGGTTGAGGACGGCGGCCCCGGCGTTGCGGGCGTCGTCTTTCTTGGCCTGGGATACGGCGGCCTGGGCGGAGCTGTTGGGCAGGGACAGGCCCATGGCCTCGATGGCGCTGGCCATGGTGTTGGCGGTGTACATCCCGCCGCAGGAACCGGGCCCGGGGATGGCACAGGACTCGACCTCGTGCAGGCCCTGGTCATCGATCTGGCCGTTGGCGTGTTTGCCCACCGCCTCGAAGACCGAGACGATGTCGACGTTGGTGCCATTGAGGCACCCAGGGAGGATGGTGCCACCGTAAACAAAGACGGAGGGACGGTTGAGACGGGCCATGGCAATGACGCAGCCGGGCATGTTCTTGTCACAGCCGCCGATGGCGACGAGGCCGTCCATGTTCTCGCAGCCCATGACGGTTTCGATCGAGTCGGCGATCACCTCGCGGGAGACGAGGGAGTATTTCATGCCCTCGGTGCCCATGGAGATGCCGTCGGAGATGGTGATGGTATTGAAGATGACGGCCTTGCCCCCGGCGGTGTCCGCGCCGCGGGCGGCTTCGTGGGCCAGTTGGTCGATATGCATGTTGCAAGGGGTGACCATGCTCCAGGTGGAGGCGATGCCGACCTGGGATTTCTGGAAGTCCTCCGGCTTGAAACCAACGGGGTAGAGCATGGCGCGGCTGGGGGCGCGTTCGGGGCCATCCAGCATGGGGCCGGAGTATTGACGGTGGGGGGAGGGTGATTTCGGAGCGGCGGACATGGCGGGAATCATCCCGCAAGCTCGGTCCGGAGGCAAGCCCCGGTGGACGTGGAGTGAACAAGGACTTCCCAAGGCGCGGCGGATCGCTTACGCTCGGAGAATCGGTATGGGTTCTTCAGGCATTCCAAGTTTTCCACGGGGCATGATGGTGCTTCTGGCCTCCGGGCTCTTGGCGGCGTGCACCACCAAAGTGGAGCCCCCGGCGCGCAACATCACCCCGACCGCAGCCCCTTCCTTCACCCTTCCCGATCTGGCCGGCAACCCTGTTTCCAGCGACAGTTTCAAAGGGAAGATCCTGGTCATCCACTTCTGCGCCTCGTGGTCACCCTCGAGCGCACGGGAGATCCGCCAATTGTGCGCCATCCAGGAGGCTTACCGGGAAAAGAACGTGCAGGTGATCGGTCTGGCCTTGGAAGAGGCGGGCGGAGCGGACATGAAGGCCTTCGCCTCCCAAACGCCCTTCAACTACCCGGTATTGGTGGCCCCCTCGAATTTCCACCGCGAATTCGGGGGCATCGAAGCCATTCCGAGCACCTTCCTGATCAACCCCTCGGGGATGATCATGAACAAACACACGGGAATGATCGCGCAGGAATACCTCGAGGCCGAGCTGGACTTGATGATCCGTGAGGCCAAGGAAGCGGCCAAGGGCGCGGCCACTCGCTGATCCAGCAAGGCCCGGATGGTGACTTCGCTTTGTCTTTGATTGACGATCGGGAGCCGGTAAGCAAACGATCAATCAAAGGGCGAGGTTTCAGGGGGATAGCAAGGACGGGTTTTTGGCTTTCCAATCGGCCGCAGCCTTGGGGTCGGCATCTTCCCAAAGCCCCAGAACCTGCTCCAGACTCAGGGCGCGCACGTCGGGATCTTTGATGGCGGCAGCCAGGGTGACCGCCCGCTGCGGGGAGTCCTGGGCTTGGGCCAGGGCCCTGAGACGCTGAAAGTCATCCGTCCTCGCAGAAGCAGGCTGGGCGTCCGCCCATGATAGGAAAGCGGTGGGGTGGCTGGAAGACCATTGCTCCAAGACCTTGGGCACGAAGCTCGCAGCCCCAGGGCGGGAACTGGCCCAGCGATAGGCTTCCTGAGGATCTTCAACGGCCCACGTGGAGAGGACCTGTTCCGTGAGGGCCTGGTTCGCGCTTCCGCCCTGTCGCGCCACCCAATCGAGGGCTTGGGTGGGCGCAGCGGCCGCCCAAGTGGCCAGAGCCACCTGTTGCGCTTCTGATCGTTGCTTTCCCGTTGGCAGCTTTTCCAGCCATTGCAACGTTGCTTTAGGGTCGGACTTCGACCAATTCGAAGCCACCAGATCGACCATGTCCAGCATCTCCGGCTTGCCGGTGATCCAAGTGGCGGCTTCCTCCGGGTATTGGTCGGTCCACTGTATGAGCAGGGATTGCAGGGCCGTCTCCTGGAAATCCCCCTTGGGCAGGGAAGCGGCCCAATTCGCCCCCGCGGCGGGATCGATCTGGCCCCAATAATCCATGACGGCGCGGACGGCCTGAAGTCCTGACGAGGTTTGGCTGTTTTTCTGTGCCCATGTGGCCGCCGCGGCAGGATCTTGCTGGGCCCACTCGGAGGCGATGGCCGAAACCGCCATCTGGCGTCCACTGCCCGTGAGGCTTTGAGTGGCATACTCGATTGCGGCCAAAGGAGCCTTTTGTGCCCAAACCCGCATGACGGAGTGAAGACAGGAGGCCTGCAATTCTCCTGCCGGCAGGGCTTGGGCGCTTTTCAAAGCTTCCTCCGGCGAGCGTTGGGCCCAGACATCAAGCACGGTCTCGCAAAACACCTGCCGGTCCGCCAAACCGGATATCGAAAGGCCTTTTTCCCAGGCCGCGGTTGGATCTGCCTGGGCCATTTGCCGGGCCAGGGCCTTGAGTCCTTCCCGCCGCCGCGACGGGTTCCATTCCGCCAGCACTTTGGCCCAATCATCGGATCCTGTCCCCAACCCATCCCCTCGCGAGGAAGGCCCCGCGTTGCCTTCAGGTCCCCTGCTCTCCACACGTCCCTTGGGGAAGAAGGCGGGAGCGGCACTTCGGTCAAAGGCAGAAGGTTCCATGCGCATTCCGCGTCCTGACCAATAGGCCAAACCGAGCGATACCAGCCAGAATACCCCCAGCCATACACGTACTTTCATCTCCATCCTCCTCTGAACAGTATCCCAGCAGGTTTTTCTGCCTCAATCACGAAACCGCGATACAAGAAGCCCGGCCACATCGAAGAAGTTCTCGCCGTTAAAAAAACATCGGTCCGCTGGCCTTGGTGGCTGGCGGACCGATGCATCAATCAATACTGCCCTTCAGGACAACTTGATCAACCGTTGATTTCAATCCTCGTCGACGTCATCAACTCCGTCTCCGTCGTCATCGTCATCGCTGTCGTCGTCGACGTCGTCGCCGTCGTCATCATCGTCGTCGCTGTTCGACAAACCATCGCCATCACAGTCGCTGTCACTGTCATCGGGGCGTCCATCGCCATCGATATCGGTTTCGGAGGAATCATCGTCGTCCAGACCGTCACCATCGCAGTCAGTTTCGGAGGAATCGTCGTCATCCAGGCCGTCACCATCGCAGTCGGTTTCAGCAAGGCTGTCATCAGCCAAACCATCACCGTCAATGTCGGTTTCCAAAAGGCTGTCATCATTCCGTCCGTCCCCATCAATGTCGGTTTCGGAAGAGGAATCATCGTCCAGGCCATCGCCGTCGATGTCGTCTTCAGAGAGGGAATCGTCATTCAGACCGTCTCCATCAATGTCGAACTCGTTCTTGTCGTCATCCGACAAACCGTCGCCATCGCAGTCGGTTTCGAAAAGGCTGTCATCCACACGTCCATCGCCATCGATGTCGGTTTCGGAAGAGTCATCATCCAGGCGACCGTCACCGTCGATGTCGTCTTCCAAAGCGGAATTGTCAGCCAGCCCGTCACCATCGATGTCTAAATCTTTGTTATCGTCATCCGACAGGCCATCCCCATCGATGTCCGTTTCGGAAAGGCTGTCATCGTCACGGCCATCACCGTCGCAATCGTCTTCGGAAGCATCATCATCATCGAGGCCATCGCCATCGATATCTTCTTCCAGAGGTGAATTGTCGGCCAGTCCGTCACCATCGATATCCGACTCTTTCTTGTCGTCGTCCAATCGGCCATCACCGTCGCAATCGGTTTCGGAAAGGCTGTCGTCATCCAGACCATCGCCATCAATATCGTCTTCGGAGGCGGAATCGTCAGCCAGACCATCACCATCGATGTCGGTTTCGGCCGCGGAGTCGTCTTTCAGGCCATCGTCATCAATGTCTTTTTCGGCAGCGCTTGAGTTGTCGAGCAAATCGCCGATGTAGCGACCGGCCAGGGGACCGCTGATGCAGTTGCCCCCATCCACGTTACTATCATTCCCATTGGGAATGCCGTCATTGTCGACATCCGGGTCGACCCCATTGGCAATGCCATCTAGGTCGAGGTCGCGGATCCCTTTGGCCTGGAGGAGGCCGGGGGTGAGGACAACGGCCAAGGCGATGAACATCGCCAGTCGGGCACGTTGGAACATATGGAGTAGCGTTTGCTTTTTCATTATTAAAACCCTTTGGTTGGTGTGTACATTTACTTACCAGACCGGCCGTCCAAAGGTCACGTTATCGTTTGGTAATGAACAGCGGGAGGCGCACGGTGAAGAGGGCTCCATGGGGTTCGGCGTTGGCGGCCTTGCAGATGCCGCCGTGGCGTTCGACGATCATTTTGACCAGGCTGAGGCCCAGTCCGACCCCGGGCATGTCGGCGTCGGTATGGTCGCCGCGATGGAACGGTTTCCAAAGGTCGTGACCGGCAGGGAGGCCGGGACCGGTGTCCCGGACGGTGATTTCTGCGACGTCCTTGATCCGGCGCAACCCGACTTGCACCCAACCCGGACTGGGGGTGTATTTGAGGGCGTTGTCGAGGAGGTTGGCCACGACCTGGAACATCCGCTCCCGGTCGATCGAAACCAGCACGGGCTCTCCGTCCAGGGGCAGCTCGGCAAAGAGCCGGAGCCCGGAAAGTTCGGCCGAAGAACGGTACAACTCGGCGATGTCGGCCAGCATGACAGTGAGATCGACGGTTTCCGGCTTCAGGGCAATGACGCCGCTTTGGCCCGCGCGGATGTCGAGGATGGTCTTCAGGAGACGGGTGATGCGGTCGATTTCGCCCACCGCTTCCCCCAAGACGGCGGCGTGGCCGGGCTCACGGGCCGCCAGGCTTTCCAACCGGACTTTGAGACGGGCCAACGGGGTGCGCAACTCGTGGGCAATCTGGTCGTTGGCCGATTGCAAAGCGCGGACCAGGGTATCGATGCGGTCCAGGCCCAGATTGAATGCGGCGGCGAATCGGCGAAGTTCGGGCACGGCCCCGGGCGCGTTCAAGCGGACCCCTGTCCCGCCTCCCGCAGCAGCCCGGGCATCGGCGGTGAATTTTTCCAAGGGTCGTGCCACCGAACGGGTGAACCACAGGATGGGAAGGATGACCAGGACAATGCCCATCAAGGCGGCCCAGTTGAATTGTCGGACAATGTCGCGAAAGATCTGACGCTCCGCCAGGTCGGACTTGGCGTAGTAAACGATGTTCCCATCGGACAACTTCAAGCGACCGATGTAACATTTCTCTTTTTGGGGCGGGATGGCAGGGAAAACATGGATGTCTTCCTCACCCCAATCTTCGCCCGGCGGAAGCACGGGCCACCTCCAATCACGGCCCAGCTTGTTGGCTTTGGCCAGCAAGACTTCCCCAGACGGGGATTCGATCCGCAGGGCGTAGGCCCCTTCGTGCCGACCGGCCCCGAACATGTCCCCGAGGGAGAGGATATTCACGGCGGAATAGATGGCGGAGTATTCCTGCAGGTCATCGAGAACGGAGTTCCGCGTCACCATGTCCAGGTTGCGGTCCAAAGCCGCCACGACCAGGAGCAGGGTGACGATGATACCGCCGAAAGCGACGAGAAACATCATCACGCCCATCCGGGTGGCGGTGGAGAACGGGTCACGGTCCATGGTGGAAGACGTAGCCCTTGCCACGGACGGTTTCGATGTGGGCCGGGCCGCCCAAAACCTCCAGTTTGTTGCGGAGCTTGCAGACCATGGCGTCGACCACGTTCGTTCCGGGGTCGAAACGGATATCCCAGACTTTTTCCAACAGGTGGCCCTTGGTGATGATTTTTCCCGCGTTTTGCATCAGGACCTCCAGCAAAGCCCATTCACGAGGCTGGAGTTCGGCCGTTCCTTCGGATGAGGTGATGCGGCGCTTGACCGTGTCGAATTTCCAATTCTTGATCCGGGGCGGGGAGGGCGGAGACATTTCGCCACGGCGGACCAGGGCATCCAGACGGGCCAGCAATTCTTCAAAGGCAAACGGCTTGGTGAGATAATCGTCGCCGCCCACCCGTAGTCCGCGCACCCGATCGGCCACTTCCGTGAGGGCGCTGAGAAAAATCACCGGGGTGGGAACGCCGGCAGAACGCCAAGACTGGACGATTTCCCGCCCGTCACGGCCGGGCAGCGATATGTCCATGATGACCGCATCGTAGCGACCCATCACATCCGCCGCCTTGATGTCGCGCGAACCCCGTTCCCATGTCACCAGATGGTCCCGTTTGTGAAGCATGGCTTTGACACCACTGCCGATGATGGGATCGTCCTCGACGAGTAGGATGTTCATCAAACGTTCCGGCCCCTGAAGGCGGGGGGACCTCCACTCAAAACTTGAAATGAACGGCGGCGGTGGGGCCGATCAGGTCCAGGCCGTAATTGATTTGTTCAGGCTCCGAGAGTCCGGCATTGGAGAAGTGTTGGTAAAGCACGCCGAAGGAGAGGTCGATGGTTTCGTTGACCACGTAGCGCGCCCCGGCTTCGACCGTGAAGGTGAAGACAAAGTCCTGGCCCTGGGCGCCGGGCAGGAGGGTGTTGTCGCGGCTGTCGGTAAAACCGAAGCCTACGCGCGCGCCCAAGTAGGGGACCCATTGCCAACCTTCCTGGACAAAGTTGTAACGGGGTCCGAAATGGCCGCCGAGAAACCGGCTTTCGGTGCCGTCCCAGACCGGGTGGAGGTAGGCGGAAGTGATCCACTCCGTGTTGCCACGGCGCCAACCGGGGTTGCCGACGTCGTCCAACTGCCAGTGCCAGGACACCACGGTCGAAGAAAGGATGTTCTCATTTTCATTGTGGCCGGCATCGAACAAGGGACCCGCAGCCAGACTGAATGACATCCGGTTTTCACCAAACCCGCTTTCGCCAGCATCCACCGGACGCGGGGCGACGGAAATGCGTTCCTCGGCGTACGACGTGCCGTTTGCCGCCAAAAGCAGCACCGACAACAGCGCGGGGAACAGGGAGGCTCGGGGTTTCATGGAAAGATGCCTTTCTAGAGAAAAGCAGGGGGAAATCAAGGGTAACCCGATTCCACCACCCCCTGCGGCGCAATTTCGCTTTATCCTCTGCCACGACCTGTCTAGTATTCGCCCTTGATGAAATCCCTTTTGGTCACCGGCGGAGCCGGGTTTATCGGGTCGAACCTGACCCTGGAGCTGCAGGAGCGTTTCCCCGAGGCGTGGATCACCGTGGTCGACGACTTCCGGTCGGGCGATTTCAAAAACCTGCAGGGATTCCGGGGCACCGTGGTGGCCGCCGACCTCTCCCGGATGGATTTCCAGGCACAATTCGGACGGCCGGACTTCGATGCGGTATTCCATCTGGCCAGCATCACCGACACGACCGAACACCGGCAATCCCTGCAGGTGCATGACAACGTCGAATCCTTCCGCCGACTGTTGCATTACATCCAGCCAAGCCAGGCCCCGGTGGTCTATGCCTCATCGGCGGCGACGTACGGCATTGCCGCGCGGGTCAACCGCGAGGATGACGAACCCGCTCCGGCCAACGTCTATGCGTTCTCCAAGGTGCATCTCGACAACCTGGCCCGGCAGAACAGCCTGAATTTTCCCGACTGGAAAATAGTCGGCCTGCGCTACTTCAACGTCTACGGCCCGCGCGAGGCGCACAAGGGTGTGCCCGCGAGCATGATCTACCACCTGGCCCGGCAGATGAAGGCGGGCCAGCGTCCGCGCATCTTCAAACACGGCGAGCAAAAGCGCGATTTCGTCTATGTGAAGGATATTGTCAATTACACCATCTCCGCCCTGCGCTGCGAGGAATCGACCATTCTCAACGCGGGCAGCGGGCAGCCCCGTTCCTTCAACGACCTGATCACCGTGCTCAACGGGGTCCTGGGCACGAAACTCGAAGCGGAATACATCGACAACCCCTATCCTTTCTATCAACCCCATACCGAAGCCGACATGTCCCGCACCCAGAAAATGCTCAAAGTCGCGCCCAAGTATTCCCTCGAGGCCGGGGTGAAGGATTACTTCGAGTCCGGCCACCTGATTCCCCCATGAAAACCATCCGCCTGCTCCTCTTGTTGTCCACCCTCTGCCTGGCTTGTGCCTCCGCCGAACCGAGTTCGCGTGAGAAGGAAATCCTGGCCAAGGCCAAACCCGGCGTGCCGGTGACCCTGCCCGACCGCAAATCGGACGTGGTCATGAAGTCGCCCTTTCCCACCGCGGGTCCGGACATCACCCAGCGCAACCGGCAGGTGACACCGAAGCGGAAGAGCGCCAAATCCAACACCCTTCGGGTTCCCACCCGCACCCTCAAGATTCAGGCCTTCTGGATCGGGGGCGGAGAAGGCAAGCCACGCGTGGTCATCAACCGGGACAAACAATTCGCCCAAGTCTGGGCGGGTGACCAACTGGTCGGCCAATCCCCCGTGGCCACGGGACGCGCGGGATTCGAGACTCCCACGGGCAAATACACCATCAGCCAGAAAGAGCGCGACTACCATTCCAACCAGTACGGTTCGTGGGTGGATGCCAATGGCCGCTACAAGGGAGATGCCGACGCCGGCGACAAGGCCCCGTCGGGCCTGACCTACGCCCCCGCTCCCATGCCCTTCTTCATGCGCCTCACCGACGGCGGGATCGGCATGCACGCCGGTTACGTGCCGGGCGTCCCGGCCTCCCACGGATGCATCCGGCTGCCCCACAACATGGCGGAGCATTTCTTCGATTACCTCCCGATGGGCACGTCCGTCGAAATCCTCGACTGATCGAGGCCCCTGGAGGACCGGGATCAACCCACGTCGGCGGGTTCGGATTTGGCGGCCAGAAGGCTGTTGATTTCCTTCAGCGACATGCTGGGCAGGCGGAATTCTTTCTCCCATGCCGCCACCACCCCGTCCAAGCCGCAGCTCATCAGGTTGAAGTGGCGCCGGATTGATTCGGTCAGGAAAGGGTTGAAGCTGTAGAATCCGGCGAAGACCTTGTCGGAAAAATCCTTGGCCTCGTTGATCTGGCGGCAGACCAGCACGGCATGGTGTTCCGGACTGGAAAACAAGACGATCCAGTAACGCTCGAGCTCGGGCCGGAAGATGGGGATGAAATCTATCGACGGACAACGGGCCGGAATCATCCCGCTCCCCCACACGCGTACGGCATCGAGGTCGCGTGAAAGTCCGACATAACGTTTGCGCTGGGGCAGGAAATTCTTGAGGTTTTGGAAGGTGGAAATCAACTCCCCTTCCCGCACTTCGCCGGCCAGGTCCTCGATGGCATGACTGATGGCCAGCATGGCCTCGTTGTTGAATACATGGGTCACATCCCCCTTCGGCATGGCGACCAATTCACCGAGGGTGGCCGCTTTTTTACCCGTCTGGCGCCGCACCGGCAGACAACGCGAATCCAATGATTGCACGTAAGGCTTGAGCTTGGAAACAAACCGGCTCTGGGTTTTTTTCTCTTGGCTCGTCTCGATGATCATGCAAGGCCATTTATCGCACGGAGATACAACGTGCGCAAGCGGCCTTCTGCCGAATTCTTCCGGTTGGCCAAAGGCGGCTCCTGACGGCATCGCTTGTGCCAAATCCAATCCGGCACGGACTATGCTGATTGGATTTGGGCTGGAGAATCCCATCGGTTTGGGATTAACTAAGCCCCGTCAAGTCAAGGAAAGGAGTATGTTCACCATGAGCAAGACCAAGCTGGTCCAATCCGCCTTCGCCACCCCGCACAAATACATCCTGCGACCCTCCGAGGGCAAAAGCAGGAAGTGCATCGCCCACCGCTACGAGCGCCGCCGCATCCGGGAAAGTCTCCGGCACGGCGACCTCCTCGAGTAGCGCCTGCGGTCGATCTCCCGTGTCCGGGCTCAGGCCGGGGCGCGGGGGATCACCCGCTCCAACACTTTGGCCGAGGACAACACCCCGGGCAAACCTGCCCCGGGATGGGTGCCGGCACAGGCAAAGTAAAGGCCCTTCACGTCCTCCGAGACGTTGTGCGGCCGGAACCAGGCGCTCTGGGTGAGCACCGGTTCGAATTGGAAGGCCGAGCCTTTGTAGGCATCCAGATCGGTCTCGAAATCCTTCGGGGTCATGATGAGCTTGCTCACCAAGTGTTTCCGAAGATCGGGAATGAGGGTTTCAAGCGACTCCAGGATGGCATCGGCGTAGCGCTCCTTGACGTTGTCCCAGTCGATGTGTCCGTCAAGGTGTGGCACCGGGGAAAGCACGTAGAAGCACTCGTGTCCCTCCGGGGCCAGCGAGGCATCGGTGCGGGTCGGGGCATGGAGGTAGAGGGAAAAATCCTTGGCCAGGACCTTGCGGTAGAAGATGTCATCCAGCAGGGGCTTGTAGCGTTGGGTCAGGACGATGGTGTGGTGGGCCAGTTCGGGGTAGGTCCGGTTGGTGCCGAAGTAGATGAGGAACAACCCCATGCTGTATTTCATCCCGGCCAGACGCTTGTCGGTCCATTTGCGCCGGTGGACCGGAGCCACCAGCTTGCGGTAGGTGTTGGCCACGTCGGCGTTGGACACCACGGTGTGGGCGGCGAACCGCTCCCCGCCCTTGAGACGCAACCCACCGACTTTTCCGTTCTCAATTTCGATTTCCTCCACCCGGGCATTCAGGCGGACCGTACCCCCCATTTCCTCGAAGAGTTTGACCAGGGAACGCACCAGGGCCCCGGTGCCGCCCATGGCAAAATGGACGCCCCATTTGCGCTCCAGATACATGATCATGGCGTAGATCGAGGAACTGGCAAAAGGATGACCTCCGACCAGGAGGGGATGGAAGCTGAGGATCTGGCGCAGGCGCTCGCTTTTGACGTAGCGCGACGCCTGGGCATACACCGACTGGTCGGAACGGAGCCGGATCAGGTCCGGCGCCACCTTCAGCATATCGGTGAAATGGGTGAAGGGCTGGTCGGCCAGCTCGATGAAGGCCTTCTGGAAAATTTCCCGCGTTTTTTTGACCAGCTTTTGGTAGCCGGCCACATCGTCCGGGGCGATGCGCGCCACCTCGCGGAGCATCTGTTCTTCGTCCCCGTTGTAATTGAAGGTCATCCCGTCATGGAAGACGATGCGGTAGAACGGGTCACAGGGCACCATGCGGAGGTAGTCCGCGGTTTTTTTTCCGGCCAGCTCGAACAACTCATCGATGAGGAAGGGCGCGGTGATGATCGTCGGTCCGGCATCGTAGGTGAACCCCTTGTCGCGGTAGACGTAGGCCCGTCCCCCGGGCTGGTCGCGCATTTCGAAAATCGTGGTCTGGTAACCTTTGGCTTGGAGGCGGATGGCGGAGGCCAGGCCGCCAAAACCACTGCCGATGACTGCCGCGGTGGAAGAAGGGTTCGTTCGCATGAGTGGGCGGACCATAACACACTTCCCACCCTTGCCAAACCGATTACGAATTCCCGGACCGGTTATTAGCCCGCCAAAGGCACCAGCATCCCGTCCTTCAGAACCGGGACCACGGACACGGTGTCCATCCGGGCGCACCAGGCGACATCGGCATCCAATCCCAAGGATTGCAACCGACGCCCGTTGCGCGATTGCCGCAAGAGGTGGAGGGCATGGTCCGGATCGCGGGGAGCGAGGGCGCGCCAGGGGTGGTCGGCATCCAGCAGTTCCAACACACGGGCCGCCCCCACCGCATCCTCCAGGGCAAAGTCATCCCCGGTGCCGGCCAGAATCAGGATCAGGGGCCGTCCGCCCCCACCCGCGGCGAAATCCCGGGCCAGATACGAGGCCACGGCCCGGGCGTTGACCAAGCCAGCTGCCAGCACCCCGGCTGCCCCCATACCCTCGCCCGCCTTCATGGCCCGCGTGCCGTTGGTGGTGGTGTGGATGACCGTGACCCCTTGCCGGCCGTCCGCCCACTCGAGGGGGGAGTTGCCGCGATCGAACCCTTCCGGAGGCACCCCGTCCCGTTCCCCGGCCAGCACCCACTCCGGATGCTCGGCTTTCCAGGCCCGCGCCTCATCCATCGACCGGCAAGGCAGCACCCGGTTTCCGGAGAGGGAAAGGATGGCCGCCTGGGTCGAAGTCGCACGCAGGACATCGAATACAACCACCATCCCCGTCGTCATATTCGGGCTGGAGTTGCTTTCGTATGCCCACGGTGCCGTCAGAACCATCACCCCGCCGCATGGATGCGGAACGGGATGACCGGGGGTGGCGAAAGACGGGGTTGTCATTGGAAGGCTCTCCGTTAACATAACCGCTTCCACGGGAACTTGTCATCAACATGAAAAAACACACCTCCTTTTACACCCTTCTCACCTGCCTCTTCTGCCTCCTCATCGGCTTCACCCTCTCCGAACGATCACATGCCGCGGATTGGTGGCCCTTCGGGAAAAACGAACAGAAACCCACGGCTGAAATCAAAGTCGACCAGGCCCCGCTCGTCCGCGACACCCGTCTCACCACCAGTTTCGCCCCTGTCATCCAAAAAACCTCCCCCAGCATTGTCAGCGTCAAAACGTCCAAGACCACCACGGTGCGCGGCAACCTCGGACCCTTCAACGACCCCATGTTCCGCCGTTTCTTCGGCATCCCCGAGGGCGAGGAGGGGGACGGCGGCGGATTCAAGCAGCGCCAGGGTGGCCTCGGTTCCGGGGTCATTGTCAGCGCCGACGGCTACATCCTCACCAACAACCACGTCATTGATGGTGCCGACGAAATCATCGTCGACATGCAGGATGACACCAAACGGGAGTTGAAGGCCAAGGTGGTCGGCACCGACAAGCGCACCGACCTGGCCGTGCTCAAGATCGAGGCCACCGGCCTGCCCAATGCCACCCTCGGCGACAGCGAACAACTGCTGGTCGGCGATGTGGTCCTGGCCATCGGAAATCCCTTCGGTGTCGGCCAGACAGTCACCATGGGAATCGTCAGCGCCAAAAGCCGGAACATCGGCATCTCCCAGGGCGGCTACGAGGACTTCATCCAGACCGACGCCTCGATCAACCAGGGCAACTCCGGCGGGGCCCTCATCGACACCGAAGGCCGCGTCATCGGGATCAACACCGCCATCATTTCCCCCAGCGGGGGCAATCTTGGCATCGGCTTCGCCATCCCGATCAACCTGGCCCGCCGGGTCATGGAACAATTGATCAAAGACGGCAAGGTCACCCGCGGCTACCTCGGCGTCCAGATCGACACCATCAGCCCCGACCACCAGGAAGCCTTTGAACTCAAGGACACCAAGGGAGCCCTCGTCACCCATGTGGAAAAAGACGGTCCTGCGGCCAAGGCCGGACTCCAACGCGGAGACACCATCGTGGAGATCAACGGCAAGCCCGTCACCGATGTGCCCACCCTCCGCCTTTCCATCGCCAGCGAACCTCCCGGCGCCAAGGTCAAACTGAAGGTCATCCGCAAAGGCAAACCCCAGACCATCGAGGCCACCTTGGACGAATTCCCCGACAAAGAAGCCAAATTGGGCGGGGATTCCGAGTCATCCGAACCCGACCTCACACCCAACACCCTGCTCAAAGGCGTGGAAATCCGCGACCTCGATCCGGAGTCCCGCAAGCGCGGCAATGTGCCTGACGATGTCCAGGGCGTGCTCGTGAGCAAGGTCGAACCGGAGAGCCCCGCCGCTGAAGCCGGTATGCGCCCGGGCCAGATCATCCAGGAAATCGGCAACACCTCCGTCACCAACTCGAAGGAAGCGGTCGGCGCGATGAAATCCGTTCAGGGCAAGATCGTCCGTCTGCTGGTCTGGGACCGCGGAGCCTTCCGCTACCTCGTCATCCGTCAGAAGTGATGCCGCAGGAGCCGCAGCCCGCATCCGAACCTCCCCGGGGGGAATCTCTCCCCGGGGGGACGGGCGGCAGCGGTGGCAGAGAATCCTGCCCGGTCTGCGGTGGGCCCCTCCTCCAAGAAAAATGCAAGGTCGTCTGCCGCAGTGACCGTTGCCTCCACCGCATCATCTACACCTGCGCGGAATTTTAGACTGCTTGTTCCGGCCGCAGGACAGCGGGAAATGACTTTTCCTTTCCCGAGACACTAAGCCACGCAAATCCGGATTGCCGCCCCCGGATTGGCACGATAATTTGGCGGAATGCCGACTCCTGTCCGCCGCAAACGTCCCTCGCTTTCCGGCAAGGACCTTTCAGTCATGGCCTGGATCGAGGACATTTACGGCGGCGTGTTGTTCGTCAAGCAGGCCCAAGGCCGCAAACTTTGGGCCCTGCCGGGAGGCAAGGTGCGCCGCAACGAATCCCTCGCCGCGGCGCTCGCGCGGGAAATCCATGAGGAAACCGGATTGCGCATCACCCACTTTATACCAGTGGATTTTTTTGACCGTTATAAAAAAGGATCGCTCACCGTCCTCTTCCGCGTGCGCGTGCGGGGACGTCTGGGCAAGCTCGACCCCGATATCGCCGAGGAAATCACCGATGTCGTTTTCAAGAACCAATTGCCGCGCAACCACACCCCTTCCGCAGGCTATTTCTACCAACGCATCCACCGGCACCCCGGACTGATCCCGGCCCGGGCCTGAGACGCTGGCACGCAGTTGTTCACCGATCCGTGAGTCTCTATTCGACCCGATCCTGATCGGGGTTGAATTGCTTCATAATGCCCTCAACGCCAAAAGTATCTGCTTCGCGTTCTCCTTGTCCTTTCCGCCTCAGGCGGATGAAACGCATTTCTCAGGCAGAGCCGGATAGAACATTTAGCATTTAATCTGCCAATCGTTCTCGCACTCTTTCTCATTCTCGTGCTCCCTGAATGGGAGAAAACGCGCACGAGGGCGAGTAAGAGAAACGAGTTGGAACCACCGCCAATTAAACGCAATGCGCTCTGGGCTACTTGGTGTCCAGAACCTTGACCACAATGTTGTCCACCCGCGCGAAGTGGATGCTGCCGGTCGCTCCATCCACTGTGTCCATGCCGTGGAATTGGATGAAAAGCGTCTTCCCGACGGCTTCCGCATTGACCACCGGGGTGGTTTGGGCCACCGATTTGTAGGTATTGATGCTTCCCTGGAAGAAGTCGGAGACGAGCTCGGAGGACCAGACCACGGGACCATTCAGCTTGTCGTTGGCCGTGGCAAAGAGGAAGAATCGGATTGTATCGCGGTTTTTTTGCCAGAAGTCATCGACCGGATACCAGTCGTAGGAGAGGGTGAAGACATCTCCCGCGGCGATGGTGCGGGTGGTCTTCTGGGAATAGAGAACCGAAGCCGAGTAGACATCCCCAGTTTTGCTCCAACGGTCGTTGACCGTTGCGGAATAAGAACCTCCGATGACAGCGCCCTCCCGGGTACGGGCGCTCGTCCCTTGGTTGAAGGCTTTCCCGGCGTTCCACCAGGGGGGTGTTTGCCAAAACGCGTCGCCGGTGCCGGTTTCGAAGTCCCCGTTGGTGACAAAGTTCTGGGCCTGGACGGCGACCGTCGAGAAGGCCATGACAAGGAGGGACAGGAGGATGGTTGGTTTCATAACGTGGTTGGGCTGGTGATTGGATCGATGGCTTTGGGTTTATGGGTTAGACGACACTTGCTGGAAAGGCGTTCAGTTTTTGGCTGTCCGGTGCTGCTGGATGGAGGCGAGCAACGCGGCCATGGCGGCCACACGCTCGGGATGGGCGGAGGACAGGTTCTTCCGCTGGCCGGCATCGGTGGAGAGGTCGAAGAGCTGGGGGACCGCGGAATGGCCGGACTCCATATTTTTATCTCCAAAGAGTTGTGGCCCTGGATAGGCGGGGATGAAGACCCATGACCCTTGACGGAGCAGGGTTTTCGCGCCGAAGCCCTCGGTCACCAGGTTGTCACGACCTTTGCCGGCCCGCCCCAGGATGGCCTCGGCCATTTGCAGGCTGTCGGCGGACTCGGAGGAAGCCAGGTCCTGGCCGGCCAGATGGGCGAAGCTGGCGAGGAAATCCACCTGGCTGAGCAGGGCGTCTGAATCACCGGGCTGGACACGTCCGGGGGCCCAGACCAGGGCCGGCACGCGGGCCCCGCCATCGAAGAGACTGTATTTGCCACCTCGCAGCGGGCCGGCCGGACGGTGGTTGCCGGTTCGTTCCTCCGCCTGGTCCCGGTAACCATCATCCAGGATGGGCCCGTTGTCGCTCGAGAAAACCACAATCGTCTTCTGGTCCAGGCCCTCTTTCTTGAGGTGGTCCAATACCTCGCCCACCATCCAATCGAGCTCCATGATGACATCGCCACGGGGGCCTTTGTCGGAAGCTCCGGCGAAACGTTTTGAGGGGATTCTGGGCACATGCGGCTGGTGCAGGGCCATGTAGAGAAAGAATGGCGTGTCTTTCTTGCGCGTGATGAAGTTTTTCGTTTGCCCGAGAAAAACCCCCGCCATGGTGGTGTCGTCCCAGGTGGCCGACTTGCCGCCGCGACTGAACCCGATGCGGGGAATACCGTTGACAATAGTGTCGTGATGTTGCTCGTCGCTGTGGGACATGGCGAGCAACTGGGGATGGGTCTGCGCGGTGGGGACTTCGGGGAATGGATTTTTCTTGGCGTAAACGACTTCGAGCGGGTCCTTGGGATCGAGGTTGACCACGCGGTGGTCTTTGACGAAGACGCAGGGCACACGGTCGTTGGTGGCGGCCATGATGAAGGACTCATCGAAGCCCACATCGACCGGTGAGGGGCGGATTTCTTTGTTCCAATCCATGGGGCTCTTTCCGTCGCCAAGACCGATGTGCCATTTGCCGATGACCGAGGAAGCGTAGCCGGCTCGCTTCAGCACGGCAGGAAGGGTCAGTTCATCCCGGCCGATGATCATGGGCGCATCGCCGGCCAAGATCTTCGCGCGGGGATTGCGCCAGGGATAGCTGCCCGTGAGGAGGCTGTAGCGCGAAGGCGTGCAGGTCGCGGCAGTGGCGTAAAAATTGGTGAAGCGGAGGCCCTCCGAGGCCATGCGGTCGAGCCGTGGCGTGGGAATGCCCTTGGCCCCGTAACAACCCAAATCACCATAGCCGAGATCATCGGCGTAGATGATGATGAAATTGGGACGCGTGGAGGAGGATGCGCCCACTTTGGCGTCAGGAACAGGATAGGCCGGAGACGGGAAAAAGACCCCAAGAAGGACAACCCATGTCATCAAAATCGGCGCTCGTGAAAGGGCTCCGGCGGATATGTTCGTTGTGTGCCCCAACATGGGAAATGCGTAAGGAAAATTGTTCGAAAGCACGAAGCGTTTGGGTTAATGATAGCAAAACCAACAAACTCATTCTGTTTGACAATTGTCTGATACGCTGGTTGGTTTGTCAACTGTTTAATCCGCCCCCCTGCCTGATGACCATTCCTCTACCCCGCCGGCGATCCGGCTTGTGCGCCCTCTTGCTGATCACCGCCACTTGCGGTGCGCCCATGGGAAGGAATCTCCCGGCCCTAGAGGTCCTCCCGGGAGCGGCCCGGGCAAGCAGCCGGAACCCGACCCTGAGCGTCCGGGATCTCTTGGCTCCGGCCCGCACACTTTCCGATGTCACCCTCAAGGGCCCGGAACTGTTGCACTGGGCGCACTCGGGAAAGAAAGGTTTCCGTTTGTCCGGCGAACTGGCCGACAAGCGGGCAACAGTCCAGTTGTTGCCAGCCTCGGGATTCTGGGATGTTTCCAAGTTCAGCTATGTTCGCATTGATTTCGTCAACAAAGGCCCGGGTTTGGTTTGGATCAATGGCCGCCTCGACAATGCAGACGCCATTGATTGGGCCAACAGCACACCTTCGCAGGCCTTCGTCATGCCCGGGGAGCGGGCGACCCTCGGCTTTCCCTTCCCGCGGGCGAAAGCTCTCAACGACGCGCCATCCATCTACGACCAGCAAAGCGGCAAACCCAACGGCCATCGGGAACACTGGAAAGCCTTCGACCCCTCCAAAATCATCGCCTGCCGCCTGGGCATCCAATCCACCTCTCCGACCCTGGTCCTGGAGGACGTCGTCATCAGTCTGGCCCATCCCTATGGGGCGAAGGCCAACGCGGCATTGCTGGAACTTCCCTATCTTGATGCTTTCGGTCAAGTTAGGAAGCAGGAGTGGCCCGGCAAATTGCACCACGAGACAGAATTGAAGCAGCGGGAGGAGGCCGAGCGGGTCGCCGCCCAAAATGACCACGGTCCACTTTCGTTCAACAAATACGGGGGCTGGGCCGAGGGCCCGAAACGGCGCGCCTCCGGTTTCTTCCGGGTGGAAAAAGTCGACGGGAAATGGTGGATCATCGATCCGGAGGGCCGGCTTTTCTTCTCGCACGGGGCGAACAGTGTCGGCTTTGATCAAACCACCCCGATTGCGGGACGCGAGTCCTTGTTCGCCTGGCTGCCCGATGCGGTGGATGCCCTCATGGCCGGGGTCATGCGGAAGGACCGGATGCATTTCATGGAGGCGAATCTCGCCCGTACTTTCGGTCCCGCATGGCCGGAACCCGCCCGCGACCGGGTCCACCGGCGGCTGCGCCAGTGGGGCATGAACACGATCGGCGCGTGGTCGGATAGCGGATTGATGGCGGAAAAACGCACCGCGTTCACACCGATTTTGCATGTGGGTCAGGAGGGGGCGCCCCTTGGCAACAAGATCTCGGACCCCTTTGCCAAGGACTTCAAGGCCCGCGTCGTGGAAGGATTGCGGCGGCTGATGCCGGACCCGGGAAATCCTTGGTGTCTGGGCGTCTTTATCGACAACGAGATCTACTGGACCGAACCCTTTGTGCAGAATGCCTTCCTCCGCGGCGAGAAGCAACCCGCCCGCAACGCTTGCATCGATTGGCTGAAGAAAAAGCACGGGACGATTGAAAAACTCAACCTTGCCTGGGGAACCACTTATATGGCCTGGGAGCAGATCGGCCCCTTGCCTGATCCAATGACCGAGTCATTGAAAGCGGATCTCTCGGAGATGAAACGCCTGATTTCCGGAACCTATTACCGGCTGTGCCGCGAAGCCATGCGGGAAGCGCTGCCAAACCACCTTTACCTCGGTTCGCGCCAGCACAAGGGCGATCCAGAGGTCTACCAAGAATCGGCCAAGTATGTGGACATTCTCAGTCTCAACAACTACGCGGCGCTCTCCGGTTCCAAGGTCCCCCCCGGGGTCGATGTGCCCTGCCTCGACACCGAATTCCACTTTGGCGCCCCGGACCGCGGCGTGCCCGGCGTGGGATTGTGGCCGGTAGGCGACCAAATCCAGCGCAGCCGTTCCTACGTGGCCTATGTGCTGGCGGGAATCAAGCACCCCAACATGGTGGGCACCCATTGGTTCGCCTTTCCCGACCAATCGGCAGCCGGCCGGCCCGGCGAAAATTACCAGATCGGTTTTGTCGATGTGACGGACACGCCCTATCCCGAAATCACCCGGGCCTCGCGCGCCATGGCGGAGCGGATGTATGCGATCGGTGCCGACAAGTCTTCCAGTCTGTTGGAGTCCCTCGAAGCGCTCTGGCGGAACGAGGACGGGGCCGCCACGACCGGCAACCTGCCCTATCGCATCGAAAAGAACGAAAGCCTGGCGGTCACTCCGGGCAAGGGGGTTCAGGCGGTCACCGGCAAGGGGCCGTTCCAGATGGTGCTGACGCCCGCGGACACCGGTGTTTGGAATATGCAGTCGGTCCGGGTTTTGGGACTGATGGTGAAGAACACCGGGAGGACGGACCTGATCCTGGACGTCATGGTGCGCAACGACGGCGCGACCACCTTCTCCCACTCCGCGCTCGGCCGCACCGTGGTCAAAGCCGGCGAGTCCCTGCCTTTGGGCGTGGCCTTGCAGCGACTGGCCGACTACCGAAGCAAGCATCCGGCCTACCTGAGGATGTCCGGGCGGCCGAACGGCTTCTTCCGGCACTGGCACACGTTCGATCCGACAAGCGTGAAGGATCTGCTCATCACCTGCCCCAGCCCCGGAGAGCACGCGTTTGAGCTTGGCTCCCTTTTTCCGCTCCAGAAAACGGATGAGCGATTGAACGAACTCCTTCCGGTCGTGGACCGCTACGGCCAATACGTTCATGGCACATGGCCGGGCAAAGCGGCTTCTGACGCCGACATCAGTGCCAGAGCGAAGGAAGAAGAAGCCTTGGTGCGCGAACTGGGTCCGGCCCACGGCTTCAACAAATACGGAGGATGGGCCTCCGGTCCCCAGCTCAAAGCAACCGGTTTTTTCCGGACGGAAAAAATGGACGGCAAATGGTGGTTTGTGGATCCGGAGGGAAAGTTGTTCTGGTCCTTCGGTGTCAACTGCGTCGGAGCAGATTTCGCCGGGCAGACACCCACTGAACGCGACCCGGCGGTATTCCAAGATCTTCCTCCGGCCAGCGATCCGCGGTTCGGACGCTTCCACGTGAAACTAGAGGTCGAGGAAAACTTTCTCGCGAAACCCGATGTCCCGCACTTCGACTTCACCCGGGCCAACCTCTTCCGTAAATATGGCAACAACTGGGCCGAAAAACAAATCGAGCAGGATATTCGTCGCCTGCAGTACACCCACCTCAACACCATCGGGGCCTGGTCGGACACCGCAATGACCGCACGCCGGAAGGTGCCCTACGTGGCCATGGTTCACTACGTCTATCCCGAAGCAGCGCCCAAGTTGCCTGATCCCTTCGATCCGAAGACGCGCCTCGGTTTGCGCAAGGCCCTGGCTGCCTATCCTGTCAAATTTGCCGACGACCCCTGGTGCCTGGGGGCCTTTGTCGACAACGAACTGCACTGGAAGAACGACGCGAGGCTCCTGATCGGTGCGATCTTTGGCCACACCAACACCGGTACGGAAGCAAGAAAGGTTTTCATCAATTGGCTGCGGAAGAAATACGGCGCGATCGAGGCCCTGAACAAGGGCTGGAAGATGAAGCTGTCCAAGTGGGATGATCTGCTGGACACCACCGATCCCCTTCTTTTTTCCGGGGCGGATACCGGCGATTGCTCGGCGTTGGCCGCCCTTTTCTCCGATACCTTGTTCCGGTTGGTCCGGGAGGAACTTTCCACTTATTCACCCAACGTGCTGTATCTTGGTTGCCGGATGAACGCCGGATCGCCCGAGGTCATCGCCGCACTGGCCCGGCACGCCGATGTCATCAGTGCCAACATCTATTCCTACCGGCCGGAACTCAAGCAATATGGCGCAACCGACAAACCCGTGTTGATTTCCGAGTTCCATTTCGTCAACGTTTCGGGGAACAATCTGGGCGGCGGATTGCGCAGCGCGCAGGATGCGGTGCAGCAGGGACGGTTGCTGATGGTCTACATGGCCGAAGCGGTGCAGGATCCGAAACTTGTCGGGGCCCACTGGTTCCAGTGGCGCGATCAGAGCGCCGCCGGCCGCTACGACGGCGAGAATTTCAATGTAGGCCTGTACGATGTGATCGACGGCGCTAACGTGGATCTGGTCCGGGCCATGGCCTCATGCGGACGAAGCCTGTATCCTGGCAAATAGGATAGGAAATAGAATCCCATGCAAAAAGAAACCACCCCCCAATATCAAACGCTCTCCAAAAGCGGCAAGCTGAGCTTCCGCGAAAAATTCTCGGTGGGAACCGGCGGATTCACCGTATCGCTGGGAAACCAGAGCGTGCGGACAACCGGCCAAGCGGTCTTGAACATCATCTTGGGCATCAACGCATTCTGGGTGGGCATCGTGCTCGCCGTCCCCATGTTTTTGGAAGCCGTCATTGACCCGATCATGGGGAACATTACCGATAATTTTCGATCGAGGTATGGCCGTCGCCGGCCGTTTATTTTTGCAGGGGCGATCCTGATGGGACTGACCTTTGCCTCCATCTGGATGATTCCACTGGAGTGGAGTGACACTGGAAAACTCGTCTGGTTCCTCGTCACCAGCCTCCTGTTCTACGTGACTTACACCATCTTTTCCGTGCCTTTCATCGCCCTGACCTATGAGATGACACCGGACTACGAAGAACGCACAAACGTCCAGGGTTATGTCACGTTTTGGAACCGCCTGGGAGAAATGACCTACATGGGCCTTATTCCCCTTTCCGCGATGTTTATTGCCTGGAAATACGGCTATGCCGATTCCACCGACCTGACCAAGGCTGAAAAAATGGAAGGCATCCGCATTTCCGCGGCCATCTATGGCGGCATCGGCATGACGCTCTTCGGCATGCTTCCCGCGTTCTTCGGAAGGGAACGCAATTATGAAATCAACATCAAGGAACACCACGGAAAGAGGGACCCCTTCTGGCCCTCCGTCCGCCTGTGTCTTCATAACCGCGCTTTCACCATTCTTTGCACCATTGCCGTCTTCACCATCATTGCCGGCATGTTTGCCAGCAACATGGACTGGTATCTTCTGATCTATTATCTGTCGAACGGCGACGTGACGGTGGGAACCCAGTGGAAGCTGATTGTGACCGTGGGCTATGCATTGGTCGGCGTGCTCGGAATTCCTATGATCGTCTGGCTGACCGGGAAGATGACCAAGATCAGCGGCTTCATGTTCATCTATGGCATGATGATCCTCAACGCGGTCATCCGCTGGTTCGTTTACCATCCCGGACGCTTCGATACCGTGCTGGGTTGGTCGAGTTTAAAGGCCATCGGAGGCTCGCTCATGGCTATTTTCCAATCGCTGATTTGGCTGGACCCCCTGACCGGCGGGTTGTTCTGGATCGGCGTGGGTGTGCTCGGCCAATCGCTGATTGCCGATGTTTGCGACGATGACGAGATCAAGAATGGCCGCCGGCGGGAAGGCCTGTTTGGCGCCATTTACGGCTGGTCCATGAAGGCTTCTTTTGCCATCAGCTTTGTCATGATCGGTGTGTTTCTCAATGCCATCGGCTTCGACCCAGGGGCGGAATCGCAGAGCCCGCAGACCTATTTCAACATGCGTCTGGCCATGTGCCTGGGTGCGGCCTGCCCGGCCGTTTTGTGCTTCGTTCTCCTCAAATACTATCCACTGACCAAGGAAACCGCGGAGAAAAACCGCAGGGAACTTGAGCGCTTGCGGACGGGAAGCTGAGGTTTCATTCCACGGAAGTTCCCCACTATCATTCAAGAAAACGAAATCAGAAAAGAACATGAACCATTCACGCACTCAGTTTGAACCCGGAAAAATATGGTGCGACACCCACGGTGTTCCCATCAATGCCCACGGGGGCGGGTTGCTTTTCCACCAAGGCCTCTACTACTGGTTCGGTGAACATAAGATCGAGGGGGATGCGGGCAACCGGGCCATGGTGGGCGTGCACGCCTACTCCTCGGCCGACCTCTACAACTGGAATGACGAAGGCATCGTCCTCCCGGTCAGCACCGAGCCGGGCCATGACATCGAAGTCGGTTGTATTCTTGAGCGCCCCAAGGTGATCTTCAACGCCGCCACCGGGAAGTTCGTCATGTGGTTTCATCTGGAGAAGAAAGGTTGCGGCTATGACACCGCCAGCAGCGGGGTTGCGGTGGCCGACCGGCCCACCGGACCGTTCACCTACCTGCGCGCCTTTCGTCCCAATGCAGGAGTGTATCCGCGGAATGATGGACCCAGTCTCCACTCGCCGAGTTTGGTCGGCGGCATTTTCACCGGTGACCATCCACTGCCACGCCTGAACGTCGTCCAAAGCAACATCTTCGCCCGCGACCTGGCACAGGGCCAGATGGCGCGCGACATGACCCTTTTTGTGGACGACGACGGCAAGGCTTATCACATTTACTCGTCCGAGGAAAACAGCACCCTTCATCTATCGGAACTGGATGCGACTTACCAGGCCCCGGCCGGCAACTTCGTCCGCCTCTTCGAGGGACGCTATATGGAAGCCGCGGCGGTCTTCAAACGCGACGGATTTTACTACCTGATCGCCAGCGGTTGCACCGGTTGGGATCCCAACGCCGCGCGTTGCGCCATCGCTCAGAACATCATGGGACCCTGGCACGAGATGGACAATCCTTGCCTGGGGGTGAACCCGCAGAATGGTTTCGGCCCAGAGAAAACCTTCGGAGCGCAGAGCACCTACGTGCAGAAGGTGCACGGCCGCACCGATGCGTTCATCGCCCTGTTTGACATCTGGACCCCTGCCAACGCCATCGACGGTCGCTATGTGTGGCTTCCGGTTTCGTGGAAAGAAGACCGCGGCTTCTCGATCCAATGGCGCGACGCGTGGGATCTTTCCGTTTTTGAATAACAACCTCATAGCCAGTCAAAGACCCATTATGGCCGACAAAAAAAACGAACGCAAAGGCGGCTTCACTCTGCCTGCGCAGGCCGGCATGGACGAAGTGGTGTTGGACCTGGCCAGGCGATGGGGAGCCGATGCCATCCGCGATTCGGATGGAACCGTCCTTTCGGACTCGATCACCAACCTCGGGTATGAAATCTATTCAACTCTGTGCCTGATCCGGGCCGACCAGACTTGGAACAACGCACACCCAGAGGACCACCAACAGAAATATCTTTTTTCCACGCCGCAGGTGGCTCGCGACACCACCATCCAGATCGACATCCTCGCCCGGTATTCCCCGCAACAATACCGGATCGATGAAATCAATGACTGCAAAAAGTATTGGGAGGTGATCAACCGGACCACCGGCCAAGTCATTCCGGTCTCCAATTGGGAATATGCCAATGGCATCGTCACCGTTCGCCACTGCGCCAAGTGGAATGTTTACAGCGTCAACTTCCTCGTCTTCCAGATCTGGGAAACGACCTCGATGTACAACCACCTCACCAACAACTGGGGTGACAAACCGCACCAATCCGGGGTGGACCCCCGCAAGAAGGCGACGCGCGAGCACCTCGCCCGATTTCTTGATAAATGGCTCGAAACCCACCCCGGCACGGACTACGTGCGGTTCACCTCGATGGCCTACCAGTTCCCCATCATCACCAATCCCTCGCATGAGACGCTCTATCAGGATTGGTATGGCTACCTTGATTGCATGAGCGCCCAAGCGCTGGATGAATTCGAGGCGAAGAAGGGCTACCGTCTGCGTCCGAACGACATTGTCGACAACGGGTACTTTTGCTCCACCGACCGCGTGCCGAGCAGAGCTTATCTCGATTGGATCGAGTTCATCCACGAGTTCATGGTCGATTGGTCGAGGCAGTGCGTCCAACAGGTCCACAAGGCCGGTAAAAAGGCGGTGTTGTTCTACTGTGACCACTGGATCGGCACGGAACCCTACAAGCCGAAATTCCAGCAGATCGGCTTTGATGGCATCATCGGCCCCTGCATCAACGGCCGCGAAGTCCGCCGCATCGCCGATGTGCCGGGCGAGTTGGTCAAGGAGTTGCGCCTCTATCCCTATTTCTTTGCGGTCGACCTGCTCAACCGCCCAACTTTCCAAGAAGGCGGCAACCCGGTGGCGGATTGCAAGAAATACTGGATGTGGATCCGCCGGGCCATGCTGCGCAAACTGGTCCATCGCATCGGCTATGGCGGTTATCTGGACTTGGCGGTCAAATTCCCGGACTTCATCGACTACATCGAATACCAGACCAAGGAGTTTTACGGGATCTGCGAGCACTCCGATTTCACCCCGGTGGAGAACGCCCCGTTCAAGGTGGCGATCCTAAATGCCTGGGGACGGGATCGTTCCTGGGGTTACGACCAATCCTGGCCGGAGGGCGCGATCACGGAGTCGCTCTCGGGACAGCCTTTTGACCTAGTGTGGATCAACTTTGACGACATACGCAATGGCATTCCCGCGGATGTTGGCGTGATCATCAACCTCGGCCACGCGGGCACCTCATGGAGCGGGGGCGAGAATTGGAAGGACCCGCGCGTGGTCGCGGAAATACGCGCGTTTGTCGACCAAGGCGGCGGCTTCTTGGGAGTCCTTGATCCTACGGCGGCGGATAACGGCGGTGCTTTTTACCAGTTGTGGGATGTCCTCGGCGTGCAGAAAGAATACGGCCTCTCCAACGACACAAAAAAAGTGATCTCCACGGAGGAGAGGAAAGGGCATTTCATCTTGGCCGATTCCAACAGCGCCGCACCGGACCTGGGCAAGCATGTGCAGCGGATTTATCCCAGCGTGGAGACGGCATCCATTGTGGCCAAAGATCACGAGGGCAGCATCACCATTGCAGCTAACAATTACGGGAAGGGTCGCGGAGTGTACCTGGCCGGATTCAAGCTCGGTGCGGAACAAAGCCGCCTTCTGCAGCGTGCGATCTGGTTCGCCTCAGGCCGGGAGGACCAGATGACCCGGCGCTGGTTCTCCACCAACCCGCACACCGAAATCGCCGCCTACCCACAGACCCGGAAATACATCGTCATCAACAATGCCAACGATCCACAAACCACGGAGATCACCGACGGGGAAGGCCGGAAGCACACCGTTCAACTCGCGGCCAACGCTTCCCAATGGTTTGATTTCTCCGGGAACGCGATTCAACCGACAACTTAAGGCACGATGCCCATGACAACTTTTCAGTGGAACGAACATCCGCACCGGCGTTTCAATCCCTTGCGCGGAGAATGGATTCTGGTTTCCCCCCACCGCACCAAACGCCCCTGGCTGGGCCAGGTGGAAAAAGTTGCGCCGGACGAACGTCCGCAGCACGACCCGAAATGCTATCTGTGTCCCGGAAACAAGCGCTCGGGTGAACTGGTGAATCCCAGCTACGATTCCACCTTCGTCTTCGTGAATGACTTTTCGGCCTTGTTGCCCGATACACTCGGGGCCGGAAGTGCAACGGATGACCTCCTGCGTGCCGATCCGGTCAGGGGTGAGTGCCGTGTCATCTGCTTTTCCCCGCGACACGACCTCACGGTGGCCGAAATGAGCGCGCCGGACATCCGCAAGGTTGTTGATGTATGGGCGGAACAGACCGCCGAATTGGGCGGACGTTACCGCTGGGTCCAAGTGTTCGAGAACAAAGGTGCGGTGATGGGATGCTCCAACCCCCATCCGCACGGGCAAATATGGGCAGGCAACTTCCTGCCCAACGAAATCGCCATTGAGGACCGTGAACAGAAGAAATACCGGGACGAACGCGGCTCGGTTTTATTACTGGATTACGTCAAACGCGAGCTGGCAGATACGTCCCGTGTGGTCGTGAGCAACGATCACTGGGTCGCGGTGGTTCCCTATTGGGCGCTCTGGCCTTATGAAATCCTCCTGCTGCCGAAGCGCCACGTTCTCCGCCTGCCGGACCTGACGGATGCGGAACGCGCCAGCCTGGCCGAGGTGCTCCAGGCACTGCTCATCCGTTATGACAACCTGTTCGAGACGTCATTTCCCTACTCGATGGGCTGGCACGGCGCACCCAATGAAGCAGGGGATAAGGGACACTGGCAGTTGCACGCGCACTTCTATCCACCCCTGCTGCGCTCGGCCACGGTCAAGAAATTCATGGTCGGATACGAAATGCTCGCTGAAGCCCAGCGTGACCTGACCGCTGAACAGGCGGCCCAGCGTTTACGCGACCTTCCTCCCATCCATTACCGGCACAAATAATCTATCCAGAGGAATCTCATGAAAGTATTGGTCACAGGCGGGGCGGGATATGTCGGCAGCACGGCCACGGCGGAACTCATCCAAGCCGGTCACGATGTCGTGGTGTTCGACAACTTGAGCCAGGGCCACCGGTCGTCGGTCCATCCGAAGGCGGCGTTCGTGCATGGCGATCTGGCCAACATCGGCGCCGTGGAACAGGTCTTCGCGGAACACCGCCCGGAGGCGGTGATGCACTTTGCCGCCCGCAGTCTGGTGGGCGAATCCATGCACAAGCCATTCCTGTATCTCGGCGAGAACATCACCAACGCGCTCAACCTCCTGCAAGTGACGGCTGACCGGGGGGTGAAGCGTTTCATCTTCTCCTCCACGGCCAATCTGTTCGACAACCCGGCCAAAATCCCGATCGATGAATCGGCCCAGATCATTCCGGGAAGCCCCTACGGGGAATCCAAATTCATCATCGAGCGCATGCTCTACTGGCTGGAGAAGACCCACGACCTCCATTACGCGTGCCTGCGCTATTTCAATGCCGCCGGTGGCACACCCGAACGCGGCGAGGATCACGACCCCGAAACGCACTTGATACCCATCATCCTCCAGGTCGCGCTCGGACAGCGCACACATGTCACGGTCTTCGGCAACGATTACGCCACGCCCGATGGAACCTGTGTGCGCGATTACGTCCATGTGGCGGACCTCGCACAGGCCCATATCCTTGCGCTGGAGGCACTGGATTCGGGCAGCCGGATTTACAACCTGGGCAATGGTTTGGGATTCTCGGTCAAGGCCGTCATTGATGCCGCGCGAGCCATCACTGGACACCCGATTCCCGTGCAAATGGGCCAGCGTCGCCCGGGAGATGTGGCGACTTTGGTTGCCGGCAGCGACAAAATCCGGCGCGAGCTGGGCTGGACACCGCGCTATGCCGATTTGAACACGATTGTCCGGAGCGCCTGGGACTGGCACCGCACTCATCCCCATGGTTATGAGGATTGACCCCGTGCGACAAGGGTCGCTTCTTGGCAGGAGAAGCCGCCCCTGGCTGGCCGCTCTCCTTTTCGCGCTGCCGGGTGTGGGGACTGTTCTTGCCGTGGAGCCAGGGGTTAAGACCGATGTCCGAGTGTCCGGCGACGCCACCCGGACGGGGGATTCCGCAGGATGGACGTCCCTCCGCCTTGACAAGCCCTCGGGCCTAGCCCAGGTGGCTTTTTTTTACCAGAAGGGACCGGGCGCACTGAATCTGTCTGCCTTCCGCGATGTGGCGGTGCAGGTGAAAAATGACGCCGACGCGGAAGTGGACGTGCTGGTCAACGCCACGAGCAATCCGGATGCCGCCTGGCTGGAAAGCACCAGTGGACGCTTTTTGGTTCATCCGGGCGAGACGGGCAACCTCACCACCCTGATGACACGGGCAGCTCTGCCGGGGGAACATCCCTTTGTGAAGCAGTTGGGGAACCTGTACGCCTTTCCCTGGGGGCACCAGGGTCATTGGCGCCACATGGATACTTCTGCCATTGTCCGGGTGACCCTGCGACTCAAGTGGAGCCTGGCCAGCGTCGGCCGCACGCTGCAGATCGGCCACCCGGGTGGACATGGATTCTACAGTACGGATTCCGCATTGCTCCAGACTCTGGAACTGCCTTTGGTCGACCCGTTCGGCCAGCTCCGTGAGGGTGATTGGCCTGATAAACTAAAGGATCGCGCCGAATTCCATAAGGATGGGAAAAAGGATTTGGAACTGATCTCGAAAGTGACCCGGGTGGACGGGGGACGGAGCCGGTTCGGCGGAATGGCCGACGGACCCAAGTTGAAGGCTACGGGTTTTTTCCGCGTGGAGAAGCTCAACGGCAAGTGGTGGTTCGTGGATCCGGAGGGGAATCTCTTTTGGTCGCACGGCGTCAACTGTGTCGGTGGCTCGGATGCCACCAAAGTGGCGGGCAGGGAGAGCCTTTTTTCGGAGGGAGACCGCAGCCAGCCCTCGATGAATTTTTATGCGAAGAATCTTAAGCTGAAGTTTGGCGAAGAACACTGGAAGGAGCGGCTGGCGGAACTTTCACTGGCACGCATGTTCGACTGGGGCTTGAACACGGTGGGGGCTTGGTCGATGTCTGAACTCTCGGATAGCCAGCGGATTCCGTACACCCTCATCGTCCATGCGTATCTGCAGCAGTTGGGCAATACCCGGAAGATTGCCGACCCCTTCTCGGACGGGTTCCAAAACTCTTTGGACAAGAGCCTACAGGGGCTGGCGGCCAAGCATGCAAAAAGCCCCTGGCTTCTGGGAGTGTATATCGAGAATGAACTCGATTGGAAATACGGCCATGAGCTCGTCAACGACATCATCGGCAGCTACGAGTCGGCCCCGGCACGGGTTGCGCTGGTGAAGTTTTTGCAGGAACGCCATGGCGGCATCGCCGGACTGAACCAGGCCTGGGATACCCAGTTCAAGAGCTTTAAGGAACTCCAACCCGCGCCCGGTCCTATGGGCAAGAAAACCTGCTCCAAGGACCTCGATGATTTTATGGACTTATTTGCCGACCGCTACTTTGCGGTCAGCAGGGCGGCGATGCGGAAACACCTCCCCAACCATTTATTCTTGGGCAGCCGTTTCCATATCTTCAACCCCCACGTAACAGCGGCGGCCTCGCGGCACTGCGATGTGATCAGCGTGAACATCTACCAACACAGCTTCCATGAATTCAATATGGAAACCAGCCAGGACCGGCCGTGGATCATCAGTGAATTTCACTTCGGCACACCGGATCACGGAGTGTGGGGGGTGGGGCTGACTTGGGCGGCCGATGCGAGGAACCAGGCCGATCTGTATCAGGCATACGTCTCAGATGCCCTGCGCCATCCGAACTTTGTGGGCACCCATTGGTTTGCCTGGACGAGCCAGCCCGTGACTGGAAGGGGCGACGGAGAGAATTTTGGCATGGGCATGGTCAGCTTGGTGGACCGACCTTTGGAAAAGTTGGTCCGGGCGGTGCAAAAAGTTTCGCGTGAACTCTACACCTACCGTCTGAACGGCCTGGAGAGCCGGATCGGAGAGGTCCGGGAAAAACCGGCGGCCGCCGGTCAAGTTTCACCAGTTACATCCCCCTGATCATGAATAAGCCTATCCACCCACACATGTCTTCGGCAAGTTTGATCCGACTTCACCCAAAAAAGGTTTGGCTCGTTTGGTCTCTGGCCGTCCTGACTTTCCCCTTGCAGGCATTGGAACTGCCAAAGGTTTTTTCCGACCGCATGGTTTTGCAGCAGGGTCAGCCACTGCCGGTTTGGGGGCGGGCCGAGGCCGGGGCCACCGTCACGGTCAAATTCGGGCAGCAATCCGTGAATGCCGTGGCCGAGGCCGGGGGGAATTGGATGGCCACTCTGGCCCCCGAGACGGCCAGCGCCACACCCGCCACCCTGACGGTCCGCAGTGGGGACAAGGAACTCTCTTTCGATGATGTCCTCGTTGGCGAAGTCTGGCTCTGCTCTGGCCAGTCCAACATGGAATGGTCAGTAAATGGCGCGCTGAATGGGGATATCATTCCGTTGAGCGGAGGGAATCCACAGCTGCGCTTCTATCATGTTGAACGGCACGTTTCCGTCGCACCCCGTTTCTCCGCCAACGCCACATGGACCGCAGCCCAATCGGATACCATTCCCTCCTTCAGTGCAGTGGCATACCACTTCGGGTCGACGCTTCAGCCCGCCGTTGGAGTTCCGGTCGGTTTGATCGCCGCGTCGTGGGGAGGAACACCGGCTATTTCATGGACCCGGCCATCCGCCTTCGACAAGCACCCACTGTTGGCGGAACAAGCTGCCGAGTGGGAGGCTGGAATAAAAACCTATCCAGAGCGCAAAACACAGTTTGAGGCCAAAATGGCCGATTGGAAAAAGGCCAAGGGGCTCCCGCCGGATGCAAGAGTAACCAACGATCGCTATCCCGATGCGCCCTGGCCCCCTGCACATGATCCCGAAAGCTCCAAACGGCCCGGTGTTTTGGCCAACGGCATGTTGGCTTCAGTGGCTCCTTTTGCCATCCGCGGCGCCATCTGGTACCAGGGAGAAGCTGACGCAGGTTGGGAACCGGATCGGTATGATGAACGCCTTGCCGTGATGGTGAACGACTGGCGTGTCTGGTGGAATAATCCCCAACTCGCGTTCGGAGTCGTGCAATTGGCCGGATTCAAAGCACCGTCGGAGACACCCACGGACGACCCCTGGTCCAGGCTCCGCGAGAGCCAGCGCCGCTTTGTCCGCAAGGATTCCCATGCCGGGCTGGCAGTGGCCATAGATATTGGGGAAGCCAATGATATTCACCCATTTGACAAACAGACGGTTGGGCAAAGGCTGGCCCGCTGGGCGTTGGCGGATGTTTACCAGAAGATCAAGCTCCGGGGGGGACCGGAGCCGGTTGACGTCACTTTTGATGACTTCGTGCGTATCCGCTTTGAATCAGTGGGGGGGGGGCTTTGGATTTTGAATGGAGGGGATCTGCAAGGCTTCACACTTGCTGGCGCGGATGGTGTTTTTCATGTGGCCAGAGCAGAAATCAAGGGGAAGGATACCGTGGAGGTTAGAAGCCCTTCTGTTCCCGTTCCACAAACCGTCCGTTATGCCTGGGCCGCCAATCCACGCGGAGCCAACCTCAGCAACAAGCAACGCTTGCCCGCCGGTCCCTTTGAGCTCAAACAAACAAATGCCACCCCCATTCCTGCAAGGGAGTAATTCTATGACTTTTTTCAAACGCCGATTCGGAAAACAACATGCTCCCGAAGCTGTTCGTTCTTCTTTTTTGTTGCCGAGGATTTTTTTCATTGCCTTGACCACCTGGGCTCTCCCATTGCGGGCGCTGGAGGTGCCGACGATATTTTCGGATCATATGGTTTTGCAGCAGGGGCAGCCCTTGCCGGTCTGGGGTCGGGCCGAGGCCGGAGCCAGGATTTCTGTCGTCTTTGGAAAACAATCACTGGAGACAGTAGCGGATGGTCAGGGGAAATGGCTGGTCACACTGGCACCCGAGACAGCCAGTGCGATACCAGCAACCCTGCAAGTTCGATGCGGCGACAAGGAGGTCATCCTCAAGGATATTTTGGTTGGGGAGGTCTGGCTGTGCTCTGGACAATCAAATATGCAACATACGGTCGGAGAAGCCCTCAACGCCGATATCACTCCGATCGTAGCACAAAATCCGTTGATACGTTTGTATCAAGTCGATCGGGTTGCCTCAACGACACCCCGTTTTTCCGCGAACACGACGTGGACCCCCACCGAATATAAGACCGTATCGAGCTTTAGTGCCGCCGGCATACACTTTGCCTCGGTTGTGCAGCCGACTCTGGGTGTGCCCGTCGGCCTGATTGGGGCTTCCTGGGGGGCCACTCCTGCGATAGCATGGACCCGGCCCTCGGTGCTCGATAAGCATCCGCTCTTTCTGGAGAATTTGGCCGAATGGGAAAAGGGCATGAAAGCATTTCCTGAGCGCTATGCGGCCTATCTGGTGAAATGTGCCGAATGGAACAAGTCCAAGGGTCTGCCCGAGGATGCCCCAGTGAACCACTGGAGCACACCGGGAGCTCCCAAGCCGCCTCCTTACGATCCCAATGGATCGAATCGAGCAGGAAACCTCGCCAACGGAATGCTCTCGACCGTCGCTCCTTTTGCCATGCGCGGGGTCATTTGGTATCAGGGTGAAAACGACACCAATTGGGTCCCGGAAAAATACCACGAGCGTCTTGCCCTGATGGTCAACGATTGGCGGGTTTGGTGGAACAATCCAGAACTTGCCTTTGGGGTGGTGCAGTTGGCCGCATGGAAACAGCCGGGTGAAAACAGTGATGGAGACTGGCCTCGTTTGCGCGAAAGTCAGCGTCAATTCGTTCTTGCTGATCCGCACGCGGGATTGGCTGTAGCCATTGATGTAGGTGAGGCCAACAACATCCACCCGTTTGACAAACAGACTGTTGGGCAAAGGCTGGCCCGCTGGGCGTTGGCGGATGTTTACCGGAAGATCAAGCTCCGGGGGGGGCCGGAGCCGGTCGAGGCCACATTTGAAAAGTCAGTGATCATTCGTTTTGAGTCTGTGGGCGGCGGTCTCTGGGTTTTTAATGGCGGGGAACTGACGGGATTCACTGTGGCTGGCTCGGACGGGGTCTTCCATGAGGCCAAGGCTGAAATCAAAGGCCAGAACACCGTCGAGGTCAGCAGCCCCGATGTGCCTTCACCAGTCACCGTCCGCTATGCATGGGCGCACAATCCCCGCGGCGCCAACCTCAGCAACAAACAACGCCTTCCGGCCGGACCCTTTGAGATGAGCAGGCCACCAACCCCCAATCATACCAACTCAATACCATGAAAATACCACCTTGTTCAACCCTGATAGGCCTCTTCTTCCTGAACGGCCTCCTCTTTGCCCAATCTTTCAAAATATCCGAAGGCCTGTCCGAGACCGACCGCAGGCGTTTTCAACGGTTTGAGACCTTTCAAATCAAAGGCGTGTGCGGGGATGCCGACCTCGACCGCCTGGCCGGGCTTGGCGTGAACACGGTGAGGGGTTACTCCATCAAAGATCCCGAGGATGTACGGAAAAAACTCGATCACGCCCATCGCTTGGGGATGAAAATGGTGGTGAGCGAATGGATGCCCCACCAAGGCGAAAACAAAGACAAGAAAGGCGGGGTGTGGAGTTTTGACTACCACGCCAAGGGGGACCAGATGGTGTCCAATCTGGTCAAAAAAGTGGAGGCAATCGGCGACCATCCGGCCCTCCTCATGTGGGGGCTGGGCAACGAAGTCCACCTCGACGAGCCCTATCTGCGCGTGGCCAACCGGATGTCGTTGGAAATCCACAAACGATTCCCACACCACCTCACCAGCCTGACCATGGTCAACGCCAAGCCGGAAGGGATCGAAGCGGTCAAGAAGTTCGCCCCGGACATCGATGTCCTGGGCATCCAGAGCTACAGCCGCGGGGCGGTTTATGGCTCGATCAAGAAGACGGAGGAACTCTGGGGAAAACCCTTCTACATGTCCGAGTTCAACACCAACGGGCCATGGAATTTCGGCAAGACGCCCTGGGGCGTTGAGAACGACGAGCCGGTGACTAAGAAGGTCAGCGATTTGAAAGCCTGTTACGCTTCGATCGATGCGTCCCCGCTCTGCCTGGGTTCGACCATTTTTGTTTGGGGTCATGCCCTGCCCTACCGGCCCACTTATTTCAGTCTCCTGCTCGATCCAGATCCCAATGGACAGGGAGACAAGGAATCATTCGATCACTTGATGATGACCCCGCAGGCCGATGTCATGACCGAGCACTTCACCGGCCGACCGCCCAAGGGCAACCGCGCGCCGGTGCTTTCCAAGCTTGAGTTCGAGGGCGGCACCAATTACCGGTTCGCCAACCCCGGGGAGCCGATGAATGTCACTTTTTCCGCCCAAGATCCCGACGGAGACACCATCACGTTTGTCACTTGGATTCTCGATTCCACCGAGCGCAGAACCACCCGTGTGGCCGGTCCGTTTCCGCAAGCATCGCCCGGTCATGCCGTCATCCCGGCTCCCTCTGTGAACGGTGAATACCTGCTCATGGTCTATGCCATTGACCAAAAGGGAGGCGCCTCTGCCAGCACCATCGCCTTCAAAGTGCCCACCCCGGTGGTCGAAACCCCGGTACCCGCTCCAACCGTTCCAACTCCCATGCCCGTGGTCCCCACGGTCAAACCCTGAGTCTTGCCCTGATCTTTCCATCCGATCCGATCATCCCAACCCAGCATCCCATGCATCCCCGCTACTTATGAAAGCCACCACCCCACTCACTTTTTTGACCCTGCTCCTCCTGGCCACTTCGGCCTTTTCCTACTCATTCGTCCTTCCTGAGGGCATGACCGAAGTGGAACGCCAGCGCTTCGGGCGTTTCAAGAGTTTCCAGATCAAGGGGGTTTGCAACGAAGACGACCTCCCTCGACTGGCCCGACTCGGTGTCAACACCGTCCGCGGATACACCATCGGTGAACCCAAGGAGATGAAGGAGAGACTGGATCGCGCCCATGCCCTGGGCCTCAAGGTGATTGTCAGCGAGTGGATGCCCCACCACGGAGAAAACAAAAACAAGGAAGGTCATAAGTGGGACTTCGACTATACTGCCAACGGCGATAAAATGGTCGCAAGTCTGATGCATAGGATTGTCGGCTTCGGCGACCATCCTGCCATCCTCATGTGGGGTCTAGGCAATGAAGTTCACTTGAACGAGCCTTATCTGCGCGTGGCCAACCGCATGTCCTTGGAAATCCACAAACGATTCCCGAATCACCTCACCAGTCTGACCATGATCAATGCAAAACCGGAGGATATTGAAAAGATCAAGAAATTCGCGCCAGACATCGATGTGCTCGGCATCCAATGCTACAGTCGGGGGGCCGTGCGTGGTGGGATCAAGAATGCGGAAACACATTGGGGCAAGCCCTTCTACATGTCCGAGTTCAACACCAACGGGCCTTGGAATTTCAAGAATACCCCCTGGGGCTCTCCTTTGGATGAACCGGTCAGCCGCAAGGTCAACGACCTGAAGGATTGCTACAACGCCATAGATGAGTCCCCCCTCTGTCTGGGATCGACGATTTTTGTTTGGGGACACTATGCCGTGGACGATCGTCCGACTTATTTCAGCCTCCTGTTGCATGACAATCCGAAGGGCCTGCAGGATGGTGAGACATTCGATCGATTGCTGATGACCCCCCAGGCCGATGTGATGACGGAACGTTTTACCGGGAAAGCCATCGCCGGCAACCGCGCCCCCGTCATCACCAAACTGGAGTTTGATGGAGGTGCCGGGTCCAAGGTGGCGCAACCCGGCGAGTCCATGACGATAAGATTTGCCGCGGAAGACTCGAATGCCGACACGGTGACATTCGTCAGCTGGATTTTGAAAGCCAAAACCAAAAAGACGACGCCACTTGCCGGCCCCTTGGCCCAAGCCTCGGCATCTCACGCTGTCATCCAAGCCCCGACCGCTCCGGGCGAATACCTGGTCATGGTCTATGCCATGGATAAGAAGGGGGGGACCTCGGCCACTGTGCTGCCCTTTATGGTTCCAGACCCGGCTGCAGCAGCCAGCTCCTCGGCCAATACCACCGCGACAAAGGCTGCCACACCACCCCCCGAAGCCTAATGACAAGGGGACTAGGGATCTTCACCCGGGCGATCGGCCCTCCGGTTTTGAGGTTCTAGATCACCTAATTTAGGTGATTGGGTATGAGCGGATCAACGCAGTTTACCGCAAAGGACGTGAAGAGTAATAAGCAGAAGCTTTTGGTATTGAGGGCTTTATGAATCAATACAATTTCGTTGTCGTTTGATTTAGATTCACCGGTGGGTGGATCGAAAATTGGTTTATACCAAATCACTTTGACTGGGCGACGGGTTCTTCGGGAGGGCGATCCGCCTGAGGCGGTTTGATGTCACTATTCCAAGGGCGACTCAGCCCCGAAGGCTTACCGGGGAGCCAGGAGCTTCGCCCTCCCGTAGGGCACTTTTACGCCCACTCAATTCAATTTGGTATTATAAGCTGGCACATTAAGGAGAGCTATATGCCGGTCCTTTGGGTATCACCAGCCCCGCTTTCTGAGCTCAGAAAGGTGCATCCAGACACTCTACGCCCTTGACGTCAACGAGAGCAGACAATAATCTGACAAAAAGAACGTTATTACTATCTACGATATTTAAGAACACCTCCAAAATGAAGACTTTTCCATCCCCATCACGTTCACGCTCACGTTCATTCAGCGTTGCGTCCATTACGACCTTGGTTCTTGCTTTTGCACCCTGCATCCAAGCGGCCACTTTCACTTGGCTCGGTGCGAACGGAACCTCTCCGACCTGGGGCGCCGCAGGCAACTTCAACCCTGCACCTACTTTTAACAATACATCTGACCTTGATTTTACCACGAGCAACGTTACGAATTTCAATACCATCCTGGGGGCCAACCGCATCATACGGTCTATGACTTTTGGTGCGGATGTGGACAGCGCTTTCAGTGTCGGCCTTTACCAGACCACTAACACGACAGCACAAAGTCTCACCTTCGACACTGACGCTCCGGGTGGGAATGCCTCGATTACGGTCGCGAGCGGTTCTACTGCCAATATCACGATTGGCACCGTCACAACTGCGACAGCCGGCTCTCCCATCCTGAACGACAATCTGCTTGTCGATCATAACGGCTCCGGCGTTCTACTCTTCAATCGCCCCTTTCAGGCGGCGGCTTTGAGCATTACTAAGACAGGAACCGGCACGATGCAGTCAAACAACAACAACCTTCTCACCGGCAATTTAACGGTCTCTGGAGGCACGTTCATTGCCAATACCTTCGGTGACGGTCTCGATGCGCGTAATTTTAGCAACATCAACCTGAATGGAGGCACGTTCCAAGCCAACACCGTCAGTGGCGGCGGCAATAAATACTATTTCAACCAAGTCAATGTGACCGCTGACAGCACATTCTCCTATGCCTGCCTTTCAGGCAACAATACATTTAGCCTGACAAACAATGGCACCATCCCCAGCACTCTTGATATCGCCACCAACACCAATCTTAGACTGCAGAACGTATCCAGCAATACAACGACGATCAATGCATTCAACATCTCCCGCTCTGTCTCGGGTTCGGGCAATTTAACGATCACAACCTACAACAACATCACTTCGATATCTGACAACTTCGGGCTCGGGCGTATCTTAATCAGCGGCGACAATTCCGCTTGGAATGGCAATCTCACGATTGACCGGGGAACTGTCAGCCTCGGCGGAAACACGGTGAACGCTGCCGGCACCGGTGTCATCACCATCGGAACGGTGGCGGATGCTTTTGGCGCCGGTTTGACCTTCTTTCCCACCGGGACCGGTGGTTCAACGGTTACTTATCCAAACAATATCGTTGTCACCCCCGGCGGCTTCCGCGCGATCAAGGGCGGTAGCACCAATCACAACGTGACGTTCACAGGCAATGTCACCCTGAACGGGAATCTGACCGTGGACCATTCTTGGACGACAGCCGACCGACGGACCACTCTCAGCGGCAACATCTCAGGTAGCGGAGGACTGATCGTCACCCGGGCGGGTGGCAGCCTCGAAACCACGCTGCGCATGGCGGGTGTGAATACCTATCTGGGCAACACCACCGTGACGAACACGGCCTCACTGGCACTGGCCAGCACCTGTTCCCTCGCCTCCAGTGTCGACGTCCAGCCGGGTGGACGCATTGGCGGCCCGGGAACGATCGCTGGCAACCTGACTCTGACGAGTAATTCCACCAGCAACGCCACTTTCTTCTTCTACGCAGTGGGCCTGAACGCCACCACCTATGTTCCGATGACCGTGAACGGCGCGGTGACCCTGGGTGGAAACTTTTCCGTGGCCAACATCGTCGGCGGCAGCCGGGGCGAAGTGGTGGATTGGGCCAACACACCCGATGGCACCTACACCCTGATCACCTCCACGCCAAGCAACCTCAACTATATTCAAAACTTCGGTTATGCCAACTACGCGACCATCGCGGTCTCGCCTGTGCGATACGCTTATTTTCAGGGCACCACCGGCTTGCAACTGGTGGTTTCTTCAACTGTGCCCGTTGCGCCCGATCCCTACGCATCCTGGGCGGGTAACGCAACTTTCACGGCGGACGCCAACAACGACGGCGTGAGCAACGGGGTCGCCTGGTTCCTGGGTGCGGCCAACGTCAATGAGACTGCCAATGCTTACTTCCAATTGAACAACGTAAATGCCGGCGCGTTGGTGGTGGCCTTTGACTGCCTGAGTGGGGCGGAGCGTGGAAGTTCCGTCTTCTCCGTACAATACGGCGGCAATATCAGCACGCTCGCCAGCGGAAATCAAACTGAAGTGCCCGGCACGGTCGGAACCTTCACTGCCGGGGTCGTGGATTATGAAGTGACTCCCGGGCCAGGTGGTCTCCTCCATGTGGTCGCTACCATCCCTTCTTCGGAAGCGGTCGCCAGCAAGCTCTTTGGCCGCATAGTTGGCCAGCAGTGAGCTTTGGCAAACCGGTCGTTCCGTGTTTTCTACAAGGGGAGCGGACATTTACAATGTCCGCTCCCTTTTTCATGCCATGCTTTTGCATAAGCCCAAGTGAATTGTGTGGGCGACAAAGGGTCTCATGGGAGGGCGAAGCTCCTGCTGAGCCGCCCTTGCGGGACAGATCTCAAACCGGCTTGGCAGGAGCCTCGCCCTCCCGCCCATCGTGTCACTCAGTCAATTGAATTTGGTATGAATCCTATGCAACGAATATCCCTCACCACGCTGTTCTTGTCAGTGGTATCCGTTTTGCCGGTCCACGCCGCCATTCCGAAACCCGTCACACCGGCTTGGACCGGGGTCGCCCCGGGGGTGTGGAAAACCACCGTGGGCCGGGCGGATCCGCTCACTCTGCTCGGTGCTGCAGGCGGCACACCAGCCCGTTTATGGCTCGGACGGATGCCCAAGGCGGCCTTCCCAATCGACCCGGCCGAAATCGAAGGACGCAACTTCAACGCCAGAACGGCCGTCCGGTTCCCGCTCGGCAGCAACGAGGATATTTACGGACTCGGCGTGGATTTTTCCTCCATGCGCCGCAACGGCGGGGTGTTTGAACTGCAAGTGGACCATTGGGACAGCCAGCGCGCCATCACCGGCCGCACGCACGCCCCCGTCCCTCTCTATGTCTCGACCAAGGGCTTCGCCGTTCTCTTCGACACTGCCCGCTACCTCAAAGTGACCATTGGCCACGGTGTCCGCTTGGCCGCCAAGGAAAAACCTCCCTTCATTGACCGCACAACGAACCAAATCATGCCCACCCGGCCAGGTGAGGCCCCTGTCAAGGCCACTTGGTAAGCCCAACCCCGTTCCGACTCGATTCAGGTGCTGGCGGACTCCCCCGGCATGGACGTCTATGTCTTCGCCGGTCCCAGCCCGCTGGATGCCGTCCGCCGCTACAATCTCTTCTCCGGCGGCGGCGCCCTTCCACCCAAGTGGGGTCTTGGGTTCATGAATCGTGTCCGCACCAACTACACCGCCGACCAAGTGCTGGCTGATATTGCGGAGTTCCAAAAACACGGCATCCCACTCGACATGATCGGTCTCGAACCGGGCTGGATGAATCATACCTATCCATGCTCATTCGAGTGGGACAAGACCCGCTTCACCGATCCCAAGGCATTCCTGGACAAGCTCGCCGCGGCCGGAGTCCGCGCCAACCTCTGGTTCAATCCCTGCATCGGTCCCCCTTCGACTCCACTCTACCAAAAGATGCTGCCCTACGCCGGCACGCATCTGGTCTGGAATGGCCTCGTGCCCGATTACTCCCTGCCCGTGGCGCAACAGATTTTTGCCGGTCACCTCAAGCGCGAGGTACTCGACTTGAACCCCGCCGCCATCGGGGGATTCAAAATCGACGAGGTGGACGGCTTCGACCAATACCTCTGGCCCGACACCAACCTCTTCCCCTCGGGCCGTGACGGCGGGCAACTCCGCCAAACGTACGGCCTTCTCCTGCAAAAGACCGTTTTCGCTGTTTTTCATCAGGCCAACCGCCGCACCATGGGACAGGTGCGTGGCAGCAATGCGGGAGCCGCGCCTTATCCCTTTGTCATTTACAACGACAATTATGAGTTCAACGGTTATATCAACGCCGTCGTCAACAGTGCTTTCGCCGGCGTGCTCTGGTCGCCGGAAGTCCGTGGCAGCAAAAACGGCGAGGATACGCTCCGTCGCACCCAGGCCGTCTGCTTCTCCCCGCTCGCCCTCTACAACGGCTGGGCTTCGGACGAGAAACTCTGGTCTCACGCTGAGGTCAAGGATCCTATCCGCAACGCCATCGTGCTACGCGTACGCCTGCTGCCCTATTTATACAACACCTTCGCCCAGTATCACTACGAGGGCACGCCGCCCATCCGCCCCATGCAGCTCGTCGCTGGCATCACCGCCGAAGCACCCACGACCCAGGTCGGCAAGCTCGACGCCACGGCCAACCCCTACGAAGTCCTGCCCCCTGCCCGCGAGGTAAAAGATCAGTATATGCTTGGCGACTCGCTCCTCGTCGCCCCGATCCCGCCGGGTGTGAAGACCCGTAAGCTCCTCCTTCCCGCCGGAAAATGGTATGATTTCTACATTGGCAAGTTGGCAGGCGCTAACGAGACTATCGAGGTGACACCTCCGCTCGCCACCAAGCCGGTCTTCGTCAAAGACGGGTCCCTCATTCCCATGATCGAGACCCGCCTCAAGTCGCCCGCCGCGGGTGAGACCGTCGCCCTTGAAGTCCGCCATTACGGCGAGGCTCCCGGACGACTGAATCTCTACGACGACGACGGCGAAATCTTCGACTACGAGAAGGGTGATTTCTGCTGGACCGGTCTGGCCTTCGCCAAGGATGCCGCCGGGAAGTGGGTCGGTTCTGTCACCCCCGACACCAGCGGAAAAAAGTGGAGTTACGGCGAAGTGAAATGGAACTTCATGGGCAGGCCATGAAACTTGCGAAAAGTTCAACCCCGGTCCTTGGGATCATTGTTGTCTTACTGACACTCCACTCCAATCTCCAAGCCATGTGGTCCGTTTTGGAAGATGATCCCCGCCCAAGAAATCCGAAGCATGCTTTCGAAGTCTTCTCGAAGGATGCGTGGAACCGGAGCAACTTCGCCACCCCGCAGGAAATGCAGTGGTTCCGCGATGCCAAATACGGGATGTTCGTCCACTTCGGGCTCTCCACCTACAAGAACGCCGAATTGAGCTGGGGCGTCTGCCAAGTCCGCAAGGCCCCGGACAAGGGGGCGGGCCCTTACCCGGCCTCCGAATGGACCACTTGGAAGGATGAATTCCGCATACCAGAGTTCGACGCCAAACAACTGGTCCAGCACGCCCAGGATGCGGGCATGAAATACATCGTGGTCATCGCCAAACACCACGACGGCTTCCACATGTGGGATACGAAGCAGTCTGGCTTCAAGGTGACAAACACGCCTTACGGAAAAGATTTTTTGAAGGAAGTGGCCGATGCCTGTCACCAGGCCGGGATGAAGTTCGGCATCTACTACTCCCAGCGCGACTGGCTCCACCCCGACTACGAACCCACCAATTGGAGGGGCGAAAAGCACCAGCGCTACATCAGGTACCAGAACGAGGCCGTGCGTGAATTGTGCACGAATTATGGCAAAGTCGACGTTTTCTGGTTCGATGCCCTGACCTGGGGCGACATGTTCATCCCGGAGATGTGGGACGCCGAAAACCTCACCCGCATGATCCGGAAACTACAGCCGGGCATCCTCATCAACAACCGCGCCAGCTTGCCGGGCGATTTTGATACGCCGGAGCAAAAGATCGGCAGTTTCCAGAACCATCGCCCATGGGAAAGTTGCATGTGCCTATGTGGCACGTGGTCTTACAGCAAAACGCCGACCAAGTCCCCCAAACAACTGGTCGACATGCTGGTCTCCAGCCTCTGTGGCGATGGCAATATGCTGCTCAGTTGGGGCCCGCAATGGAGCGGGGCCTTCGCCCCGGATCAGATCGCCTCGCTCACCGCTGTGGGCGATTGGGTGAAAAAGAACGCCCTCGCCATCTACGGCACCCGTGGCGGGCCTTGGACCCCAGATAAATGGGGCGGCAGCGTCTACCGGGATAAGTCCGTTTTTCTCCACGTCAAAAGCTTGCCGCCGGGGAACGTTCTGAAACTGGCGGGCCTTGCGTCCAAAGTCCTCAAAGCCGGGATTCACGGCGGTGCCGATGTGGTTTTCAAACAGAGTGGGGACCAACTGGAAATCGCCCTGCCGGATGGAAGCATCGATCCACTCTGCACGGTGATTGAACTGACCTTGGACAAACCCAATCCTGGCATCCTTTACCCTGAAAAACGAAAATCCCTTTTCGAAGCCACCGAATACGGAGATGTGATTTCCGACAAAGCCACCCTCCAGATCAGTTCCGCCTCCCAGTGGGATAAAGAAGCCAATCATCCGCTATTGTTCACCGGCAGCTTGTCCGGGGATCAGTTCGCCTTTCACACGCAGGAAGAAACCAATCCCCGTGCCATCATCGACCTCGGGAAAGAGCATTCCATCCGTGGCATCCTCATCCACAACCGTGAGGGATATCCCACGCGGAATACAGGCGTGATGGTTTCTATGTCTCTCGACGGGCAGACATGGGAGCCGGTTTGGACCGCCTCAGATACTTCGGACATCTGGGAGATCCCCGTGACCCGTTTCGTTGCCGGTGCTCACATCCCCGGGAAAGACGCCCGCTACGTGAAAATCGAGCGTCGTCTGGAAAAACCCGACGCCCTCCACCTCCAGACCGTCAGGATCTACGGGAACTAGAGCCGTTCCGGTTTAGGGCGTTTTGCATTTGACCAGCTGATCGTTCTCATACCAAATTAAAATGACTGAGCGACAGAATAAACGGGAGGGCGAGGCTCCTGGCTCCTCCGTAAGCCTTCGGGGCTGAGCCGCCCTTGGAATAGAGACATCAAACCGGCTCGGCAGGAGCCTCGCCCTCCCGTAAGGGACTTTTAGGCCCACTCAATTCAATTTGGTATCATACTCTTTCTCATTCTCGTGCTCTTTGAATGAGAGAGAACGAGCACGAGAGCAAGTAAGAGTAAGGAGTGGAAACCACTGCCAATTAAACGCGATGCGCTCTAGTTTACGATGACCTCGATCACGTAGAATCCGCGGTCGGTGTAGGCCATGGGGACCGTGACGGTGACACGGTCCACATTGCCTTCACGCACGACGTTGGTGGAAGCAGGCGCAACCACGGGCCATGACGGGATATTCGAGAGGTCGCGTCCGTGGCGGATCTGCCAACTCAGTCCGGAGGCCTGCCAGTTCCAGGGGTATGTCAGGGTGACCGTATTTCCGCTGTTCGCACTGACAACCCGGAAGGGGCTTCCATTGGGAATCGCGGGGTTGGTCATGAATGCGAGTTCCATCAGATCGGATAATCCGTCGCCATCCGAATCGACACCGGGGCTGGGATAAGCGCTGGCCACGTTCACGGATACGGGCTGGTTGGCGGTGAGGAAGCCGTCATTCACCAGCACGGAAAAATTGAAGGTGCCCGGGCCTTGGGCTCCGGAGGGTGTCCAGGTGAAGACGCCGGAGCCCGGGTTGATGGCCGCACCGCCGGGCGCACCACTCAGGCTGTAAGTCAGGGTGTTGGCGGGCAGGTCGGCATCGGTCCCGTTGGCGGTGAAGGAGAGCAGGGAGCCCATGTTGACCGAGAGGGATGGAATGGCGGCCAGAACAGGAGCGGTGTTGACTTCGTTGACCGTGAGGGAAACCGAACGGTTGGCCGTCAAATTGCCATCGCTGACCATGACGGTGAAATTGAAGGTGCCGGGGCCCAGGGCTTCGGAGGGCATCCAGGAAAAGTTTCCACTGCTGGAGTTTATGGAGGCTCCGCTGGGCGCATTGATCAGGCTGTAAGTCAGGGTATTGGCGGGCAGGTCGGCATCGGTCCCGTTGGCGGTGAAAGAGACTAGGGTGCCTTCATCCATCGTCTGAGATGGAATCGGAGACAGCGCGGGGGCCACATTGACCTCGTTGACCGTGATGTTGACCGTCCGATCCGCGGCCAGTTGCCCGTCGCTTGCCCGGATGGTGAATGTGTAGGCCGTTCCATTCCCCTGCCCTTCACTGGGCGTCCAACTGAAAACCCCTGTCGTGCTGTTGATGGTGGTGTTGGAGAGGGGATCCACAATGCTGTAGGTGAGGTTTCCAGCTGGAAGGGTGGAGTCGGTGGCGTTGACGCTGAAGGTGAGGTTCGTCAGTTCGTTTGTCACCTGGTCAGGTATGGCGGAAAGAGACGGCGGGGTGTTATCCGGGATGGGGACAATGAAGCGCCACTGCACGCTGTCGTCGGTGGTGGTGGTGGTCACCATTTGGTAAGCGGTCACATTGTTGCTGGTATTGAAACTGACCAGCTTCAGGCGGGTGTTCGAGTTGGGATGGCCGAGATAAAACCAGCCGTTTTCTTTGTGGGTGAGGGACCACTCCACATTGACTCCCGTGGTGCCGGCCGCCGCCAGGGTGGGGGCCACTCCTGTTCCGGTGGTGTGACTCAGCCGTCGGCCGTCGATCGATGAGACGACATAATACCTGTTGGAGACACCGGCGGAGACCAGGGTCCAGTTGACGATCGCGCCATCAGTCCGGATGGTGCGCCCGCCGGGGTTGGTGTTCCCCGTGGCGGCGTTGGCCAACCTCTTGCGCAGGCCGCGGTGATGGATGATGTAGGTCTTGTCTGTCCGCACGGTGGTGTCGCAGTCCCACGCGGCGTAGAGCTTGCCGAAGGGGGTGAGGTTCCCGGAAGTGTCATAGCTATTCGACCGGGGTGCGGGGGTGAAGCTTCCCCACGGATTGGCAGGTTCAGGATTGTTCTCGTCGGCGGTGAATACAAACAGGGCATACTTGCGCAGCGCACCCAGACCCTCCGCCCGCCACAGGAACTCCGCCAGACACTGGTAGTTGTCTTCTTCACTCCAAGATTGATTGCCACCCCAATCCACGAAGCCGAATTCCGTCAGCCAGATCGGTCGGCCGAAGTCGTTGTATTCGGCTTCAATCAGGTTGATCAGGTAATCCGATGAACCGCTGCTCGGACCGGGATAGGTGTGGATGGCATTGTATTCGACCCGATAGCCGAGCCTTTCTGCCTCTGCGTAGAATGTCTCGTGCCAGCTGGGCACCCCGACAGGAGGATTGAGCGTTCCGGGAGATGGGCTGACCAGGGGCTGGTTGAGCGCCATCAGTTGCGGCCACAGGGTGACACAATCCGTCAGGGGAATATTCGACTGGTCGGTGCGATCCGGTTCGTTGAAGCCCAACAGCAGCATGCCGTCACCGCGTCTGCGCCACTCGGAGGTTCTCTGCCAGATCGGGCCGGATCCCGTGTTGTAGGTCCAGTTGAAACTGCCCCATTGCATGGGATGGTAGACGGTGTCGGCGGGAAGTGCGACCGAGTTGGAAGGGCCCCAGTTGTACAGCCAGTCCGATTTCATCCCGACAAAGGCCCCACCGATCCCTTTTTTGGACGCCCAGGTATCGTAGTTGATCCGCCACTGCTGGCTGGTCGCGTTCCCCGCCGTGTTCTGTACCAGGGCGGTGCCCGGCGCAGTCGCCCCGCCTTGGGTATCAATCGCCAGTCCGCTCCAGGCATTGATGAGGCGGTAGCGCCCGCCACCCAGGGGCTCGAGGATCCAGTCCTGGTGAGGCAGGGCCAAGTAGGGTTCATCGGTGAGGGCCAAGCCCGCCGTTTGCGAGAGTTGCGCCCCGGAGAGGCACTCGCCGGTGTCCCGGTTTCTCAACCGGTATGTGCCATCGGCCAGATTGAGCAGGACCTGGTACTGGGCTTGGGCGGCGGATATTCCGACGGACTCCAGGGCGGGTTGTCCGGTGGTGGCTACGGCCATATCAAGATTGGCCGCGATATTGGTGATTTGATGGTAAGCGTCGTTGAAATCCTCATAATCCGCGTAGGCACCTGAAGGGTTGATGTCGGTGCCCAGAACGTAGCCCACATTGCCCGTGTTGGCAGGGAAGATTTGCAACTCCCGGATGATGGTGGGAGTGACGCTGCTCTTGGTGAATTCCAGACGCAGTTTGGTCGTGGTGACCGGGGTGGTGAACGGGATGATGCGGTTGAGCTGGGTATTGCCGGTTACACCGCCGCCGGGAATGTTGGTCCAAGCGGTGCCATTCCAGTATTTGAGTGTGAAATCCGCCAGGGCGGAAGTGGTCGCCGACCCGGAATACAAATGCACACTTCCGATCTTGGTCGAGGCCACCATTTCGATGTCCAACGTGTTCGTGCCGTTGGTCGTAGTCTGCCACGAAGAACCCGTGTGGGTCCTGCCATCCACCGCATAAATGGGGAACTGGCCCGTGGTGTGGGAACTGGCCACCGCCGGACGCTGCAGGGCCAGATTCATTTTGATATCCGTGCCGATCGGATAGCCGGACGGCCCGTTGGGCGGATAGAGCGCAAACTCACGCAAACGAATCGTGGGATCAGTCACAATGATCCGGAAAGAGGACGCGGTGACGGGCGCGCCGAAGACCAAGTTCCGCTCGACATTGGAGTTCCCATCGATGTCCGTCCCGTTGATCGTCGTCCACGTGCTTCCGTTCAAGTATTGGAGGCCAAATTTGGCCAGCGGAAGGGTGTCATCGACACCCATGAAAAGCTGCGCACTGCCAACCTCCACCGGGAAGGGAAAATCGATCCGCGCAGTGTTGTAGGCCCAGTTTTGGCTGATCCAACGGCTGTCGTTACCCGCATCCCCATCGGTGACGTAGGAACCGAGCCGGTTGCCGCTGACCGACGAAACCGTAACGGGCTGGTATTTGGCCAGGTTCACCCGTTGGGGGATGATTTGCGACGCCGCCACCCCGGCCACGCTGAGGCTCGCCCCGGTGCCGGTTTCGTAGGAAATGGCCGAATTCTTGATCTTCAACGAGCCATTGCCACCTGAATTCGAGGGCGCCACGGCTATGCGGAAGCGGGTCCCGGTGATCGTCAGGTTCGCCGTAAGTGCAGAATCAAAGGCAAAGACATACTCGCCACCGCCGGTGAAACTGTAGTTGCCCGTGACCGTGCCCAGGACGACATCGTCGCCCCCGCCACTGGCCTCGTTCGCCCCGAGATAGGTGAAGGTGACGGCAACCGAAGTGGCATCGTTCGCCGTGGCGCTGGTGTGGGCGGCGAAACCGAAGCCGGTGATACTGACCCGGGTGGGACCTTGGTTGGGGGTCAGGAGGCCTTTGAAGTAGCGATCAAAAACCCCCACCGCCGGCTGGTTGATGTCCGTATCCGTTCCCCCGTTGAGGGCATTATCAATGAAAAACGTGGGACCGAGGGTGGAGGTGACATTCCCGGCCTGGATAATCGCCGCGGAAAGTGGGACAGGCGCGGCCACACCCAGAACGAAGACCGCCAGCATCCGGGGCAAGCGACGGGGCGTCCAACTGCCTTTGATCAAGCATCGCTGCATCTGGCTCAATTATTGCAAGCAAAGTTACTTAAGCAAACAAATTTCAGACACGGAAAACTGCCCTCCATCGTGCGCAATTCCCATCCTGCCCCCCCTTGTTTGAAATTTCATCTGAATCATCCAATCGGGTTGAAATGAAACTCATCACCGCCAACGAAGCCAGGCAATCGCTGGGACGACTGATGTAAGACCAAATCATGTTGAATGAGCCTGTTTCAATCGGAGGGTCGCCACGTGAAACGGGGTCTCCGACAGGTCCCGTTTGCAAAGCATCTCGGGACGACCAAGCCGCACAGCGTGCGGTCCTCCGGGGCGCTTTCGCGCCCAATCAATCGGATTTGGTATAACACCAAACTGAATTGAGTGGGCGCAAAAGTGCCTTATGGAAGGGCGATGCTTCTGGCTCCCCCGTAAGCCTTCGGGGCTGAGCCGCCCTTGGAATAGAGACATCAAACCGGCTCGGCGGTCCGCCTCAGCCGGAACGATGCAGTTTAACCACAGAGGACACAGAGAACTCAGAGGGAAAATGCGTGGTTACAACAGAAGAGGCTGATCACCGTTCGGTGAATCCCTTTTCTTCCCAAATCCGTTTCGTTCCTCCTCGGCGTCTCTGCGCGATTTCACCTGCATAGTTACGGCTCAGTCAGATCGCCCTCCCGTTTATTCTGTCGCTCAGTCATTTTAATTTGGTATCAGTCATCGGCTTTTGCCCGACTCCTTTCCCGCCCGTGCGGTCGGACGGGCCCTTCAATCCGGGCAGCTTCTGGTTTCGGGCGAGACCCTCCACGAGTTGGACGACATCCTGGACCGTCCCTAGTTCGCCCGATACGTCCATCTGGCGGAACGAAAACGATTTTTCGAACTCCTGGCCGGGTGGTGATCCATGTACCCACCCTCCGTCCCATCCAGGCCTGTCGGGATGCCAAAGAAGACAAGTTTCTGACCCTGGCCGTGAACAGGCGGGCCGACGCCCTGATCACCGGAGATGAAGACCTTCTGCGCCTGCACCCTTTCTTGGATATCTCCATCCTAACGCCCACCACCTTCCTCACTTATCCACTCGATCCAAGGACCTCCTGAATCAAAACACACCGTCAGCTTTCGACGATCAGCCATCCGTCCTCTGCCTTCCGCTTTCGAGTTTCAGGTCTCAGGTCTCAGGTCTCAGGTTTCAGGTATCATACACTCCGTCATCCGTCCCGGGGGCAAGTGATGAAGGGATTACTGAGCTTCGTGCAGGAATTTAATGTTGGTACAAACCCTGCTACAAAAGCTGGGCATGAAGATACAACGGACCAAGCGACAGGAAAAGATGGAAAAGCGGCGGCTGGAAGGCTGCCGGATGTTGGAGCAGGGCTATCGTCAGGCCGAGGTGGCCTGAAAGCTGAAGGCAAGCGGAGCGGCGGTCAGCAAGTGGGAAAAACGGCGGCAAGCCGGCCAAGTTCTCTCCCAGCGGCATGCCTGCACCGAGCACCGGCTCCATAGCAGGCAGCTTGAGCGGCTCCAAGTCTTGCTGTGCCGGGGGGCCCAGAAGACGGGCCATGCCGATAGGCTGTGGACCTTGGGCCGGGTGGCCGCTCTGATTGAAAAGCACTTCGGGGTATCCTACCACCCGGGCCATGTGTGGCGGGTCATGCGGTCGATGGGATGGAGTTGCCAAAAGCCGGTTCGTAGGGCGGTGGAACGCAATGAGGCGGCCATTGAACATTGGAAAAAGCGGAGCTGGCCCTTGATTAAAAAAAAGCCCGTGCCCAGCGGCGGGTGATCCTGTTCATGGATGAAACCGGCTTCAGCCACAAACCCCACCTGCGCGGAGCATGGGCCCCACGCGGACGGCCCTTGGTCATCCGCCACCGCTTCAATTGGAAACGATGGAGCGTGATCGCCGTAGTGGGCAGAAAGCGGGCAGTCTTCCGCATCCTGCCCCACGGAGTCAAATGGCCCGATGTAGCCGCCTTCCTGTGGGCCGTGCTGCGACAAGTGCGGGGAAAGATGGTGGTGGTGCTTGATGGACTGCCCGCCCACCGGACGTCCTTGGTGGGCCAGGCAGAGGAAGAAAGCCGGGGAAGGCTCAAGCTGGAATGGCTGCCGGGATATGCTCCCGAACTCAATGCCACCGAGTATCTCTGGGGCCATACCAAAGGCCGTCTGGCCAACCGTGCTGTCTTGGATAATGAAGCCTTGTTGGGCCAAACCCGCAGCCAGCTACGCAGCACCCAAAGACGCCCCAACTTGCTTAAATCCTTCTGGAAACAAACGGGCCTTGCTTGGCCTTAAATGATTAACCGGCTATACGATGCTCAGTAATGCCCTCAATGCCAAGAGTTTCTGCTTTAAGCTCTTCGCTTCCTTTGCAGAGAACTGTATTGATCCGGCTTAAAACGAACTGCGTTTCACCAAAACGGGGGGGATGCGCACCAGGCTCGTGGCATTTGTCTGGTCGCCGCGGGCGATTTTATGGATCCATTCGAGGGCCGATTCGGCGATGCTTTCCATATCCTGCTGGATCGTGGTCATGGGCGGATTGGTGAGTTCACCTCGCTGTGCTCCATCGTATCCGATCAGCCCGACTTCCCTCGGCACGCGAACCCCCTGGTAGTCCAGCACGTCCAGGAAGCTGGTGGCCAGGAGGCCATCAGTCACAAAATAAGTGCCATGTGCGGGGTTTTGTTCGAGAAAGGCCTTCACGTGGAGGGCAATTTGGAAGGAACTGCTGCTCCACTCGATCGGCACAAAGGCCACGGAATCCTCGGACCTGCCCGCTTCCAGCCAAGCCTGACGGAATCCATCCAGCCGTGCGGTGATGCGGGCCTTGTTTTCCGAACCGGAATGGTATATGACGGATGCGTTGGGCTTCTGCTGGTGCAAGAAAGCTTCCGCCACGATTCTGCCTCCAAAATGGTGGTCCGTGACGATATTGGCGAGATAGCGGTCGCTGTAGTTGGCATCCAGTCCGATCACCGGGACCGGAAAGGTCGAAAACGTTTCCAAGAGCGCACTGCTGCTGTCGCTGTCCACCAAGAGGACATCGCAGTCCTCCCATATTTTGCTTTGCGGTTTGGCCCCGAGGGGCAAAAGTTCAAACCCCAAATCAATGGTTTGGTTGTGGCAGAGATGCGTGAGGGAATCCGCCAGCCTGCGGAATCCCGAGAAATAGATATATCCTTCACCCGAAAACAACGCCCTCACCCGGATCGAACGCAGAATTTTGGCGTACAGATGCTGGGAAACCGTGTAGCGCTTGTTCGGCAGCACATCCAACCAGCCCTCGTCGTGCATCTGACGGAGGGCGCGCCAAACCGAGTCGCGGGTGATGGCAAAGTGTTCGGATAACTTGCGCACCGTCGGGATCCGTTCACCGGGTTGGAGACGGTTGGACTGGATGAACTGCTGAATCTGTTTGACTGCCGTCAAACGGCGATTCATGTCCGGTCTGATTTTTGGAGGTCGTTTGATATTAAGAATGGCCGACATGGTGCATAAAAGGGTTTTTGAATCATGCCGTTCTCATGACGCTTTTGACAAGTGTAGTCTTACATTCCTCATGACTACAGCTTCTTGAGCGGGCGCAGACTATCACTGGCAAGGCGAATGCACGGTGCGGCAAATCGCAGTCATTTTTCATCAGAGCCGTTGGTCTTGTGACTGCGGATTTTCGTTGACTGCAGACAGTATTCAGACAGATTAGTGCTGTTCGGATTATCTCGCTGTTTTAACTATTGTGATTTAGGCGGCATGGTGCCGAGTATGACCTACATGGTTGTTCGGATTTCATGAGAATTCCGCGACAAATTTAACTATGAAACCCACGCCTAGAATGCCGGCTGCCGGTTTCATCATGTATGGTGCGGATTACAATCCTGACCAATGGCTGGGGCAGGAGCGTGTCTTGTCGGAAGACATCGAACTCATGAAGAAGGCATGGGTGACTTCAGCTTCCATTGGGATTTTTTCTTGGACGGCCATGGAGCCCAAACCAGGGGTCTACACGTTCGACTGGCTCGATGCCGTCATGGAGCGCTTTGCCAAGGCCGGGATGAAGGTTTTTCTGGCTACCCCGAGCGGCAGCAAGCCGATGTGGCTTTCGGAGAAGCATATTGAGATCCGCCGCGTCGGCTTGGACGGGCGCCGGGAACCTTCCGGCGGCAGGCACAACCATTGCCTGACCTCACCGGTCTATCGAGAAGCCGTATACCGGATCAACCGCACCCTGGCGCTACGCTATGGGAAGCATCCGGCCCTCGCGCTCTGGCACATCGGCAATGAACTCAGCGGGGAATGCCACTGCGACCTTTGTCGGTCGGCGTTCCACGCTTGGTTGCGCCAGCGTTACGTGAGCCTGGACAAACTCAACAGCGCATGGTGGACGTCTTTCTGGAACCACACCTTCACGGATTGGAGCCAGATCCCCACCTACGACCGGAGCATCGACGGCCTGGCGCTGGATTGGAAGCGCTTCGTCAACGACCAGCACTGTTCCTTCCTCGATAACGAGATGGCCCCCCTGCGGGAGATCACGCCGGATATTCCCTGCACAACCAACTTCATGGGCACCCATCACGCGACCAATTATTGGCAGTGGTCCGGTAAGCTGGACTGTATTTCCAACGACCATTATCCGCTTTACGACGACCGGGAGGATGGATGGAAAAAATGCCTGAATACCGATTTCGTGCACAGCCTTATGCGCGGGATGGCACACGGGGGGCCTTGGATCCTGATGGAGTGTTCCCCCAGCTCCGTCAATTGGGGCAAGGTCAACAAGCTCAAGCGTCCGCGCGTGCACCTGCAGGAAGTCCTGCAGGCTGTGGCCAACGGAGCCGACGTCATCCATTACTTCCAATGGCGCAAGGGCCGCGGAGGCAGCGAGAAGTTCCACGGGGCGGTCGTCGATCATGAGGGAAGCTCGCATTCGCGGGTTTTCAAGGAGTGTACGGAAGTCGGTAAAACTCTGGGGAGATTGAACCACTTGGTTGGCGCAAGACCGGACCGGGCGCCGGTGGCCTTGGTTTACGACTGGGAAAGCCGCTGGGCGCTGTCGGCCTCGGCCGGACCGAAGGTGGAGACCCCGGGCGATCTCTACACCCATACTTGCGAGGAGCATTTCCGCGCCCTCCGTTGTGCCGGTATCGAAGTGGATGTTATCTCCGTGGATGGGCCATTTTCCGACTATTCGCTGGTGGTCACGCCGGCCCTTTTTCTCTTGCGGCAGGAAACAGCCCAAAAGCTGGCCGCCTATGTCGAAGAAGGGGGCCACTGGCTGGCGACCTACCTGACCGGCTATGTGGACGGCCACAACCGCTGCTGGGGCGGAGGCTTCCCCGGGCCGAATCTCCGGGAATTGTTCGGTCTTTGGAATGAGGAAGTGGATTACCTTTACGATGACGAGCAGATTTCTGTGCGGGGTACCACCGAGGGCTTGGGCAAAGCGATGCGGGCCAGGGATGTGATCGAGCATTTGCATGCAGAAGGGGCCAAAGTGATGGCCACCCTGGCTTCGGATTTTTACGCGGGCGCACCCATCATCCTGGGCAACCAACGGAAAAAAGGATCCACCACCTACATCGGAGCCCGTCTGGACGAAGAAAGCTTGTTGGCGGTGTACCGGTTGCTGGGCGGCAGGCTCGAACTTCCCCGACAGCCCCTGCCCTTGGGCGTTGTGCGCAAAACCCGTCCTGGTTCCGAGGGGCCGGTTGAGTTTCTCTTCAATTACAGCCGGCACGATGTCGAAATCAATCTGGGCAATGAGACCTTCCTGCGTCTATCGGACGACCGGCAAATCACCGGCCGGACGACCCTGCGCCCCAACGAGACCCTGATTGGTGGCTTCGATTTGACAGGTATAAAACCCAAGCAGCGAACAGCCCAACCCGCCCCCAATCTATGAAAACCAGATCCAGATCCCACCCGGCCAAAAACAACACATCCGCATTCACCTTGATTGAACTGCTTGTTGTTGTGGTCATCATCGGATTGCTGGCCGCGCTTGTCGTTCCAGCTTTGAACAAGGCACAAAAAAAGGCCGCAGAGACCAAGTCAGTCGCAGTGATGAGGGCTGTACTTGCAGCAAACTCGCTCTACGCAGGTGAAAACAATGGTCAAATTGTTACTATTCGATGGGACACTGATTCTCTGACCAATCCCTATGTGAGCGCCAGCTTCTGGGGACGTCTACAGCCGTATCTATTTCCCGAAATCACGACAACGAATCAGGCCCAACTTTCAACGCAGATAAAGTCAAAGCTGAACACCCTTTTTGGCACGGATGTCTCATCTATGAAGGGCACTCCGTTTTACGGACCTAAGTTGTATGGCGACAAGTCCGGCCTGCCTGTTCCGTTTGCAACAAATTCATATCTTTACGAATTTACCAAGCCTGCGGAGAATGATGGTTGGATTAGGATACAGCAGATCTACAGTGCTCCTTCAACCATTTATCTGACCTATGGTTATGCCATGTTCGATGAAGCCGATGCCGAGACTTATGTTGATCTGCCCAAAAATAACGCTCGGCCAACCAACAACATCTTCTATCTGCCATCACGAAGGACAATCGCAGGCTTTTTGGATGGCAGGGTGGAATACCTGACCCCGCCTATCGCAGAAAAAATGGTCTTTATTGACGGATCGTCCCAGTAAGATCAAAAGACCAAATCACATTGAGTGGGCGACGGGTTTTTCGGGAGGGCGAGGCTCCCGCCGAGCGGGGTTCAGGTCATCATGCCCAAACCGGCTCAGCAGGAGCTTCGCCCTCCCGCAAGGCGCATTATCGCCTGATGTAGGTGGCTGGGTATTAGAGAGCACGAGAAAGATAGAGCATAAAGTATAATAACTTGAATGAGTGTCTAGAAGTCATCTCAAAAATAGGACAAGCCCGCGCTGGGGGTCCAAAAGCCGTCCGGCGAGGCACGAGAAGGGAGCAGGTATGAAATATACCCGTGACCGACGAGCAACGAAGCGGGGCGGCTTTTGGGCCCCAGCCCGGAGGGTGATGGCGGCACCTGCCCGCCCCCTTCGTCGTCTCTCCTTTGCGTATCTCGTTCCAATATGCGCGCTCGCTCCTCCTCGGGCTCGGGCAGGTGGCACTCATCACGCGGACTTGCCCTATTTTTGAGATGACTTCTAGGGAAGAACCTTCCCCATCCCTATGGTGGGCCGCCAGAGTCACTGCGGACGCGTGACCGGGGTGGCCCGGGCCTGGGTGATCACGTCGGCCAGACGCCGGGCTACGGCAGGATGTTGGTCGAAGACGTTGACCGTTTCACCGGGGTCCGCTGAGAGATCGTAGAGGCCCGGTCGGGCGGGGACCTTCGGATCCTTTTTGGCCGATTTCCAGCCATCGGCCAGAGCGAGATCTGGAATGAATTTCCAAGTGCTACTCCGGACGGAGAGGTGGCCACTGCCGCACTGGAGGATCAGGTGTTCGCGGCTGGCGACGCCTTGATCGCCGAGCAAAGCCGGGAGCATGTTGTAGCTGTCGGGCAACGAGCCTGCAGGAAGGGGGATCCCGGCGGCCGCGCAGAGGGTCGCGGGCACATCCAGGGTGGAGACCAGATCCTTGGAAACGCCGGGCTGGATGCGTGACGGCCAGCGGACGATGAACGGCACGCGGGTGCCGCCCTCCCAGGAAGTGGATTTGACACCTCGGAAGGGGCCGGTGGGTCGGTGACCCTGCTCGTTGTTGACGTAGGCTCCGTTGTCACTGCTGTAGATGATCAGGGTGTCCTTGGCCAAGCCGAGTTGGTCCAACTTTTGCAGGACTTGTCCGATAGCATCGTCCAGACCCAGGAGCATGTCGGCGCGTTCTCCCAGGCCGCTGGCCCCGGCGAAGCGGGTTTGGGCAATCTTCGGGGAATGGACGTCATGCGGGGCGAAATAAAGAAAGAAGGGGTTTTCCTTGTTTCGTTCGAGGAATTTGAGGACTTCCGCGGTGTGGTTTTCCGCGATGTCCGCATCCTTCCACCAAGCGGACTGGCCTCCCCTGCCCCAGCCGATGCGATCACGTCCCGCGGACCAGGAAGAAAGGCCAAGTTTTATGGCCTCTTCTTTATCGTAGGAAACCCGGATCGGATCGGCCGGGTCCAGGCCGACGACCCGATGGTCGCGGACAAAGACCGTGGGGATTCGGTCGTTCGTGGCGGGGATGCCGAAAAATTCATCAAAACCAATTTCCAGGGGTCCGGGCTTGAGTTCGCCGTTGTAATCGGGCCTGGTCACTCCCAATCCCAAATGCCATTTGCCGATCACGGCGGTACGATAACCAGCTTTCTGCAAAAGCTTGGGCGCGGTGGCCATGTCTGTTGGGATGACCAGTGGCGTGAGGCCATTGGTCACACCATTCATCACCCCAGGGATACGGCTGCGCCAGGCATACTGGCCGGTGAGCATAGAATAGCGTGTGGGTGTGCAAACGGCGGCGGAGGCGCTGCCATTGACAAATCGAACTCCCTCACTGGCCAGTCGATCGATGTTGGGTGTTTTGATCTGGGTGGCGCCGTAACAGCCCGCATCACCCCAGCCGACATCATCGGCGAGGATGACGATGATGTTTGGCTTGGATGGGCTGGCCTGATCCATTGCGGTGAGGGAGAAGGAGGCCACAGCAGCAAGCAGGGTCGTTAGTGCCGCGAGGATGAGAAAACGATGATTCATGGATTGGGTGGATGGGTTGAGCTGGGGTTCGTATCGCTGCATTTAGGGCATGAAGCCCCTTACCTTGAGCCAGCGCAGCAGTTCGCCATCCCAAGGCGGAGCGGGTTTACCGGGCCCTGGGAGGCCCATGCCGTGTCCGCCCTTCTCGTAAACATGCAGCTCGAAAGGCACTCCGGCTTTGGCTAAAGACGAAGCAAAGAGGAGTGAGTTTTGGACCGGGACGGCTTTATCCCCAAAGGTGTGCCAGAGAAAGGTGGGGGGCGTTTCCTTAGTCACTTGGAGTTCGGTGGAAAGCTGTTGCAAAAGCTCGGCTGGGGGATTTTCGCCCAGAAGCTTATTGAACGATCCCCGATGTGCGTACTCGCCGCTGCTGATGACCGGGTAGCAAAGAACGCCCAGGTCGGGTCGTGAACTTTCCTGCTCAATGGGATCGGTCGCGTCCGGCTTGCCGCCATCGTGGTAGACGAGCAGCGTCGAGGCGAGGTGGCCTCCGGCTGAGGAACCGATGATTCCGATGCGGGCGGGGTCGAGTCCATCCCGGCGGGCCCAAGCGCGGACCGTGCGCAGCCCACGCGCCGCGTCCCCCAGCATGACAGGGTGCCGGTAGCCGGAGGTTCCGAGGCGATACTTGAGCACGTAAGCGGTGATGCCCTGCATGGCCAGCCATTTGGCGTAGCCTTCGCCCTCGTGGTTGGCCAGTGCGCCGTAGCCTCCTCCGGGGAGGACAAGGAAACTGCTGCCGTTGGACTTTCCCTCTGCTGGTAGATAGGCGGTGAGGGTTGGAATATCTTTTTCTTCCGAGCCGAGGGCACCGGGAGGTCCCTCAGGCCACAGAGGCCATGTTTCCGCAAAAAGTTCGGGAATCAGGGTGATGGACGCGATGGCAAGAAGAGTTGGTATGTTCATGGAAGTGTTTTCACAGTATTTATATTGAGTGCTGCTTCTGGTGGATGGAATCATTTCTGGTTCTTGGAGACGACAAACCAAGCTTCATGACTTTGTCTCCAAGGCAATCGGTGTGAACTGCGGACAGAGCAGGCGATTGATCCCGTACGCGACAAAATAGGCGAGCCCACACCATGCGAACAAAGCAACATAGCCTGCTCCACCCATCGCATCAAGAACGCAGCCGCAGACAATCGGGAAGACCATGCCTGAGATGGATCCGGCAAAGCCGCCCAGACCCACAACAGATCCAACTGCGCTCTTGGGGAAGACGTCGGAGACCGTCGTGTAAAGCGTCGCCGACCATGCTTGGTGGGCGCCCCCGGCAATCCCGATGAGAATCACTGCGGGCCAAAGGGACACCTGGGTGGCAAAAGCAACCGGCAATACGGCGAAGGAAAAGAGGAGCATGCTCATTCGCCGCGTTCGGGTGACGCTCCAACCGTGGCCGGCCATGGCCCTGGCTGCCCATCCGCCTGCTATGCTCAAGACCGTGACGATGGCATAGATCAGCACGAGGGGGAGACCCATGGTCTTGAGATCCATCCCGCGGGTCTGCTTGAAATAATCCGGCAGCCAGATGAGAAAGAACCACCAGACCGGGGAGATGAGGATTTGGGCCCCGACATAAGCCCATGTCTGCCGATAGCGGAGCAAACTGAGCCAAGGCAGGTGGAGGACTTGACCCGATTCGGACGCATCTGAAGAGCGTTCATCTGCATCCATTGGACCGCACGAACCGGTCGGCTTGTAAAGCACCCACCAGAACACCACCCAGACCAATCCGGCAGCCCCAGCCAAGAGAAAGGGCGCGTGCCAACTGAAGGTGAGAGCTAGCGGAGGAATGAGCGCCGGGACAAGAAGCGCGCCGATGTTGGCCCCCGAATTGAACAAGGTGGTGGCAAACGCGCGCTCTTTAACCGGAAACCACTGGGCCACGCTTTTGATCGCTGCAGGAAAATTGCCCCCTTCCCCCAAGCCCAGTGCCACCCGGGCGATCCCGAAGCCGGAAATGGAGTTTACCAGTGCGTGGGCCGCAGCTGCCAGGCTCCACGTAAGAATGGAAAGACTGTAGCCAATTTTGGTGCCATACTTGTCGATGAACCAACCAAACCCGAGATAGCTGATGGCATAAGCCCCTTGAAAGAGTGAATTCACCCAACCGAATTGCGTATTGGTCCATCCCAAATCCTGGTCGAGGATAGGCTTGATCAGCGACAGGATCTGGCGGTCTATGTAATTGATCGTTGTGGCGAAAAAGAGCAGTGCACAAATGATCCATCGGTAATTCGAAGAAGTGGTGGGGCTAGACATGAGATTTGAACCGATGGATGGAATGCTCTTGGTGTTTAACTTGATTGTGGAACATCCGTCATACAATACGCCGTATGCTGATGATGGTCTGCGGTTTGAATCACCGACCTATTTTGCGTCATAATACTCCTTCATCACTTGCCAAGCCATCTTGCGCTGGCCTTTGTCTCCCAAGAGACCTTTTCGGTTCCATCCGTTTTGATAGGTCTGTTGGCATCGGTAGGGCGAGCGGAAGTCGAAAAGCAACCACGGCACCACGCCCTGCAAGTTCGGAATATTGCGGAACATGATTAAATTCTGGCGATAGACCTCGGCTTGATAATCTTCGCTCCACTCATGAGCGACATCAACCGGTCCGCGTTTCCCATGCAGTGCCTCGGCTCCAAACTCGGAAAAGATCAGAGGTTTTCCCGTTGCCACCTCCCACTTGATTTGCTCCGGTTTCAGCGGAAAGGGATCATACCAGCCCATGTATTTGTTCACGCCGACCACATCGACCGCGTTGGCAAGCTTGTCCTCAAGGCGGAACGTCGAGGTCGCCTTGTCATACCGGGGATTGTTGAAAGCGGCACCAACCAGGCGGGTTCCGTCTAGTTCGTGGCAGAGAGAGACCAATCCGGTCAGCACTTGGTCACGGTAATCCGAGGGCTTGGTTTCGTTGGCGATGCTCCAGATGATCACCGCGGCGCGGTTCTTGTCGCGGTAGATCATATCGCGCAGCATTTTTTCCGCCTTCTTGAAAATTTCCGGATTGGCGAAGTCGATTCCCTGCCAAATGGGGATCTCTTCCCAGATCACCAAACCCATCCGCTCGGCAGCACGCACGATGTGTTCATTCTGCGGGTAGTGGGAAGTTCGGATGAAGTTGCAGCCAAGCGCTTTCACTTCGTGGAGAATCATGTTGGCATCTGCCGCTGAGTAGGCCCGGCCGAGGCGCTGGGGGATTTCCTCATGGAAATTGACGCCCTTGAGAAAGACAGGTTTGCCGTTGAGCAGGATCTTAGTGCCATTGGTCGTGATGGTCCGAAAGCCGATCTCGTCATTGATGCGGTCTTGGCCGGTTGAAATCGTCACCGGGTAGAGCTTCGGCTTGCCGGGTGACCAGAGTTCCGGCGTTGCTTTGATTTCGAAAGGTGCATAACCCTTGGCATCCGTGGTCAAAATTTGCCGCACGCCCAGTTCCTCGATCTTGAGCGTGACTTTCTGAGGCGAAGTTGCCCCATCAAGTTGAACGTATCCGGCAATTCCGGCGCCCGTCTTGAGCTGTACTTTGTAATCGCGGATGTGGACGGCAGGCCGATTGACAAAAAAGACATCGCGCAAGATGCCGCCATAGTTCCACCAGTCGAAGCTCATTGCCGGAATGCCATCCGGACGGCGGTCGTTGTTCACCAAGACGACCAAGTCGTTCACCCCATCTTTCAGAGGTCCGGTGATGTCGAACTCGAAGGGCGTGAATCCTCCCTCGTGCCGTCCGATTTCAGTGCCGTTAAGCCACACCTTTGTCTCGTAGCTGACGCCTGCAAAATAGAGGAATTGCTTGTGGCCTTCCTTCTTCTGCGCCTTGAAAGTGCGCTGATACCAAACGTTGCCCTCGTAGTATGTCAACTCGTCCAACTGGGAGTTAAAGTCTCCGGGAACATTGAGCCGCAAACCACCCTCAAAGCTGTATTCCAGAAACTCGGTTTTCTTCTGCGGCTTCCGGTTCTGGTAGAACTTCATCTGCTCACCGCGGCTGTAGGGGTCGACAATCGCATTCCACTTGCCGTTCAGCGAAACCGCATCCGGACAGCCGTAGGGATTCATCATGAAGGATTGGCCCATTCCGTTGGATTTCAGGCAGAACAGGAGGATGGCGAGGACAACGATTTTCATATTTTTTATAAAGAGAGTCTGACCGTTCTTATCGAGCAACCTGAGGGGGTTGAGTGCGGGAACTCCAGGTGTCCTGCAAAAGTGACATGAGGTCCACCGACTCACGATCGGCCAGGGAATACATGACATCAGCCAGCCCGCGACTCGCTGCGGTGATTTCGGGATAAGGGGTGTCCGTCACATCGACAAAGCCTATCTGGTAGTTTTCGCCGGGTTTTCCCACCGTGGGTCGTGCCGCAGCGGACTGGTCGGCGTAGGCAAACCAATGGGTGCCAACAATGTTGGGTTGGAGCACGGCATCCAAAACATAAGCGGCGTAAGCGCGGCTTCGCTGGAGTTGGTCGCCGACAAACGTGAGTCCCACACCAGGCACACCGCGATCCGGCGCACCGAAGTGAAACTCCGCGATGAGGGCGGGCTTGTCAAATCCTTTGGGTACTCCTGCGGCGGCCAGTGACATGTAACGGTTCACGCTGAGCACGTCGGCAAAACGTGTGGCTTCCTCATAAACTTCGGGGCCCGCCTTGTGGATGCGTGAGCTGAGGTAGAGGTGGTTCGGAAAGATCTTGCGCATCATGTCGTGGCAGACTTTGTAGTAACGGTGGCCGATGAGCCTTTCAATCGACTTGCGGTCTTCCGCGGTGCCTTCCAATTCTTTGGGAGCGGCATTCACGGCCTCCCAAGATTTGAACTGGGTGGACCAGGCTGTATTGAGTGCCTGGATCGTGGTGTATTTATCCTTCAATAAGGCGACCACCGCCAGGCGGGCGGGCATATCCGCTTTGCCGGCGAGAGCATTGCTGACAAAATCCTGATACCAACCCAACTCATTATCGATGAAGACACCGAGGCACCACGGGTCTGAAGCCGAATGCACGGCCAATTGCTTGAGTCCATCCTCCACGCGTCTTTCAAATTCGACGGAGAAGGGATCCGGCACTTTATCACCAAGCCTGTTTTTACCAGGCCAGACATGGAGGATGAGCGTGTAGGGCGTCCTGGGCTTCTGATACAATTCCGGGTCCGACCAGGCTCCCACGGTGTTCATGCCCCATGCACGCATGCGGCGATGGACGCGGTCGTAGGCTTTGGACTTCCAGTCCGGTCCGAAAGTCCGGTGCAGGTTGGCAATGGTGAAGTGAAGATTGCCCTTGTTGGAGAGGGCTTCACCGATGTCAGTCTGTGAAGGAATCCAAGCAAAGAGGGTGCTGCGGTCTTTGAGGACGGTTGATTGGTCAAAACCTATGGAGTTGGCCCCGTGGGAGAAGAACAGACGTCCCTCGGGATCCACGAACCACCAGCGCCCCTTGTATTTCTCCACGCGGAAAAATCCGGTGGCCTTCAACTGCGGCCCGTCCTTCCAACCTCCGTAGCGATTGAAGCTTTTCGGACCGGTTTGTCCTGCTGATTCACGGTCTTCCTTGAGCGCTCGCGCGAGCAATTCCTCCTGCGAGTGAAGTTTGTTCGGCCAGTCCAGTTGGCGCACCTGGCCAAACTTATCCAGATAGGGAAGTTCGAGCAGACGCGCATTGGCCTTCGCACCAAAGGGCTGGGCGAGACTGATCTCCATGTCCTTGAGGTTGAGCTGGGCAGAGGTCGAACGAATGACCAACCGACACTCCCGCACATCTTCCGGTTTGAACGGCAGCCAATGGCCCCGGAAGCCGTTGGGCCGGGCACCCTGGAGGTGAAAAATCTCCGGGGAATCGTCGGCACTGGCGACTCTTTGGAAAGGAAACCCCACGGTTGCCCGCTCCCCTGGGAGGATATAGGCCATGGTGCTGGAGCTGTCCTTCCAATCCAGTGCACCTTCATTATCCAACCGGCCCCGTATCCAAACCAATCCATTCCCCTTGTTGGTGATATCCACACGAAAGTAGGAGTATGCAGAGATGTCCCAACGGCCCCCGGTCGGTCGGAGGACGATGGTGCAGGACTTGTCCTTAAGCTCGCCGGAAAGTTCCAGCTTACCTTCACCTGAGATGGTGTGCTTGATGGACGGCGGGGCGGTGACAGCGAAGTCCTTGAGGACGACATGAGGTTTGAGCAAATCCTCGATCTTAGTCACCGGCGCTTCCGCTTGAAGGAAGGCCGGGAGAAAAGCAGCAATCAGAAAAAAGTACAGGTTAGTTTTTATAGACATCTTCGTTGAGGGTGATCTGAAGGATGGTCACATACGGAGTTTGGTTATAATTCACTTTCTCGATGGTGATTGTGTGGTCGTTATTTTCCGTCCAGGGCAGTGCTTGGCCGGAATAGAGGTCGATGACGTTGCCGACCTTCCTGGAACCGATGGATTGGGTGGTGAAGGTTCCCTGGTCTTTGTGGCGGTAACCGGCGTAGATGTGGCAGTAGATGTTCTTGCCCGAGTAAGTGAATCCATACTCGCCGTGCAGCGGTTGCCATGGCCCACCGCGGGTGTTGTAAATGGCCGAGCCGACTTTCTGCAGCCAATCTCCGGTCTGGAGAAGGACTTCCTGCTGGTTCATCGGGATGACCCCCTCTCGGTCCGGGGCGACGTTGAGCAGAAGATTCATGTTCCGAACCACGCAATCGGAAAGGAAAACAGCCACCTCTTCGAAGCTCACAACAGGCGCATGAGGCACATATCCCCAGCCTCCCCTCTGCACCGACATGCACTTTTCCATATAGCGCTTGGTCCGGATGTCGCCGGAGGTGGCCGCCCCGCCTTCCTCACCATGCACATCACCCACCCAGCCAAAGCGCTCGTTGACGATCATCCTAGGCTGGTGTTTGCGAACCATTCCCATGACTCCGAGTGCTTTGCCAAAAAAAAGACCCTCTTTTTCCTGAAAGGCTTTGCCCACCAGCCAGTCTCCTTTGGGGTCCTGATATTTCCCTGCGTCCCAGAATCGGGCTTCCAATTCGTTGTCCACGCTTTGACCGAGCCAGCCACCATCCCAGAACATGTATTCGATCGGCCCGTAATGGGCCAGCAACTGGCCGAGCTGTTCATAGACTTCTTCTTTCATCAAACGGGCGTTTTCCTTGTGCCACGGCTCCGCGGTGTACCCCCACACGTTGGGCTTCATGTTGTCACCGGTCACATTGTAGTAACCTGGATAACGCCAGCTCATCGGCGAATAGTAGAGACCCACATGTAAGCCTGATTTTCTGACCGCATCGGTGTATTCCTTGACCAAGTCCCGGCCCAGGTGTTTGACGCTGGTCCAGCTGTTGGGATGCTTGCTTTCAAACAAAGCATAGCCGTCATGGTGCCGGGTGGTGAGCACCGAATATTTCATGCCCGACTTCTTGGCCAGTTCCGCCCATGCCACCGGATCGAACTTGGCGGCGGTGAAGCCGGTCTCCGGATTTTCGCCGCGAGCTCGGTAATCTTCAGGGGAGTAGCGCTTGCTATGCATGACCCACTCCGAACCTTTGTCCACCGATGAATAGATTCCCCAATGGATGAACATTCCGAACTTGGCGTCGAGAAACCACTCCATCGCACTGTGGGGAAGTGTCTCCACCCCGCCCTCTGATACTTGGGGTGGGATCTCGCACTTCACAAATTCTTGGATGACCGGTTCTGGGGCTTCGCCCAAATACTCCAGAGCAAGGTCATCGACATATCCTGCCCCGGCCCCCGCCGGATTGCACAGGGTGACCGAAAGCGTGTCGATGATGCGCGCGGATGTAAATTCGAGCGACAGCTGGTTGTATTCCGTAAGGGCACTCGCCACGGAAATCTTGGGACCACCAAAATCGCTGGCGATGAGTTCGATCGTGTCGGCACCCAATTCGGTTTTGACCCACGCTGACAAGCGGTAACGGCTATTGGGACGAATCTTGATTTCCTGGACACAGAAGGCCCGCCCCGGGCCTAATGCCATCGAATGCTTGCCCGATCGAGCATGGGCAGAAATCTGGGAAGCCCGGGTTCTCCAGTGTTTCCAACCCGTCATGTTCCCCGTTTCAAAATCTGCGTTGATCATCGTGCCGAGAACCGATGACTCGGTCTGTGCAGGCGAACGACCGGCGGCAGCCCGGGCAGCCTTGCTATCGGTCGGTGCAGCTTGGCAAGCAGGAACCGCTGCGATCATCGAAATAATAACTAGGCGTAATGGATAGGTCAGGTTCCTGCCGACATGTTTGTTTTGCACGTATTGGTTGATATTCATTTTAAGCATGGTCTTAGAACCTCGAGTTGAGGTTTACTTTTTTTGAAAACACCGAGAGATCCCACTTGTCCCGCCAACGGATGACAGGCTGGTCCGCTTCGAATTCGACGGGCAGCCAAATATAGCCGGCGTTGATGGGGTCTTCCGGCTTATTGATGTCGAACATCGCGATCCAAGCATCCTTCCGACCCAATACGGGGTAAACAAAAGTGCTTTGCCCGCCGAAGGTTTTATCAGGCCCGAGATGGTTCATCGGATTCACGCCGCGGCAGGGATTGGGCAGTTCCCTATACGGACCGGTGAATTGATCTGCCACAAAAAGACGGGCGGGATTGGGCTTCCAACCGGTCGATGCCGAGCCGAGGAGGTAGATTTTATTGCCACGACGGAAAAAAGCCGGGGCCTCCGTTGCCTGTGTCACGCCCTCCAGCACATGGTATTCACCGGCCGGTTTCAGCCCATCTTCGGACAAGCGGCCATAGATTAGGGCCTTATCCGGCTTGCGAACGGCGATGTGGTAAACCGCACCGTCGGTATCGGCGAAAATGGCGAAATCTCCGGTGCCGAATTCGCTGTGGTTGCCCAAAAAGTATCCCTTGTAGGCAAAGGGGCCGGTGGGTGTGGCGGAGGTGGCGACGCCGACCCATGCGTAGTCTTTGCCGCTCTTCCCGCCTTTCGACTTGGGGGGGTAGAGTTTGAAGTAAAGGAAGAAGGTCTTGGCCGCTTCCTTGTAAATCAACTTGGGGCGATCGAGGATGAAGGCCTCCGCCAGCTCGGGATGGGCATCGGGAGCAAAAACTGAGAGCACGAGTCCTTGATCCTCCCAGTTCATCAAGTCGTCACTCACGTAGCAGCGGACGCCGGCCTCGTTCTTTTCGTCCTCGGTTTTGCCCTCGATCTTATGCGAGCCGTACCAGTAAAAACGACCCGCGACATCCAGGACACAAAACCCGTGCGCGTTGATGGGGACGCCCCTTGTATCCAGCCAGGGTTGTCCGGGTCGAAATGCCCTGTGAGTCTGATGGACAGTTTTGGATTGCTCGGCGGGGGCTGACAGCGTGGATGCGGTCAACACGATGAGAAGAGACGGAATCTGGAGGTGGATCGAAAGCATGGAAGGAGCTTTCATTGGGTGTGTGAAGGGGCGGACATTTCAGTTCAAGTCCTCGAGCTTCGGCTTGAGTGGATCGGTGTCTTTCGTTGTCTGATTCTTGAGCAGGGGCAGTGGCCGAAGGATCTCAGCGCGCACGGCGTCTTCTGCTTCGCGATGTTTGGGGTGTTGGTAGACACGGATGTAGTCGCATAGCACTTCGTTTGGCAACTTGGATTCGTCCACCCACCGGTCTCCCTTTAACGTACTGGCGATTGCACTGAACCAAACACTCATCGCATCGTGCGGAAATCCCGCGGAACTCAATTCTTTGCTGAGTTTGCCGTCAAAATAAAACCGGGTGGTTTGGGGAGTGAACTCACAGGCCCATACATGAAAACCCGCCGAGGTATCAGGTGCATCTTCGATGACCCAGCGCCCCGCATTCCAGGATTGGCGATTTTTCTTCTGGTGGTAGCGCGACTGGTTGATGATACCAAAACTGAAGAAATGGGGGTCACCGCCATCCTGTTCGCAGAAGTCCAATTCCAGTAACGCCGGCGGCCCGGCCGGTTGGTCAGGAAAGGATTTCTTCATGGCCCAAAAAGCCGTGTGCCAGCCCTCGGCGGGTGGTGTTTTGAAGCGGGCCTCGTAGAAGCCGTAAACAAAGGTCTGTCGGCTGATGACGCCGCCGGCGGTGAAGTCCTTGCCGTTCACGGACTCTTTGCGCAGGGCGATGACCAAGTTGCCGTCCTTGACCGAGACATTTTCCCGCTGCTGGGTGCTGAGAAGCTTACTTTCGAGTCGGAAACCCCACTTTTTGGTGTCGATATCGTTCCCGTTGAACTCGTCTGTGAAAACCAGTTCGTAGCCTGCCGGAGGCAGGGGTGTCACCTCGGTGGCGAGTCGCACCGGGATATGGATTTTGCTGGTGAACTTCGGTCGCTTCCCTCCTGGCGCCGGGGAAGCGGGGGTTGATTCAGCCGAGGCGAATCCAGTCATCCACATCCACAGGCAGAGCCCCAGTGCGACCCCAAGTTGAGTAGCGGAACGGATTTTCATACAGGCACAAATGGGTACGTATTCCTAGCGTTTTTGCCCGATGACGCCGCGCACGCCTCGCGTATTCGAGTCTGCTACGGTAAAAAGATAGATGCTGGCGGGCGCACTGGCTTGTGTGATGCGCAGGCGGAGTTTTTCCGCCGTGATCTTTCGGTCGAAGTGCAGGATTTTAGCGGCCCCAATTTCTTGCCCGGTGTGGATGGAATTCCAGACGCCGTTTCGCAGCGCTTCAAGGGTGAAGGCCTGCACGCGGAAGGTCCTCTGCTGGGAGAAATTGTCACCGAGATCTTTCATGTCCGCGTATTCGTGGATTGAGATGCGGTCGAAAACGAACGGCTTGGCGGGTGTGAGAGTGAGCGAAGCGGGTGTTGCTTGGGCGGCCCAGCGGGTTCCTTCGAGCCTTCCATCCACCGCTTTGGAAGCATCATGGACGTCCGAATAAATGCTGTCGGCTTCCGCAGAGACCCCGGCGGCTTGGTTGAGGGGAGCCGATGGCAGTGGTTTTTGGCCGCCACGAATCCCGAGTTGATCGGCGACTTTGAAGATGGCCTGGCGCTCGTTTTCGCGAATGCGCCCGGTCTGGTCCGGCGGCAGGTTGACCAGTAGCACATTGTCGTTGGCGGTGCACCAATAGAAGAGTTCCTCGAGCTCGTCCGGAGTGCGCGCAGGAATGATCTCTTTTTTCTGAAACCAGTTCCAGCGGTCGGAGATGCAAATGGTATGCTCGAAGGGCAGATAGTGAAGCCGCCCATCGGGACTGGTGAATTCTTTGGGGTCATCCGCCCGCACCAGATTGGGATCCTTGGTGCGAAAATCCACTGGCCAGTAGCGGATTGGGTCGCCTTTGACAAAATCCTCGGGCTGACGAAACTTTCGTGGCTGACCCGGGATATGAATGGTGTGGTTCACCGTGACCTGACAGTCGGGTTGGAGTTTTTTGATATGGGCATAGACATCGGGAATGTTCCAGTCCGCGTCAGGTTTGGCCCAGCCGCCATCAAACCACAGCTCACAAACATCGCCATAGTTGGTCAGGAGCTCGGTGAGCTGGCTTTTCATGAAAGCCACATACTTCGTCGGGTCCTTGTCGTTGTGCGAAGGTTCCCTGCGGTCCCAAAGCGAATAGTAGAGCCCCAGCTTGACTCCGTATTTACGACAAGCCTTGGCCACCTCGGCCACGACGTCGGTTTTGACGGGGGAGGACGCCACGTCGTAGTCGGTGTATTTCGAGTCCCAAAGGCAGAAGCCATCGTGGTGTTTGGTGATTAGAATGACGTGGCGGAATCCAGCTTCCTTGGCGGTTTGGATCCACTGGTCGCAATCAAGTGCCGTCGGGTTGAAGCTGGATGCGGGCAGCTTGCCGTCAGACCACTCGACCTGATTGAAGGTATTCACGCCGAAGTGAATGAACATGCCGTAACCGCGTTCGATCAACTGGCGTTGGCCGTCGTTGGGCTTCAGGGAATCCGCGGCGCCAGAGGCAGTCACGATCAGGGACAGCAGAAGCAACACGCAGAAGCAGTTGGTCATCAGGGATGCGAAAGTTCTGGATGGATAGATCATGGTTTATTTCTTGTTATTTTTGGGCAAAGTATCGCGCAGCCGTTTCTCAGAGTCCTTATTCCAATAACCGCACTCGAGTTTGAGGAAGACGGAGGTATAGGGGATGGTCATGTTCGTTTTCAGTAGGAGGACGTGGAAGGTTTTCCCGGCCTCGTCGAGCTTGGTGATGATTTCCTCGTGGGGGAGCTTGGTCATGGCCAATCCGGCAAGGATTTTGGCGAGCTGATTGCGGTAGGCCGTGACACCCGGGGCGTCTTTTTCGGACACAAACTCCAGCTCGCGATCAATGTAGATTGTCGGTTTGACATGCTGGGTTCCAGCCAGAGCTTGCAACACGGCGCGGGTCACTTCTTCCTGGGTGGCGCCGGTGTTGATCGTCTTCACGCCCGGACTCACTTGCCAGGGGTAGGCGGAATCGGCAATGACGATCCAGTTGCGGTGGCCGAGCAGAGGCAGGGACTCTTTGAGTGTATCCTTCCATTCTGCCGCCTGAAGCTGAAGCGAGGGGTGGAGGATGAAGGCAAGAATGAGGAGGAGGTGTTTCATAGTGTGAGATGGACTTGGATGTTTCGATCGGCGGTTATTTTGACGTCTCGTGACAAAGTGATCGTGGTGCTGCCATCGTTGAAGGTGAGCTTTGCATCAAGGGGCTTCCCGTTCGCTTCAACGGTCGCAGAGGCTGGTTTTGCCTCGGTGGCGAGACGGATCGAGCGCAGCCGGAGAGTCCCCCATTTCAGGGCGATTTCCGCCAACATCTTTCCGTTTTCCATTTTTTGACTGAAGCTGCCCCAACCCTCGGCGGAGGTGAAGGCGGCCTTGAAGTTTTCCGGCGTAAGCTTGGGAGCGAAGCCGAGGTGACCCTTGGGCCCATGGCATTCAAAACCGCAGGCGGTGATGAATGTGCCGTAGCTCGCCATCGCGCGGGAATAGTGATCGCTGCACTCGATTTCGTTCCAAGGATTACGTCGCGCTGCGTGATACCGGTCGTGAATGGCGCGCGTGACGGCCAGGCCTTCCAGCACCATGCCCTCGGCGATCATGTGGGAAGCGACCTGATGCTCGAAGCCGCTCATGCACTCGTTGAAGTAACCGATCTGCCAGCTCGAAAGACCATAGACATCCTTGATGAGTTTCGGGTTCGTGGTCATGACTAATCCCGCATCGCCGGCTAATGCGTAGGGACGACCCGCGGTGAATTTTTTCCGGAATGGCCCCACATCAGGTGCAAAGTTGTATTTCCACAATGCCTTCAACGCACTCAAGGTCTTCTCGCGATCCAGAACGCGTCCGAGATTCACCTGCCAGGCCCAGCTCTGGCCGTGGACCTGGTCAATGTGACAGGCCTCATATGTGCCGAGGCTTTTGGCCCGCTTGGGGTCGGCGATTTGATAAAAATATTCGCCGTTGAACAATTTGGTTTCCACAGACTTTCGCGCTTTTTGGTAATGGGCGCGGCAACGCCCGGCAAAATCAGTATCGCCCTGTTCCATCGCCATCACTTCGCCGGCCCGCAACGCGGCAATGGCCAGCGAAGTGATCCACGCGATCTGTCCAAACCAAGCGGCGTCGAGCGTGTTTTCCTGGGGGCCGTCGAGAATGCCATCGCCATCCTTGTCATGCTCGATGACGTGTTCCAGAGCCCTTTTTACCTTGGGCCAGAGCCGCTTGAGAAACGCGTCATCGGCGCTCATCTGATGTTCGCGCCAGACGCCGAGGATGCGCCCGCAGTGGCCATCAATCGCCGGGGTAGAGCCTTCCGCTCGATGGCGCACGATACCCGAATCTGGGATGAAACCTACGCCGAAGTCCACGCGCTCGCGCAAGTCGCGCTCGATGTCCGGAAAGAGGCGCCCCACCGCCTGTGCGTAATGCCAGACGTGCGTACAAGTCCCCGCGCAACAGCCGATACCTTCCCAGCCCCAGAAACGACCGCTGGCAAAACGGTGTGAGGTCGTCGTCGCGAGAATGGAGGTGTTCAAGAAGGTGCGATCTAAAAACCAGTGTGGCAGCGTGGAATCTACCCACGTATCGCGCCACAACCGCGTCTGTGATTCCAGTCGGGGCCACTCGTTGGCGATGTAATCCGTCACCGCAGTCGCGTCACGGAAGCGTTTGGAAAAATAGTTCCCCTTCCCTGCATCCGGGCAGGGAATCTTGGAATTTGGGAAATGCCATGCGAGCACAAAACGAAATTCCGCCGATTGTCCCGCCGCGATGACTTGCTCCTGAGCAACGGCTCCAACGGGCATGGATCCTTGGGCCGTCAGGTTGTTGGATTTCACGAAAGCAGCCACGGGAAGTTCCGCCGCATTCACCTCTGGATTCGCCGTGCCTTTGCCGATGACCGCGAGCGCCATCGTGCCGAAGTCGCCCTGCCTCTCTAAAACGGATTCGGTATCGGGCATGTCGGTCTGGACGATGTGATCTACGCCGATGTTGGCCCATCCGCCTTTTCCGGCCTCGTCGAAAATTTCAATGACCGCAAGTTGGGACTCATACTCCGCCACCTCCAGCGCCTCGCGGTGCATGGCATTTTTGTCTTTGCCGCTGAAGGTGCGGACGACTTTTCCGTCGACCCACAAACGCAGGCCGACGTCATTGCGGCTGCCGCCGCCGATGTAAAAGGAAAGAAACCTGCGTTCAATCTTGAACTGCGCACTGGTGAGCTTGCCAGTGCGTGCATCTTTTTCCGCCGTGGAATCCCCCGGCGCGCTGCCGTGTGAATTGACCACGCTGCCGCCTTCGCCCCCTAGGGCGCCCTGATAGGGTGGAATGACCGCACGATTGAGCGGTTGTTTGCCGAACGCCTCGCCCTCGATCTTCCATGCGCCATAGCCCTTCTCAAAATCGTCGACGATAATGTCCGGGCGGACTTTAGACTTTAGGGTCGCGTTGGGCTCAAACCGCATCGCCACGAGCGTCGCCTTCTTTCCCAGCGTCACGGAGTTCACCCGTTGACCGCTGCCCGACTTGGCGGAGTAAAAGCTGGCCGCATTTTGCAACCAGCCGGCGAGATTCACCGTGGCCGTATCCGCGCTGCGATTTGTCACCGTGATATGAAACACCGTGGCGGGCAGGCTGGAGTCATCGGTGTTGAGAGGGATGAAGGGCGAATATGCCTCCAGTTTCACTTGCACCTGCGCGGTGGCATCGCTGTATTCCACGGTTCCGATGGGATATTGTCCGGTGAAATTCACTTCGGCCCAGCCGGTGCTGTCGAGCGGGCGCACTTCGGTTTTTCCCTTCTGGGAAATTTTCAGGGCGAAGCCTTGGTCAATCTTCTGCGAATCCGATTGCTTCGCAGGCCGGACGTAGCGCATGCCGTTGCGACTGCTGACATCACCTTTCTTGTCACGATACGGTTCTCCTGCTTCCGACCAAGGAACGGAGACGGGCAGGACGCCTTCAAGGTTTTGGTTGAAGATGTCCCAGTTCCAAAGTTGTCCATCGCCGCTTAGATAGATTGTGCCGCAGCAGATGCCGCCCACGGGCATGCCGATGAAACGCAGCTCTTGATTCGCCTTGGAATACATCTGTGGCGTGCCGCGCGCGTAAAGGGATTTCACCCAGTTGGGCCGCAGTTTTTTGTCGGCAGGAATGATCTGATCCCAATCCAGATCATCAAAGGGACCGGCCATCACCATTCGGGGCAATAAAAGGGAACCCGCTGTCGCCAGGGTCGCCGCTTCGACAAAACGACGTCGGCTCATGTCACCGCCTGAACAGCACCCGGGCGTGTCGCAGCAGGAGTCGTTCTCGGCGGGTGGCTTGGAATCGCGCATGATTTTAGGAGATGATGGGAAGGCTGAAGACAGCGGTGCGGGCGTTAGGTTTTATGGAGTGACGAGCTTTGAGCGGGTGGGTGTATTTCAATTGGCGTAGCTGCGCACCTCAAAGATGCGTGCGACCGGAGCTCCGTGAGTGGCGAGGCACTCGACTTCGACGGTCTGCCCGCTGACCGCGGCGGGCAGGCGATGGACGCGTTTGCGGAGGATGTTGTGGGTTTCCTCGTGCACGACCACGCCGTCAATCTTCAGGCGGTAGTGTCGAACGAGCTTGGTCTGGGGGCCGCGCGGGGCGCTGATCTTTTGGTGGTGGTGACTGGGGGTGAGAAGGAGTTCCTTCTCGAAGCCGCTGTCAAACGTCACGTGGATCTCGCGGATGGGGGCGGGTTTTGCCAGTTCGAGGGCCAGGGAGGCGGGTAGTTCCGCAGAAGTCCAAGCGTGGACACTGTCCGAAGACCAGGAGCCGAACGCAGCGCGCAGGTCCCGGGTTACGCCGTCGAGCGCAAGGGCGGCGGTGTTGCTGCCGCTGCTCGCGCGCGCCGAGGCGGTACGGGCGAGGTCGGCGGGGTCTTCGTTGCGGAGATCGAGGAGGAACGCGTCGTCGCGCAGAAGCCTTTGCTGGAGGGCACGGATGTTTTCCGGGGTGGAGAGGGAGCGGATGTCGTTGGTCTTTTCGTGAAGCCAGAGAGCAGCGGCGGTGCCGACAGCCTGGCCGCCAACGGCACAGGTGGCCATCACGCGGGTGCTGGCGAAGGCGATGTGGGTGGCGCTGATATTTCTGCCGGCGAAGAAGAGGTTGGCGATGTTGCGCGAGTGGTAGCAGCGCAGCGGCAATGGGAACAGGTGGTCGAAGTGGTGTTGGATGCACGGCGGTTCCTCCGGCGCGTCCACGCCCATGGGTGGATGCGTGTCCACAAACCATCCCCCGTAGGCCACCGTGTCGTCGAAGTGGCCGGGCTTGAGCACGTCCATTTCAGTCAGGCGATAGGTGCCGTAGAAGCGGCGGGATTCGCGCTTGCCGGGGATGGATCCGACCCATTCGAGACCCCAGTTCGCAGCCTCGGGGAACTCACCGGAGTTTTTGATGTAGTCCCATACGCCGAGGGTGATGCGCATAAGCTCGTGGCGGATTTCGGCATTGTCCTTGAGGGTATCGAGCTGGCCGCCCCACTCAAACCACCAGTAGCCGTATTCGAAGCTCTTGATTGGACGGAGTTTGAAATCCTCCTTTTTGAAAGTGCGCACCCATGAGGGGCGAACAAATGGTTGGGGGGTATCGTGCTTGCGTCCGGTCAGGAGAATGGAGCTCCCAAGAGTCTGTCGGTCGGCTTTTTCCTGGGCCAGGGACTCGCCGTAATCGGCCTTGCCTTCACGGCCGACATGGTAGTCGGCACCGGCCTCGGCACCGAGGCGACCGTCACCGGTACAATCGGCGAAGAAGCGGGCGCGGATGATGAACTCGTCCTCGGTGGACAGTCGCACGGCGCGGGCGGATTGGATCACCTGGTCCGCGACCTCGACGCCTATGACATCGGTGTCGAGCAACAAGCGGATGTTGGGTTCCAGAATGACTTTTTCGTAAAGCAACAAATCCCATTGCGAGTAAACGCCGGCGGGGTTACGGGCGGCGTCTTCGAGACGGAGTTCCTCCATGAGGCCGGACTCGCGGCAGCCGGGTTTGGCGCCATGGCAGTCGGCACCCACGACGTGCATCTTGATTTCGCTGGAAGCATTGCCGCCGAGGACGGAGCGGTCCTGGACGAGGACGACGCGGGCGCCATTGCGTGCGGCGCTTAGGGCGGCGCAGACGCCGGCGAGACCGCCTCCGGCAACGAGAAGATCGCAATCAATTGAGTGGGAGATCATGGGTTAGTTTTCTGATGTTGGGTTGGGATCGTTATGGTTTCGGAGACAGTGAATAGGGGTGGATCAGCAGGTAGAATGAAGATTAGGGTTTGGCGCGGTTTTCAGCCCGCTGCCACTCGCGCATGTCGAGGCCGGGAAAGGCGGGCTCGATGAGCTTTGCGTTCCAGGCATCGTAGCTGGCCTGCATGTGGTTGAGACGTTCGCTCTCCTGAGCCGCGAGGTCGGTGCGCTCAGAAGGATCGTTGGTCAGATGGTAGAGGGCAGGTGTGGCATCTTTCTTGGATTTCACGATTTTGTAGTCGCCTTCGCGCATTGCGTAGGTTCCGGAATCAAATTGGCGGATATAAATGCGCTCATGGGGCGCGCCGGTTTTATCGCCGCGCAGGTAGGGAACGAGATCAACACCGTCGAGCGGGCGCTCCGCGTTGACGGGGATTTTGTTGGCGGCAGCGATGGTGGCGAAGATGTCGAGCGAGGAAACGGGCTGGTCGTATCGCAGGCCGGCGGGGATCTTCCCCGGCCACCTGATTGCGAAAGGCACACGGAAGCCTCCTTCGAAGGTTTGACCTTTGTTGCCGCGCAGCACACCGTTGTTGGAACCGTTGGAGTGGAGGGGGCCGCCGTTGTCAGCGAGGAATACGATGAGCGTATCTTCAGCGACTTTCAACTCGTCGAGCAGATCGAGTATTTGGCCGACGCCGCGGTCAACCGCCGTGAGCATGGCGGCGTAGGTGCGGCGTTTTTCATTTGTGAGGTGCTTGAATTTTGCGAGATCTTCGTCGGTGGCTTGCAAGGGGGCGTGGGGTGCGTTGTAGGCGAGGAAGAGGAAGAAGGGTTTGTCCTTGTGACGCCGCACAAACTCCAGGGCCTCGCGTGTTAACTCCTCCGTAAGGTAACGCTCGGTGCGCACCGGCTCGAACCCGCGCAACAACCAGGTGAGGTAGCTTTCGGGTTCGTTGCGGGCCTCGGAGGTTTTCTGGATGGTCAACTCCCCGGGCATGTTGCGATGGCCGCCACCGAGGTGGCCGTAAAACTCGTCAAAACCGCGGTTGAGGGGGTGGAAGTTGTCATGCGAACCGAGGTGCCACTTGCCGACTAGGCCGGATTTGTAGCCGTAGGGTCGCAGGGCCGCCGCGATGGTCGTCTCCTCGATGGCGATGCCGGTGGCAGGGTTGCCGGGTTGCCAGGCCACGTTGCGCTCGAAGCCGAAGCGTTGCGGGTAGCGTCCTGTGATAAAGCCGGCCCGGCTTGGGGCGCAGACCGTGCCGGTGACGTAGGCGCTGGTGCAGACCGCGCCCCCGGCGGCGAGGCGATCCATGTGAGGCGTGGGAATGTCCTTGCAGCCGTTGAAGCCGGCATCGGCATAACCCTGGTCGTCTGTCATGATGACGATGAGGTTCGGGGCCCTGCCTTCGGCGGCGGAGAGCGATCCCACCATCATCAGGGTGAGGGCGGCGATAGGTAGGGACAGTTTGGAAAAAGGGATCATCCGGGACGAGCAGGTTGGGTAGTCGGATTTCAATCGTGTTAGGTTGAAGGGGTCAAACCGGTTTGGAAGGACGCGCGATTCCTCCGAGCCAGAGGAGGATCAAGGCGAGGGGATGGAGGAAGGCCATGGCCCAGAACCAGGGGGCATAGCCCTGTCCGGATATCGTTTCCAGCACGGGACCCAGCACTTGTTTGAAAGCCGTATCGAGGAAGCCAGCCGCTTTGTTGGAGGGGCCGGAGACCATGGCGGCCACGATCATGTTCATGATGATGCCGCCCAGCGTGCTTCCCGCCGCCACCACACTGAAGATGGTCCCGAGCGAATGTTTGGGCGAAACGTCGACAATCAAGGCGCTGATGTTGATGAGCCAGGAGAGGGAGGCGAAGACAGCGACAGCTGTCAGCGCCATGGTCATCGGCAGTCCGCTGACCATGGCGACAAGCGGCGAAACCGGCATCAGACAGGCGCAACCCAGCATGACCCAGAGACGGGCTTTGACCGGGGCAACGCCCCGCTTGATGAGGACACCGGAGAACCACCCACCCGCCAGCGATCCCACACCGGCCGCGGCGTAAACAATCCACGTGATGGTCAGGTCTTCCTGGGCCACGGCGAGGTCTGTGCTGAGAAACTTGGCGAACCAGAATTGATAGAAATACCAGACCGGGTCCGTGAGCAGCCTGCCGATCAGTAAGAGCCAGAGCGGTTTGAACATCAGCACTTTCCCCCATGACCAGGCCTTTTCGTCCGTCGCCGGGTTTTCCACCACTCCCTCTTCGATGAGTTCCAGCTCTGTTTCGGACACGAAGCGGCTTTCGCGTGGTTTCCGGTAAAGCAAAAGCCAGGGAATGACCCAGAGAAGGCCTGCGATGCCGGTGATGAGAAAGGCCATGCGCCACCCCGTTCCGTGGCCGAAAAGCGAGTTCACCCATGGCATGCCTCCCGCATAGTCATACATGGCGATGGGGATGACCACGTAGGGCGCCAAGGTGGCCCCGACGGTCGCTCCCATGGTGTAAAAGCCGATGGCCAGCGCCCGCTCCCGCGAGGGAAACCACTCGGAGACGATCTTGGAAGCCGCCGGCCAGATTCCCGCCTCGCCCAGTCCGAGGGAGAAACGGGCCATGCTCATCGAGCGCATGCCCTGGACCCAGGCGGTGACGATGTTGGACATCGACCACCAAACGACAAAGAGAAGGGTGCTGTTGCGCGCGCCCATGCGGTCGACCAACTTACCGGAAACGAGGTAGGCCAGGGTGTAGGCGACCAGGAAGATATTGAGAATATTGGCGTAGTCGCGGTCGTCGATCCCGAGATCCGCCTGGATGGTTGGAGCGAGGACCGAAAGCACCTGACGGTCGACGTAGTTGAGGACGGCGGCCAGAAAAACCAGCACGACAATCCACCAGCGCATACCTTTGATTTTCATGACTTAGGGGCTTGGGGTGGTTTTTGTTTGTTGATCGAAGCGCAGGTAGGCCAGGCTGATGCACCAGCTTGCGCCGTAGTTGACCCAGCCCTCGGGATGGCGGTAGGCACCTTCGGGATTGAAGGGAAACATCTCTGTGCCGGGGGCAGAAGAGATGGACCCGCGGCAGAGTTCCAGCCGGGCGCATACATCTTCCTTGTAGTGTTTCGGCCAACCACGTTCCACCTCGGGGAAGCCCATGGCGGGCTTGGCGGGCGCTGCGGCCAGACGCGGATTACGACCGAAGACGTGATCGATGGCCGCAGTGGAAATCTGCTCCAGGCGGGCCTTCTTCTTCGGGTCGTCCACCACCCAGCTTGCCGCTGTGGCAATGGCAGGAAACGATACGAGATTGCCCACATCATTGATTTTGGGAATCGACCAATGGTCTTTTAAATCGAACCTCCGGTAGTCCCAGAGATTTTCGGAGCGGCTGAGGGCGACATCCACCCAGGCGTTGATTTTTTCCTTCAGTCCCGCAGGGGCGCTTTCCGGGTATTTTTGGAGGAGCCAGACCAGGTTGGGGATCGTGCGGTGCTCGCTCATCCGGTGGCCTTTGGTGGTGCGGGGATCGTTCCAGTCAAGGTTCTTGACGCACCATTCCGCCTGTTGCGTGGCAGCCCAGAGGTAAAGCCCGGCATCGTCCCGGCCTTCACGCTTGGCCACTTCATGCATGAGGAGATTGGGGACAATGGAGTGACCGGGAGCGTGCCGTCCCTTGTAGGGATGGAGTAATCCGCCCATGGGGTTGCCTTCGGTGAGGTCTTCGGGCGTGAGGTAGGTTTTCGGGTCCCACCAGGAACTGATGGCGAGCGAGGGCTTCCAATTGCCGAAACAAAAGTCGCGGCAGCGTTGATAGAAAGATTCCGGCAGCCACTTCTTGAGGACCGGCCAGGCCCAGAGAACGTAGGCGACCTGTTCCACGGTCTGGGGGTGGACTTTCCATTTGTCCGGATCTTTTGAAGGATCATGGGTGAGGGGATTGACGAGATAGAAACCCGCGCCCCAATGGATCAGCTTCACCACATCCGGAGCATTGACTGCGGGAGGTTCGAGGTCGTAGTAGGCCCGCACCGAATTCATGAAGCCCTTGCCGCCGGGATCCTTGTCGTTGAAGGCAAAATCAGAAGCCGTCACCCGCTTCTTGTCCGCACGCCAATCGATTTGTCTGGGCATGGCCTCCACCCCTTTGGGGTCGGCCAGATAAAACATCACCAAAGCGGGAAGAATGGCGTCATAGTAAGTGCCGTCGCGCCAGGGACAGCCGCCGAAGGCGCTGGGGTGCGTGCCGACCGCCGAACGGGCATCGATCAAGAAATCTACCGCCGGTTGCCAGAATTGCTCCCGGTAAAGATGGGGGCGAACGAGAAAGGGATCACTGACGGTTTTCGCGGCATCCTCGATCTCGATCACCCAACGCGCGCGAGAATCCTTGGGCTGGAAGGTGGAAAAATCGCCGATACCCGCACGGATGACCCCACGTGCGAGGGCATCACCGCCTTCTGCCGGGCGCACCTGAAAAGCTGTTCCCTCGGTGGCCCTGGGAGCGGTGAAGCGTTTGGCGCGGGCGTTTTCGTAGCCGACCTGATTGACGGCCACCGGTTGCGGACCCAAGGCAGGATCCTGTGCCACCACCAAGGGAGTCATTCCCCCGGAGAGCAAGATCGTCAGTAGGAATCGATGACGGGCTAATGCCGGGAGATTCATCACCATTGAATCAAACGCATTTCAGACAATCTGTCCAGTCGTGCTGCGTATATAATTTATAGATTCGCTTATACAATTCGGTCATTTTGCATGTTGCGAGGCGGTTTGCCGGTTTGGCTTTTGAACCACTTGGAAAAGTGGGACAAGTAGGTGAAACCGAGCTCGATGGAAACCTCCTTTACCCGGGCACCGGGTTGGAGCAGGCGGTGCCGTGCGTGTTCGAGTCGCAGCCGGTTCCAGTATTGAGCGGGTGTGCTGCGTAGTTCGCGGCGGAATAGACGAACGAGGTGATTCGGGCTCAGTTTGACTCTGGCAGCGAGTTGTTCCCATTCGAGGGGTTCGGCCAGATCGCCTGTCTGCATGAGATCGAGCACCTTGCGAACACGTGCGTCGATGCCGGTATGGCCGGATGGGGAAACACCCCGTTCGGCGAGAACTTTGGACAAGGTCACCAGCCAGCGGAACAAGAGTCGTTCGATTTGAAAGTACTGGGCCAGATCCACCTCGTGGTCTCGTACATCCCAGGTGTCGGGGTTGATGCGATTCATTGTTTGCAGGATGGGGCGCACCCCTTTTTCCAACTCGGGGGCATCTTTTCCCTCCACAACCAGGCTCAGCCCCTTGTCGAACAGATGGGAGCCATCCGGCCAGCGCGCTTCGAAGGCGATGGAAATCAGCCGGGCATCCGGGGAGAAGCTCTGTGCCCGCTTGCCGGGTTTGACGATGAGCCACTGGCCCGGCTTGGCGAGATGGCATTGGTTCCCGTGTTCCACCTGGGCCCAGCCCTCGCGCACCAACCAGGCTCCGCTATTCGTGTATTCCGTGGAGTGCAGCACTCCGTCCGCATCTTCCTTCCCGCGTGCCACGGGCAGGTTGTAGCACCACAGCAAGTGGATGTTCAGATTGAGCCAGTCGCGGTAACGCATGAGTTGGGGTCTCGCTCCTGTCGTTTGGAACGGCTTGTCCGGCGGGGAGCATTCAATGAACGAGTGAGCCAGCAAGAAGAATGGCGGCGAGTTGCAGCACAGGTTTTGGTGCTAGGTCAGGTTGTTTGTAATTCTTCCCCTCCTTTTTGAGGATGGCCGCGTGGTCGGGAAGTTCGGAGAGAAATTCGATCTTCACACGATGTGGGCCGCGGGAAAGCGACTCCGGGTAAAACCACGCCTTGTGGCTGACCCGGCCTGCATAGGAATAAGAATCGAAAAAGGTCGCGTTGAGCGGCGGACGATCATCCACCGTGACACGGAACAGGCCGGCGGCCATGCCGCGAAATCCGGACAAGCCGAAGCCCGTGCCTTCAAAGCTGAACTCTATGGTATCTCCCGCCTGGGAGGTTTCCCACACGCCGGGGAAATACTCGCTGATACGCTGTCGTTGTTCGGTGCCATCGGGCGGCTCGATTTTTTGCCAACCGGCGCTGCGCTGCACGCCCGACGCGTCAATAGCGACCATGCTGCCGTTTTCCCAATTGTCCTTCTCCAACGGTTCGGGCAGTGGATGGGGCCCGGGAAGACCAGCCGCTCGGATGGCGGGCATGGAGCGCACGATCGCTTCGAGGTAGAGTTTGTGGCCGGTTTCGAAAAGCGGATGGGTGCCGTCCGTGCTGAAGACCATCGGGCCGCCGACAGGGGCATCTTTGGCCGGGGCGGGGCCGGAGAAGATGAGCTTCCCCTCGTCGACAAGGCTGACGATCCCGGGGCCAAAATCAATCGTCGGAACGCCGTAGTGGTCGGCAACTTTTTTCATATTCTCGACCACCTGCGGGGAGCGGCCTTCTTTCAGTATTTTTAACATCCCACTTGATACGGTGAACACCAGACAGACCTCCGCTTTCGGGTCGTGACGGCGGATCTGCCGTACTATTCCTTCGACGGACTCAACGGCACGCTGGTCGGTCGCCCCCGCACCGTTGACCGCGAACTCGACAAAGACAAGATCGGGCCCATGGTGCAGCACATGCTCTTTCAATCGGCAGGCGCCAAACTCCGCGCCGGTTCCGGAGATGGTTGCGCGGATTTGACTGACTTTGGCCTGCGGGTATTGCTGGGCGACCCAATCGCGGGAGAGATCGCGCCATCCCCAAGCTTCGGTGATGCTGCCACCCAGGTAGGCGATCCGCACGGGACCACCTGCTTCGAGTTTGGCGAAAAAGTTGGGCAAGCCCGACCGTGGTTGACACTCCGGGATGGGGGATCCTGCGGCGACAGGTGCCGCAGGAAGGTTTGTGGCCGCCAGGTTCAAAGACACACAAAGGATCACAATCGAGAATGGTGAGGTCTTGGCCAATGGCTTCTTGATATTCATCTGGGCAGGATTTCTAAGGACAGCGATTCGATTGATTTTTCGTCTTTAAAACTTACTGCAAACTAACAATCTTGTATGCATTATGCGTCTCGGTAACATTGGCCGAGGGGAGTGAGGTTGCCATCGGCATCAAAGAGGGCGCTGCTGTAAAGCGGGATGCTCGTGGTTTTGGCGGGAAACCAGGCGTAACGTTCGACGAAGTCGAGCTTGTCCAGCATGGGCAGGACCTGCTCCATGAAACGCAGCACGGTCTCGGGCTTGTGCTTGTTCTCCTCGACGCTTTTGGCGTTCCAATCCCCGACCGCGAATTCGGTGATCCAGAGCGGAAGCCCGAACATTTGATATACCTTTTCCAGCCGTTTGACGAAGGCCTCCGGATTCGGGCCGCCGTAGGAATGCACACAGACAAAATCCACCCGCAGACTGCGTTGCTTCGCGGCAGCCATGAACTGGACCATCCACTCGGTATCCGGGTGTGTGCAGCCAGGACTGCCAAGGCGCAGGCCGGTCTCCATCAGCAACGGCCAGGCCGCGAGGGTCTGCTCAAGCGTCATGTTGCCCTGCTTCTCTTTGTCGGGCTCGTTGAATCCAAGTAGCTCCTTGATGCCCGCCGTTTTGGCCGCGACAGCCGTTTCGGAAATCACGCCGGGATCGCCGCCGTAACGATAAATCATGGGGATGAATTCGGTGCCGTCCGGCTTGGTTTCCGGAATCCGGTGATTCCAGGAATAGAACCATTTGCAACGGAGGTCGGTCAGTTTTTTCTCCCAGCCGGGAAACTTCACCGTCTGGCCAAGCCCTTTCTTCTTTGCCCCCTGGGGCAGGATGGCTTCTGGAGTGACCAACTGGCGCTGACAGGCAGCAAACGAAATGGCGGCGGCAGAGGCGGTGGATAGGCTGATGAATTTTCGACGGCTGATCATAAGTTTCCGCATTTGTTAGACTAGTGCATTAATTTGGGATGAAAATAGAATGGAAGAGTCAGGACTTCAGGCGTCGCGGTAACATTGGCCCAGTTCTGTCAGCTTTCCCTCCAGGTCGAAAAGCGCGCTGGTGCCGACTGGAGGACTGTCCGCACTGGCGGAAAACCATGAGTAACGTTCGAGGAAGTCCAAGCGATCCAGTTTGGGCAGGACTTTGTCCATGAAACGCAGCACCGTCTTGGGGTCGTGTTTGTTCTCCTCGACGGTCTTGGCGTTCCAGTCACCCACGGCAAACTCGGTGATCCAGAGCGGGCGGTTGAACATCTCGTGGACTTTCTCCAGCCGGTTGAGGAAGGCCTCTGGATTAGGACCACCATACGAATGGATGCAGACAAAGTCCACCCGGAGTTTCCGTTCCTCCACCCCGGCCATGAAATCGATCATCCATTGCTTGTCCGGGTGAACGCAGGCGGGACTGCCGATGCGCAATCCGGTTTCCATGTACATCGGCCAGAGGTCGAGGGCCTGTTCCACGGTGAGACCATCTTGGTGTTTGGTGTCGGGCTCGTTGAATCCGAGCACTTCTTTGATGTCGTGCCCGGCAAAACTTTCCCTGATTTTGGCCACCATTTCTGGTTTCGAGTGCCGACTGCGGATCATGGGCACGAAGGCCATGCCCTTGGGGGCGTCGTCAGGGACAAACCCGGCCCAAGTGTAGAACCATTTGGCATGAAGGCTGGTGAGTTTCTCGGCCCAACCGGGACTGTCGCCCGCCGTGGTGCAGAAGCCTTTTTTCTTCGAGCCCGACTGGAGATAAACCGGGACGGTCTCTTGGGAAAATCCGGTGGTGGTCGTCAGCGCTGCGGCGGCGGTCGAGAGACCGATGAATGTGCGGCGCGTGATCATGATGGTTTTCTTTGCGCCTTAGGGGCTGGGGGGCCCGATTTTTCCCGTTTCTTTTTTCGGCTTCATCGGGGCCATGCGGTTCATTTCACGACGCCACTCCAGCATACGGTTCCAATCGTCCGCACTCGCGGTCTTTGGATCGAAGGTGCTGGAGTCGACGGTGACATAGAGCCTGCGGTAGGCCTCTTCATTGAAATTTGGATTGGGCGTATTGATCTGCACCTTGTTTACCGCGCGCCACTCCGCCAGTGAAGTTTTGAGTGCTGCCACCCGGGCGGGTTCCCGGGCCGCGAGATCCTGTTTTTGTCCGACATCGGACGACAGGTCGTAGAGTTCCGTTTTTTCTTCGTCGTAGTATTCAACCAGCAGCCATCGGCCATCGCGCACGACTCCGCTTGGGCGCCCCCCCTGGTTGGTGTAATGGGGAAAATGCCAGAAGAGCTTTCGCTGTGGAAACGCTCCCCCGGTGAGTCCTTGGGCAAAGCTGCTGCCATCCAGACCGGGGGGCTGGAGGGCACCGGCCAATTCCAGCAAAGTGGGAATCCAGTCCACATTGTTGACCGGGGCATCGACCACCTGTCCCGGGGGCACATGCCCCGGCCAACGCACGATCAAGGGAATCCGCTGCCCCCCCTCGTATGTATGACCTTTGCCGGCCCGAAAGGGGGTGTTGTGGGTCACGCGGGTGTGGCCGCCTTCGGGCACGTGGAGGCCTCCGTTATCGGAAGTGAAGACCACGATGGTGTTCTCCGCCAATCCCAGTTCTTCCAGACGCTTGAGCAAGATCCCCACCGTGTCATCCAAGGTCTCGATCAGTGCCGCATAGACCGGCTCGAAGGCCTGCGCATTTTTTTCCACCAGTTCCTGCTTGGCGGTATAGGAAATGTGAGGGGTGTAGTGGCTCAGATACGCCACGAAGGGACGATTCTTGTTCGACTCGATGAACTTGATCGTTTCTCGGGTCAGTTCGTATTCCGCCTTGCCCCCCTCAATCTTGGAAGGGGTGGTATTTTTCCCATCGCCGGGGTGGTAAACAAAATCGAAACCATGTTCGGCGGGCCCTGGATTATCGCCGACATGCCACTTTCCGATCAGACCGGTGGTGTAGCCATTGGCCTGGAAGTAGCGCGGGAGCATCTTCACCGAGAGCGGCACGTTCAACATGATCTCCGGTTGGAGGACCCGCTGGGAAATCGCATCCGGGCGGCCGGGGAGATAAGTGGTCATGTGCAGCCGGGCCGGATTGAGACCGGTGAGCAGCCCGGCGCGCGAGGGCGAACAGATGGCCTGGGAGGCATAGGCGGATGTGAAGCGCATACCCTCTGCGGCCAAACGGTCCAGATGAGGCGTATGGTGCTCGGCTCGTCCGTAGCAATGCAGATCATGGATGCCCAGATCGTCACAAAGAATGAAAACGATGTTCGGCCGGGGCTTGGGAGGGTGATCTTTTTGGGGGATGACCCACACCAATAGGGTGATCATCCCCAGCATACATGGGATGGTGAGGGATTTTTTCATGGCTCAAGGGGCAAATTGGCGACTATTGACCGTTCGCCACTTGTAGGAGGGGCCGAGGTCGGTGGTGCTGGTGGGCCAAGTGGTGGCAAAATCGGGAATGGTGGTGTCGTTCGGGTTGATGTAGCGCTCGATGAGCGTGGAGCCGCGGTATTCGCCAGTGACTTTGTCACGGGTTTCATCCCAGACGTTGGCCGTGGTGGCAATTGATTTTTTCAGCGTTTGCGCCCTGACATGGACGGTGAAGGTGTTGGACTTGGTGGTCATGCGGCCGAGGAGGTTGGCGTAAACCCGCTCGCGTACGTTGTCGCCGGTGAGGCGGTTGGTATTCCAATAGTTGGAAGCCCAGGAATCATAGGTGGTCTGGAATCCGCCAGAACCCGGGATGGCCGAGACCGATTCCCCCTGCGGGACCATATGGATTTCGCAGATTTGAGAGGGGGAGCGGAAGACATCATTGCGGGCGAATTTGTCCTCGAATTGCAGGAGGGTGTTGGGGATGTTCAGGGGCAAGCGGGTGTTGGTGTTTTGCGTGGGGCCCGCCTTGTAAGTCAGACTGAGGGTGGTTGGGATGACGGAGAGTCGTTCGCTGCGCAGGGCGGCCACCATCGCAGTGGAGCGTTGGATCATGGAGCGGAAGGGCATGATTTCGTAGTTCATGTTGATCTTGCCGGCGGTGGAAAAGGGTTCGCTGATGGCATAAGGTTCCGCCACCGGCATCCAGAAGAGGTCAAGGAGGAGGTGATCGCGCGGGGTGCTGGTCCAGCCGAAGTGCCCGGACTGGGGTCGGAAAAGCAGGGTGCGATAGGGGTTACCCTGCAGGAGGCCCGTGGGAAGGGAGCCGAACATGGCGGCCGAGGGGATCTGGCGGTTGGCCGAGAAAAAGGCTGCGGCCAGATCAATGGTCGAGCTGGATACGTCTGAGAAGTAGGCATCCTTGTCCGTCCCGCTGGTGTTTCCCAAGTTGCCCTCATCCGCCTTATTGATGTAGGGACCGTCGGGAGCGCGACCCACACCGCTGTCCCAGTCGCCCTCGGCGGCACGATTATTGTAGATCGTCACATCGGGTGAATCCAGGTTGTGATCCACTCCGGTGGCCAGACGGTCCGGGGCAAAGGCGGTGCCGTTGCGCAAGGTGACCCCGCCGGCAAAGAGGGATTTGGAAGCCTCGACAAAACTGTGGGCCATGGCGCTCGTCGAGTCATAAGCGGGGTGTTTTTGGAAATTCACGCCGCCGGGTCGAAGGAGCAGGCGGAAGTCGGAATGCGCGGGAACCATCGATCGGACGACGTCACCTTGGCTGGTGGCCCCGGTGGTGCCATCGATGACGGCGAGGAAGGGGGCGGCCGGTCCGAGGGCCGTCCAACTGCTGCCCGGATCGCACTGGGCCTGGGTGCCGTCCTGTCGGTTGGGGCGACCGGCGGGACTGCTCGTTCCTTTCCATCCGCTCCGCTGGAAGGTCCACCAAGTCTCTGCGGTGCCCGTTGGATAGTTTCCAGCAACCGCACCGGCCAGAGTTGGAACCGGCAGGGTGGCGGCGGGGAAAGTCACTGTCTGTGTTTGCACGGGAACGGCCCCGGAAAAACCGGAAAGGAAGCCGGAGTAAAGCTCTACCGTGAGCGAACCGCCATCGAAGGTCATGGTGCCCGTCGAGGAGTTGACGGTGATGGGAACACTCAGGAAGGGATAGCGCAAATAAGGATCATCCGTGGGGACCGGGGAGGTATCGGCGGCGTACGGTCCCCGGGCGGGGAATATGGCCCGGGCCAGAGCCGAACGCACGGAGAGCACCCCTCCCCAGGGCTTGCCCCCCCAAAGGTTGCCGCCAACGTAATAATCCCACCAGTCGAAGTCATCCGAGGGAAAATTGAGTGGTGTGCCGTTGACACTGAAACCGCTCACGTTGAGCAGCCGGACCGTGAAGGCCTGCCGGTAACGGGGGAATCCCTGTCCGGGGACGAATGCTTCATAGAGGAGCCGGGCTTCGACCCGCGTCTGGTTGGCGGTCAGGGCCGTGCCAGCCAGTGATTTGTTCAACGTGGCGTTGTTGCTGGTGGCATTGGTGGAGCTGGCGGTAGCGATGAACTGGATGCCGATTTCGGAAAGAAGCGGGAAGCGACCAAACCCCTGGGTGTTGCCGATGCGAATGGGGCTGACTTGGCCCAGCCCCGCCTGGGTTCTGGTGGCCCTTGCGGCCATGACTCCCCGGGTTGAAAATCGTTTGGCGGCGTCTGTCTGGAAGTTGTCGTCGGTGTTGGTCGTGCGGATGTAATCGAAAATCTCGGTCAAAATCTGGTCCCGTTCCGATGCGGCGCCGGATACCGGGTATTTGGCCAGAAAAGAACCGCCACCGAATCCCGGGATGTTGCGGTTGGTGAGGTTTTGCAGGTAGGTGTAAAGTTCCTGGTTTCGGGCGATTCCGGTGTAATCCGCCGTGGCGCTCTGGGGGTCGCTTCGCTGGAAGGAATACAGTTGCCCGTTGATGGTGGAACAGAAGGCCATGAGGTTGTCCACCGGGGTGCGGTTCGCAGGAAGGGTGTCAAGCGGCCAGACGGCGATGCGAGGAGTGTTGAAGAGGGTGGTTTCGGGGGCACGGGAATTCGCGGTGAGGAAGAAACGGCGCGTTTCGATGTCGGCGCGGCTGATATTGACGTCGGTGGGTTGACTGCTGCGGTTGGCGGCAAAGATCAATTCGTCCACCGAGCTGTAGAGACGGTCCTCATCCGGATTCAATTCACCGCTGGCGAGGGTGGACGAAGTGGGAACCGTTCCCGCCTTCGATCCACCGCCGACGATTCGGGGGGTGATTTGATAGATCGCCTCGCGCTCGGGCTCGGTCAGGTCCGGTGTGGATGTGCTGTTGGTGGCAAAAAAGACAGGAGCCAAGGAGGTCATCGCGGGATGGCCGGGATAGCGCTGGAACTCGTTTTTGACCGGTTGGTTGTTGGCCAGTGCCCGGTCCTGGGTCGTGTCGGCACGGGGGGTGTCCCAATAGGTGCCTTCGCTGGAGGTGTTGATGTTGACCTTGGTCGATTCGTCATCGGTCCAGAAAGCCACGCGCCCGACGATGGGGTTGGTGGCGCTGGCGCCCACGACAGTGGCAGTGGAGCCATTTCCCGCGGCTGTCGGGGCCACCAACTGGCCGTTTTGCAAAATGTAGAGCCAGCGCACGGGCATCTGGCCAGCCACCGAGGTCGCTCCTGCAGGGGGATCGAGGGTGAAGCCTTGCACACTGTTCTCGGCCATGGGGTCGAGAATCGGGTAGTTGGTCGTCGTGCCCACCACGACGGGTGCGTTGAGGTCGGTCCATGAAGCCGCGTCGGTGGCCCATGAGGCCGGAGGGATGTCGGCGTCGATGCTGTTGGTGAAGGCGGCGGCAGTCGTGATGAGTTCCGAGGAGGAGTAGAGCTTGTAGGCTTTGACGAGATTGCCCGAGTTGTCAAAGGTGCGAATCATGCCGGGCTGTGAGGTCCAAGCGACCTGGGTCCCCTGGGTGGCGGCATCGCGGATGCTGGCCTGAACCAACTGCACCGCAGTATCGGCGAATTGACGGGTGGAGGCGGAAGCGGCAAAGCTGGCGGAGGAGGATCGCTCGACCGTCATCCGGCTGAGAAAGGTCACGATCAAGGCAAAGAGGATGGTCAGCAGGCCGAGGACAATGACCAGGGCCGCGCCGGAACGTGAGTATCGTGCGACAGGTTTCATGGCCGGAAGAGCGTCACGCGCCCGGTGACCGGGTTGAGTCGGACGGTAAAATAATTGACCGGAGGAATGGCGGTATCGGTGGTGGCGTGCACGGTGACGAAGTTATTGTTCGAGGTGATGCTGGGATCGGGCTGTCCGCCGGCTCGGATACGCAAGACGGAGTAGGAGCAGTTGCCCAGGGCACCGAAGGTGGCCGTGGCATTACCCGGATAGGCCGCCAAGAGGGGGGAGAGACTGGTGTTGGAGGAGATGACCGTCCCTTTGGGAAGGATCACGACTTTGCCCAGAGGACTCATGGTGCCGCGATCATCGGCGATCCAATTTTGCAATGCCCGGAATGAAGGCGGTGTTCCGGTCTGGATGATCCGCACCTCAACGCTCCGGTTTTTGACGGAGGCTTCCTGGCGCGCCGTGACAAAGGCGTCACTGAGCATCTGCCCCCCACTGGTGATCCCGAGGCCGCGCTGGATGCTGCTCACGGCGGGAACGGAGAGTGGGACGATGATGGCGATGATGGCCAGCACGACGAGTAATTCGATCAGGGAGAAGGCGGCTGCACGAGCCTGAGGGTTCGGTTTCATTCCATTTTGGATTCCCGAATGGGAACCGTCATATTGAAGGTCCGGAATTTGATATTATTGGCGGATAGGCTACTCTCCAAGGTGGTCAGGTCGGCAGCGTATTTCGCCGGGTCGAGAAAAAGGTTCGTGAGGGTATTGGAGATTTCTCCCGGCGGGGTGGCGTTCAGACACAAGCGGGCGGCAGAAGTTTCATCCAGGGCCACGATGGTCAACTGCACCGTGGGCGGGAGTTGATTGGCGGTTTGGGGCTGCGGGTTCGAGCTGACGTTGAGTCGCGAGTCGTAAGCGTAATTGGTCGTCAGAGCGAGTCCCGCAGGGTCGTCCTCGGGCGAACGGCGGGGCCAAACAATGAGACAGATGACGTTCTCGGCAATGGGAGCGGCGGTGTCGGCCACATCCTGTATCCAGGTGTCGCCGGTGGCATGGTCATAGACCTTGAGTTCTTCGGAGGGTTGGACGGCCTGCATGAGGAAGTAGCGGTAAACCGGCGTTTGTGCAGGAAACGGGGGGGGCAGGGTTTCCCGGGCCCGGTATTCGACATAGTAGCCTATGGCATTGAGCAGTGTTTCCAGACCACCGTAGTTGGTGAGATCGTGCGTCACACCCGAAGGAGCCTGGAAAAACAAGACATGGCCGCTGTTCACAGTGCCGGGAAAAGGGGCAACGCCTGCCTGGCCAACAAGAAAGTGCAATTCGGATTTGCGCAAATAGCGGGTGGGAGAGGGCAGTTGGTCGTAGTCCCAGTAGGCGTTCAGGGTAGCCTGGCTGACATTTCGGACCATGAGGTCGAAGGCGGCCCGGGCCCCTTGAAAGGCGGATACTTTTTCAGAGGCCCATCGGGTGACCTTGCTGGTTTGGGATATCACCCCCAAGAGCATGGTCAAGAGTAGGACCAGCACCGTCACCGCCACCATCATTTCCACGAGCGTGAAGGCGGAGGCCTCGGAACGGCACTGGCCGATTCTGCGTTTTACTGCGTTCTGCACGTTTGGATAAGCTACTTGCCCGAGTTGGCGACTTGCAGGCTGTAAATTTTTGTTTTGGCAGTAGAGCTGGGAGCGGATGGACTCTTGCGCGATTGAATGGTGATTTTCAGATTTACCAGTGATTGCGCAAGATCGACGGCATTTGCGCTCCCGGGGAACGTGGCCTGATCTGTCGTCATGTTCACGGTGAAAAAGGCCCCGCTGGCACTGGTCACCGGCAGACCTTCGTCGTCGAAGTACAGGTTATTCGCGGCGAGCTGGTCGAATTTAGAGATCACCGCCTGGCTGGCGATGGACTGTAGAATCTGCGCTTCGACCGTTTGATTCATCGAGTCCCGCAAGGTGGTCAATCCCGTCGGCAGGAGGCCAAGCGCCACCACCCCGGCAAAGCTGACCAGGGCCAGGGCCATCGTGACTTCGACGAGTGAAAAACCCCGAGAATTTCGCTGGAACCCTAAAAATAGGAGCACTCTCTCACTGCTTTTCTTTTGGGATTTGGCCATACGAAGAAACTACATAGTAAATATTGCAAACGCAAGTTATATTGTTTGTTATTTGTCTGCCTATGCGGTCAGTTTTCATATAGGAGCTTTGAATTTGTTGTGGACGGTGCCGGCTCACGAGGAGAAGCGTGATATGGGGCAAAAGCGCTCGGCTTGTCCCGCGAAAAGGCCGGGCATCGGCGGAAGATTGTGTCCACCTTTGATGCCTTTGGTGGAGCGGGCCGCGTCAGGTGCGTTTCGCATCCAACGCGGTCACGCGAACCTCCGCTTGAGCGGTGCGTTGCCGCAATGCGGCTCACAGTGCCGGGCACGCCGGGTTCCCGCCCATTCAGTCAGCTGATCAGACAGAAAACGCGCTCATGGGGCGATCTGGAGTAATACCAAATAAAAATGACTGAGCGACAGAATATGCGGGAGGGCGAGGCTCCTGCCGAGCCGGTTTGATGTCTCTATTCCTAGGGCGGCTCAGCAGGAGCTTCGCTCTCCCATAAGGCACTTTTACGCCTACTCCATTCAATTTGGCATAATACCCAATCATGTTGAATGAGCCTGTTCCAATCGGAGGACCGCAGGCCCTGCGATCAAGCCGCACAGCGTGCGGCCCTCCGGAGCGCTTTTGCGCCTAACCAATCGGATTTGGTATAAAAGAGGCGGCAACTCTTTGGTTGATCGATGGCGCAAACAAAAAACGAGGGATCTTTCGATCCCCCGTCTTGAGAAGAAACCACTTTTCGCAATCTGTGATCAGGATTTGTTTTTTCCAGAGCGCGCGCGACTGCGAAGGAAGGCGAGCATACCCAGACCCCCGGCCAATAGGGCATAGGTGGAAGGCTCGGGAACCACGACCAGGTCGAGACTTCCATTTTTGAAATAGGCGGTGTTGCCTCCGCCTCCCGGCAGGGTAACCGCATTAGCCAGGCCGAAGTTCGTGATGTTGCTGAAATCACTCGTGGTCGTTCCAAGCAGGGTGTAGGTGCCGGGTGTGACGAGCGACCAATCGATCGCACTCCCGTCGGCATTCACCAAGCTGGAGATGCTGAAGTCGTTCGCCAAGTTCACCACACCATTCACATCAAAGACCGAGCCGGGCGTGAAGATCAGGTTGGCCCCCGAGGCCAGGGTCAAATTTCCGGTGAAGGAACCGTCGCCGCCGATACGGCTGCCAGAGGCGAGGGTCAATCCACCCGATAAAGCGGAGGCATCAAAGGTCGCTCCGGTGGCAATCGTCACGTTCGTGCTGCTGAAGGTGGCCGTGGAGGCGATGAGGAGCGTGCCTGCGCTGACCGTGGTGGTGCCGGTGTATGTGTTGTTGCCAGCCAGGGTGAAGGTGCCATTGCCGAGCTTGGTCAGGCCGCCCGTGCCGCTGATGGAACCGCCATAGCTCGTGGACTGGTTATTTCCACCGGTGGTGAGGGTTCTGCTACCCAGATTAACAGCTCCATCCGTGCCAGAAGATGCGAGCGAACCAATGGTTTCGTTTGCACTGTTGAATTGAAGGAGTGAATTAGCACCGGTAAAGCTGACCGCGGAACTGTCTCCGATGGCTTGTCCTGTGGCACTGTTGATGTTGAGAGTGGCATTGGTGCCAATGGTGGTGGCCCCCGAGTAGGTGTTGTTGGTCCCTGAGAAACGAACGAAGCCTGGATTTCCCGACTCGGTGATGTTGACTCCGCCAACGCCCGTGATGTTTCCACTGAATATCATATTCTTGTCCGTAAAGAAAAGTCCGTTGTGGATATTCAAATCCCCTTCAAGCGAAACATTGCCCGTGAAGGTGTAGGTGTGATCGCTACCTCCCCGGATCGTGCGGAAGCCACCTGCACGCACAATGATGTCGTTGACGAATTGCTTGTTCCCTGACCCTGCGGCAGGCGAGAGCAGGAGCGCGGCACCTGCTGAATTTCCGGTTTCCCCAAAAACAATTTTACCGGTTCCAAGGTTGACCTGCCCCAGGGTAGAGTTGCCATAGACACTGAGTGACCCTTGACGAATGATCGCGTCCCCAGACCACAAGGTGTTGTTGCCGCCGATCTCAAGTCGTCCCAACGAAAAATCGGTCGAGTTGCTGGTGATATAATTGTAGCCATTCACAACCAAGTTCCCCGTGCCTGTGATATTACGAGATATGTCGAAGCGATTCGTCAGTGATTGGTTGCTGGATATGTTTTGGACCGTCAGATTTCCATTCAAGTTCAGGGTGCCATTCCCGGCGAGCGCGCCAGCGGCATTGCTTGTGGTTGAATTGTTGTTGTAAGCCAGTGTACTGTTTCCGGTAACCGTCCAGTTCGCGCTTCCCGTCGTCGAGTTGCCGTAGACTTTATTAGTTCCGGTTGTGGCGAACTGAAGCGTGCCTCCGTTCAAGTTCACAGCAGAGTAATTGACAATTTCATTGGCGCTTCCACTGAAACCCGCAATGAATGTTCCCTGGTTGACATTGAGGGAGCCCGTGATGCCGCTGTTGTTGAAAATCTGAAACGTGCCGGTGCCATTCTTGGTGAAGCTAAAACTACTTGTCGTCGATATCGGGCGGTTAAATGTCAAAACCCCCGATCCATTGTGGTTTATGATCAAATTACTGCCGAGTTGGAATGAATTAGCCGGACTCCCCGAAAAACCCAGGCTCAACGGGTTACCAATAGTGATGTTCGCAGTCGATCCAGCCAAGACGTCAATGAACGCTTGGTTGGTCGCATTGCCAAAAGTCAGACGGGCGTCCGCAGTGGACGTTGCGTTCGCGGAGAGGCTCAAGGCGAATGTGCCGTCCACATCAGCCCCAAAGGTGATAGAACGAATCGTACGACCCACACCAAGCCAAGTGGTGTTGCCACTAAGACCTGCATTGGTGCTGAAGGTGACATCAGTTGCCGCGTTGAACGTCGGAAGGGTATCGCCAGTCCAGTTGGTGGCATTACCCCATGAGGCATCAGTCAAGCCGCCACCATCCCAAGTTTGGGCTTGGAGGGTGGATGAAAACGCGAAAACTGCCGAAACGATGACTGCAGCGTTAACCTGACGCATCAGGGCGTTGGATGAGTTTTTCATACGATTGCCTTTTCTTTATCTACTTTTTGTCAGTTTTTTATTTGGCGCTACCGACGACCGATTCAGCTTTTGGGGGAGCAAAGACAAAAGCGGCCTTGATAGAAAGTTCCCATAAGTAGCATCGGCTGTCAAGATATTCGTTTGATCTTTGTCTGGCAATATCGTCGTCTGCGTTGAATAGTAGGGTTATTCGCATGATCCGCCCCCCCTCCTTCTGCGTTCCCGTGCTGCTGATCGCAATCCTCATCGCCCTGGGCCCCACTCCCAGTCTGGCCGCGCCAGGCCTCTTCGCCATTGGGGATGAGGCTTTTATGCTTAAGGGCCAGCCCTATGTGATACGCTGCGGCGAGATCCATGCCGCCCGGGTTCCCCGCGAATACTGGAGTCACCGCCTCAAAATGGCCAAGGCCATGGGTCTGAATACTGTCTGCGCCTACCTCTTCTGGAATCAACACGAGCCCCGGGAGGGCCAATTCCGTTGGACCGGCATGGCCGACATCGCCGAGTTCTGCCGACTGGCCCAAGCCGAGGGCCTCTGGATCATCCTGCGTCCGGGACCCTACGCCTGCGCCGAATGGGAAATGGGCGGTCTGCCCTGGTGGTTGCTCAAACACGAAGACATCCAATTGCGCTCCCGCGACGCGCGATTCATGGGCGCTGCCCGCCGCTATTTGCTGGAGGTGGGACGCCAACTCGCCCCTCTCCAAGTGACCCACGGCGGTCCCATCCTGATGGTCCAAGCGGAGAACGAATACGGCTTTTTCGGGAAGGACGCCCAGTATATGGGTGAAATCCGCCAAGCCCTGCTCGATGCCGGCTTTGAGGTGCCCCTCTTTGCCTGCAATCCAGTATGGCAGCTCCGCAACGGGCACCGCTCCGACCTCTTTCCCGTGGTCAACTTCGGCACCGACCCCGAGGGTGCCTTCAAGAAGCTGCGCGAGATCCTGCCCAAGGGACCATTGATGTGCGGCGAATTCTACCCCGGCTGGTTCGACACCTGGGGCCAGCCCCACCACCGGGGAAAAACGGCGCGCTATCTTGGCGACCTTGAAACCATGCTGAAGATGAAAGCCTCCTTCAGCATCTAAATGGCCCATGGTGGCACCTCCTTCGGCTTCGGCCCGGGTGCGGACCGCCCGTTCAAGCCCGATACCTCCTCCTACGATTACGACGCCCCCATCAGTGAGGCCGGTTGGACCACGAAGAAGTTCTTCCAAACCCGCGACCTCTTCGCCCGTTACCTCCAGCCGGGCGAGACCCTCCCCCAGCCGCCCCCTGCCCCTCCGCTGATCAGCTTCCCCGCTGTCCCGTCCACCGGCTTCGCCCCTTTGCTGGCCGATTTGCCCAGCCCGGTCCGGGCCCAACGCCCGCTCAACCTGGAAAAGCTCGACCAGGCCCACGGCGCCGTGCTCTACCGCACCACTGTGCCCGCCGGACCAGAGGCCGTCTTCCGGGCCGACGCCGTGAACGACATCGGGCAGCTTTATCTGGACGGGGTGCGGCTGGCCAACTTCGACCGCCGCAACCGTGTCTTCCTGGCCAAGCTGCCCGCCCGCAAAAAAACCGCCGTGCTCGAATTGCTCGTCGAAGCCATGGGCCGGGTGAACTTCGGCCTGGAGGTCCACGACCGCAAGGGCCTGCGCGGTCCCGTGCGTTTGGGCGATACCGAACTCCTCAATTGGGAAATGTTCTCCCTCCCGCTCGACGCCACCCATCTCGGTCGCCTTGCCTACCAACTCGCTACACAAACTCCCGCCAGCCAAGCCCCCTTCACCCGCCTGCGTCCGGGTTTCCACCGTTTCGAGGTCGACTTGAAAAAGGCCGGCGACACATTCCTCGACATGCGGCCCTGGGGCAAAGGCATGATCTGGGTCAATGGCCACCACCTGGGCCATTACTGGAACATCGGCCCGCAGCAGACAATGTTCGTCCCCGGCCCTTGGCTCAAGGCCGGGCGCAACACATTCATCGTGCTCGACTATTTGGGTGATACCGATGCCGGGCTGGCCGGGCTCGACAAACCGATCCTCGATCAGCTCCGTCCCGAGCTTGACTTCTTTGGCCGCAAACCAGAACTCAAGCGCCTCCGCGTTCAAGGTGCGTCCGGTCTCCGCGGGGTCTTCGCCCCCGGGGCCGAGTCCCAAAGGATCACGTTCTCCCAACCGCAGCGCGGACGCTTCTTTGCCCTGGAAGCCCTCGACGCACACGACGGGGGCACGTCCGCCGCCATCGCCGACCTCTCACTCTTCGGGCCCGACGGCAACGCCCTCAACTCACAGCTCTGGACCATCACCAGCGTCAGCAGCGAGGAAACGGTGGGCGAAGCCGCCGGCGCGGGTAATGCCATCGACGGGCAGATCTCGAACTACTGGCACAGCGCATGGAAGTCCGCCCAGCCCAAGCACCCCCATTGGATCGTCATCGATCTGGGACGCGAGGAGGAACTCGGCGGCTTCGTTTACGTGCCCCGCCAGGGAATCACCGCCGAAGCTACCGGACGCATCAAAAGCTATCAGGCCTATGCCGGTTCCTCGCTCGTCCCCGCCCCCTAGTGTCTCATTGAGTGGACAACGCTGTAAAACGGCTGTACATCTTCGATGCATTCTGTACCCATAGGAGATGCGCCCAAAACTCTATCCCATCGCCTTAAATTCTTCCGAGCGTCAGTGGCTTGAGCAGGTGGTGCGCAGCAACGCGGCTCCCAGCAAACGTGAACGGGCCCGTATCATGCTTAAAGCCGACGAGAACCGTGGAGCTGGAGGTTTGAACGACCGGCAAATTGCCGAAGCATTGGAGGTTTCCTTGAGCAGCGTGCAGCGCATGCGCGCGCGTGTCGCGGCCAAGGGACTGCGGCCCACCATTGAGGGGGACTACCACCAGCGGCCCCATGTGCGCAAAATCGACGGCACGGTCGAGGCCCGTTTGATTGCTCTTTGCTGCGGCCCGGCTCCCGAGGGCCGCAGCCGCTGGACCCTGAAGCTTTTGGCCAACAAACTGGTCGAACTCGAGCTGGTCGATTCGATTGATCCATCGGCCTTGCACCACTGTCTAAAAAAAATGAACTTCAGCCTTGGCGCAAAAAACAGTGGTGCATCGCCCCGGGGCAGGACGCGGCCTTCGTCTGTGCCATGGAAGAAGTCCTCGAAGTCTACCAGCGCCCGCAGGACCCGCAGCGGCCCCTGATCTGTTTGGATGAAACCACCAAGCAGCTCGTCTGCGATAGCCGTGCGCCTTGGCCGCCAGTTCCCGGCCACCCTGAAAAGTTCGACTTCGAATACCAAAGCCATGGGGTGGGAACCCTCTTCATGCTCAGCGCTCCTCTGGAGGGATGGCATCAAGTCGTCGTCACCGAACGCAAAACCCGCATCGATTATGCCCATGTGCTCAAGGCCTTGAGTGATGATTACTTCCCCCGTGCTGCCTGCCTCGTCCTGGTTCAGGACAATCTCAACACCCATTCGTTCTCTTCGCTTTATGAAGCCTTCCTACCCGTGGAGGCCCGGCGCATCCGGGAACGTTTTGAGATCCACTACATCCCAAGCATGGCAGTTGGCTCAACATGGCGGAGATTGAACTCCATGTGCTCGCCACGCAGTGCTTGAATCGGCGCATCGCCGACATGTCCGAATTATCTCAACAAACCAAAGCCTGGGTCCAACAGCCCAAGATCGCATCCAATGTCATTTGCTACCGCCGATGCCCGGATCAATTCAATAAAACTATATCCATCGATTACGGCGTTGTCCATTCAATTTGACACTAGCCTTTACGTTGTAGACGGGGATTCCCATCCCCGTTCGCAGTGACGGGAGACGGACACGCACCGCATTGCCTCGGAGGGTGGGGTGCGGTAGCCTGTCCTTCATGCGCCGGGGCTTCACGCTGGTCGAATTGCTTGCCGTCGTCGTCGTCGTGGCGGTTCTGGCGTCCTTCGCCATCCCCGCTGTCTCGAAGGTCCTGACCCGTGGTCGCCAGGCCGCCTCGCTCTCCAACATCCGACAGCTCGGGATGTCGTTGCTTTCCTACGCCGCCGACAACCAATACAAACTCCCGCCCCGCACCAACGGCACCGATCCCGTCACCGGTGCCGCCGTGGACAAATGGCCCAAGGCCCTGTACACCTACATGCCCGATGTCCGGGCCTTCATCGACCCCTCCGACCCCCTCCCGGCCAACCGCGACCCGGCGGTCTTCTTCACCAACCGGCGCAACAACAGCAGCTACGTCTACAACGGTTTCAACGACCTCGGCGCCTACACCGACCCTTCCTACCAGGTCCATACCGTCAACCTGACTTCGCCCTCCACCCTCATCCTCCTGGGGAAAAAGCGGCACATCCGCGGCGACTTCTACATGGATGTCGACGAGGGGGCCCAAGGCAACCAGATCGAGGTCCTGGACTGGGACACCTACGGCAAAACCCTGCACTACTTCTTTGCCGACGGAAGCGCCCGCTGGCTGACCCAGGCCGAGTACGACGCGACCCTATGGTTGGTGGACAAGACCTACACCCTCAAGAAGTGATGCTGCCTGCCCGTGCCGCGGCAACATCACGGTCGCCATCGACCCAGCAGACCACCCCCCAAACCGAGGCCAGGCCGGCCCAGAAAAAGACGTTGCCCACGATCTCGTGCAGCACCGGGTAATGCCCCGGGAAGTGCGGGGCCAGCAGGCAGATGGTGATGATCCGCAGGACATTGAAAAGAACCGCCAGGAAAACCGACATGATCACACACAAGACTTTGTCGAACACCGCCACCCTCCGGTAGATGACCAGGAGCAGGGCCAGGAGCAGCGAGGCCCCGATGAGGCCGAATCCGTTGCATTCCGGGGCCACCTCGAAGGCCTGGGGTCCGACCGTCAGCACCAGCCGGGCTTCGTCACCGCGGTCAAGATACAACCGGGCGGCAAAGCCCAGCTTCTCCAACACCCATTGGGAATACCGGCCGGCCACCGCGCGCAGCGGCCAATCGGCGTATTGCACCAGGGCAGCCAACACCCCGTAGGCTCCCGCCGCCCCGGCCAGGGAAAACACCGCCCGTTGGGCCCGCGGGCCGAAAAAGAACAGCCCCCAGGCCGCCCCGGCCAGGACATAACTGGCGACAAACAACCAATAAAGGCGCGTCCCCGTGGCCGCTCCCAGGAGGACGAAGGACCCCATCAACAGGGTGGTCGAAAGGGGGCTGAAGGCACCGTGGTAGGAAAGCCGGTTGCGCCGCTCGGTCAGCAAAAACACCACGGCCAGCCCCAAGATGAGCAGGGCATGGTTCAGTTGCCCGTGATGGTGGGTCTGGCGGGCCAGCCAATAGGTCAACGGGCCGAACAATAGAACGGTCAGGAGGAAAAGCGCCACCGTCAGGGCGCGGTCCAAAATGACCGGGGACCATCTCACCAGGAACTACCCTTCAACCCTGCGACGCTTGGCCCGCCTGTGCGGCCTGGCGCGCCCGGCGGACATCGATGAAGGACTTGACGCACAACGCGGTGAAAACGCCACAAAGCAGCGCCATCGAACCCGTCGAGGCCAGCGCCGCCGGACTCGGCTCGCCACCGTTCAGCTGTTTGATCAATGACGGAACAAACCGTCCGGCCGAAGCCAGGAATCCCAGCACACCGAACACCGCCGCCACATGCATGGCGTGTTTGAGCAGGGCTTCTTTGCGGGCGATGATACCGCAGACCAGAATGATCATCCCGAAGACACAGGGGATGAGGGCGGTTTTGTGGGTGGCACCGGTGGCAAAAAACGAAACCGTTCCAGCCAGATCGAGGAGGATGCCGAAAACAATGGCAATGAGGGGCATGTTCATGGGAGCCAAAATAGCCTGCCCATCTCCCTCCGCAAGGACGGTTTGATAAGGCGGGGCATCACGGCTCGGACTCTGTATTCTTCTATTTCTAGACGGGCATTCCCATCCCCGTGGACGGCGGCGTGGTTTATCCCTTTCCCTTGGGGTGAACCCATCTTTTTCCCTTCGCGTTTCCGGCGTTCTTCACGGTAAATTGCCCTCCCCATGCTATCCCAGTCCACCTCCTTCACTGTCGCCACCCGGGGCAAAGGCACGACCGAGATCACCGATCGGGTGGCCGCCTGCGTGACTGCCTCCCGTGTTCGTGTCGGCACGGCCACGGTTTTCGTGGCCCACACCAGTGCCAGTCTGGTCATCTTTGAAAATGCAGACCCGACCGCCCGCCAAGATCTGCACCGTTTTTTTGAAGACCTTGTGCCGGAAGACCACCCCGGTTATGTCCATACCCTAGAAGGCCCAGACGACATGACCAGCCACCTGCGCATGGCCCTGACCCGGACCTCCGAGGTCGTCCCCATCGCCGAAGGACGCCTCTGCCTCGGCACTTGGCAGGGGATTTACCTCTTCGAACACCGTCGCGCACCCCACACCCGCACTGTCTGGGTGAATGTGATGGGGGGATGAGTGAGGTGATCTGCTGTCGGCCGTCGGCTATCAGCTATCAGTCCTCAGCCAGAGGAAACAGTAATAAGAAACTCAAAACATGCCTTTAACCCCCGAAGCGTTGGCCGATTGGGAGAAGCTGCGCACTTGGCGCATGCCTTTCGGAAAATTCAGCGGGCGCCCGCTTTACGAAATCCCGGCGGAGTATCTCTGTTGGTTCGAGCAGAAGGGCTGGCCCGAGGGCGAATTGGGGAAGTTGCTGCGCATCGTCCTTGAAGCCAAACGCGAGGGCGCCGATCACGCCTTCGACGTGTTCCGGAGATGAGGCATTTTACATAATCCAATATCCCCCGCTTTCTTCATGCCGGGCATCCGCCTTCGCTTGCAAAGGCCGGGTAGCACTACCATACCCGATTGAATAGGCGATCGAGCGCCTTACGGGAGGGCGAAGCTCCTGGCTCCCCCGCAAGCTTTCGGGGCTGAGCCGCGTCTGGCATGATGACCCGAACCCGGCTCGGCGGGAGCCTCGCCCTCCCGATAGACCCGTCACCCGGTCAATGTGAATTGGTGTTAGAGATTTGTTGTTTATCAAAGACTCAGTTCTACACCTACCGGGCATCCGCCTTCGCTTGCTAGGGCTGCGCAGCTGCACAATACCCCATTGAATAGGCGATCGAGCGCCTTACGGGAGGGCGAAGCTCCTGCTGAGCCGCGTCCGGCATGATGACACGATCACGGCTCGGCGGGAACCTCGCCCTCCCGATATACCCGTCACCCGGTCAATGTGAATTGGTGTTAGAGATTTGTTATTTATCAAAGACTCAGTTCTATGCCTACCGGGCAGTGATCGGAGCCGGTGACTTCCGGCATGATCCACGCCCTCTTTAGGGCCGGTCTGAGTTTCGGCGAAAGCAAAAAGTAATCGATCCTCCAACCGACGTTCCGCGCCCGGGCCCCGGCGCGGAAGCTCCACCAACTGTAATGCCCCGGCCCCTTCTCAAATTCGCGGAAGGTGTCGATCCACCCGGCATCCAGGTATCGCTGGAAGCTTTTCCGCTCTTCCGGGGTGAAGCCGGGGCTCTGGACATTCTCCTTTGGACGGGCGATGTCGATTTCCTGGTGGGCCACGTTCAGGTCCCCGCACACCACCACCGGCTTGTTTTTCTCCAGCTTTTGGATGTGCCTCAAAAAGGCCACATCCCACCCGTTGACTCGGTAGTCGAGCCGTCGCAGGCCGTCCTGGGAATTCGGGGTGTAGACGTTGACCAGGATGAAGTCGTTGAACTCGGCATTGATGATGCGGCCCTCTTGGTCGTGCTCGGGGATGCCCATGCCAAGCGTGACGGACCGGGGGGCGAAGCGGCTGAAAACCGCCGTGCCGGAATAACCTTTCTTCACCGCACTGTTCCAATGCGCGTGGTCATGGTCGGGCAGGGCCAGGTCCACTTGGTGGGCCTCCGCCTTGGTTTCCTGGAGCCCCAGGATATCGGGGCGGGCCTTGGCCACGAAGTCCAGAAATCCCTTCCCGAGCGTGGCCCGGATGCCATTGACGTTCCAAGAAAGTAGAATCATGGCGGCAAATCTACCGCGAAGGGCACAAACAACGCGAAGGGAAAAGTTGTTTGGGAATCAACGACACCCTCTGCCGGCCACGGGGATCGGAATCCCCGTCTACAGAAAAGGATCCCCCTTTCCTCATTGCCCACCACACCTCAGCGCGAGTTCCACTGCAGGGTTCCAGCTTGGAACCTGTCCGGATAGGCTCTTATCCCATCAACTGAGATTGCGCGCCTTGTCCGACCAAGGGCTGGTCGGATAATCCCGCTGGAGCAGGTCGACCAGTTTCTTGGCCGCGTCTTCCGCGGCTTTCTTCCGCGCGGGATCGGTTTCGCTCTTGGCCTGCTTGAATTTGGCGCCAGCAGCTATGTAAAGGGCCTCGGGCACCATCTGGGGCAGCGAGGCACGGTAGAAGAGGTCGATCTTGACCGCGTTGTTGTGGGCCAGTTCGTAGATGTTCAGGTCCGGCTTGCCCGCGGCCTGCTTGGTCTCGCTGGTCTTGATCCCCTTGTCCCCCATCTCGACAAGAGAACGGGCGAGGGCGAGCATGCACTTGGCCTTGGTCTCGTTGCTGCTGCGGGCGCTGCCCTGGACTTCGCGCAACACTTTGAACCCTTCATCATACTTGCCTTCGGCCAAAAGGGCGGTGGCCCGACCGAAGTCGGCATCAAAGATTTTATCCGACCATGGGAATTTCTCCTTGAGAGTGGCAAAGGACGATTGGGCTTTGGTCAGGTCGCCCTTGCCCTGGGCGGCGGCGCCGATGCCATAGGTGGCGGCAGCCTGGGCGCGGGGCTCGGGGAAGTTGTCGGCCAGGCGTCCATAAACCTCCAGCGCCTTGTCCCATTTCTTGTTTTCCAGGAGGATGGAACCGTAGCGGTCGTAGTCCGCCCAGGCCATGCGCTTGGGGTCGGTGATCTTGCCGAACGCTTCGTCGTAGAAAACCAGGGCCTGTTCGGGCTGCCCGCCCTGGAACATCAGGCTGGCGCGTCCGATCAACACCTGGACCTGGGCCACCTCGTCGGACAGGCTGCCGGCCAGTTTGCTCAAATAAGTGGCCGCCTCATTCAGGGTCATGGTTCCCGATTTGATCTCCAACAACAGGACGTCAACCAGACGCTGGAGCGCGTTCGTGATGGTCTTGGACTGTGGAAACTCGGATACCGCCTTTTCCAACGACGACTGGGACGAAGTCATCAACTCTTTCCACTGGGCCTTCTTGGCCTCATCCAGTTTGTCAAATGGTCCCAGCGCAATCGCGTCCTTGCGCTGGAGGTCGGCCCCCCGAACCAGACCGAAGGCGGCGTATTCGGCCATCTTCTGGCCGTTCGGCGTCGCCAGGACTTCGGGCGGGAGTTTTTTGTAAAAGTCGTAGACGGCCTGGAAGGCCTTGGCGGCCTCGTCTTTTTTCTTGGCTTTTTCATCCAGGTATTTTGCGCGCTCGAAGAGGGTGACGATGGCCTGGGTGGACTGCGGGTAGGCGGCAATGAGCGCATCCTGGGCCTTGATCATTTCCTCGATGCGGCCCTGCTGCAGGTGGATGTTCCATATTTTGTCGAGGGCCCCGATGGCGAAGTTGGAATCCTTGTATTTGTCCGCCACCGACTGGAAGCGCTGGATGGCTTCGTCGGGCTTTTTGGCCTTGTCGAGGGAAACAGCGGAAAAATAACTCGCTTCCATGACCCGGGGTGAATTGGCGAACTTGGTTGCGAAGTCGGCGAATGCCTTGGCCGCCTCTTCAAATCGTCCCGCCTGCGAAAGCATGCTGGCAACCTGATAGGAAGCCTCCTCCTGGATGGCCGGGGTTTTGGAGGCAGCGGCCAGTTCCTGCATGGCTTTGATGGCCGGCTCGACCTGTTTCATTTGCAGGAGGGCCAGGGCGCGCAGACGTTGGGCGTCCTCGACCGCCTCCGGCGGAACCTTGAGCTTGCCGGCGGCGGCGTCGCGGATGAAGTCGTCAAAGGTCTTGAGGGCTTCATCCGCCTTGCCCAGAGCGAGGTAACACTGGGCCTTGAGCTTGGGGATCTGTCCGGAAACGCGGCTGGCGGGGAAGTTCTTCAGGCTTTCATCAAAGGCCTTGATGGCATCGTCGTACTTGGCCTGCTGCATGAGGGCGTTGCCGATGAGGAACCGCACATTTTCTGCCAGAGGATCGTTGGGATATTTGGACCGGAATTCGGCAAAGTTTTTTTCCGCCTGGTCGGGCAGTCCCTGCATGGCGAAGGAAATGACCTTCTGGATGGACAGTTGCTTCTTTTGTTCATCGTTGCCGAACTGTCCGGCAAAGCGGTAGACGATGCGGGCCTCGTCGTAACGTTGGAGCTGGAGGAGGCAGTCGCCGATGCGGGAAAGGCCGTCCACCGCGGTGTCGGGGGCGGATTCAACACTGGTCAGCTTCTGTTGTTCCCGGGAGAGGGCCTGCTGGGCGGCACGCACCCGGTCGCGGTTCCCCCCGGCATCGGTCACCGCCTTGCGGGCCTCGTCGACCCGTTTCTGCTGGGAGGCGGCGATCTCGTCCTTGCTGCGAAGCGAACGATAGGCCTCGATGGCGGCTTCCATGGCCTCGCGGTAGGCGGCGGCGTCCCCGCGCACGGTCTGTGCCTGGGCGAATTCCAGACTGGCGAGCTGGAAGGCGGCCTGGTTGGCCATGACGAGGTTGGGGCTTTTGGCCAGACGGGCGTAGGTTTCCTTGGCCCGGGTGATGACGGCCTCCGCTTCTTCTTTTTTGAAATCGTCGAGCAGCTTCTGCGCACTCTGGGTGAGGACGTAGCCGGTGAGGAAGTCGATGTCATCACCCATGCCCGCGCTCTCCGGTTTGTTGCGCAGGGTTTCGAGGTCGGCGAGGGCGGCGTCCAGTTTGTTGAGGAAGATGTTGGCGGTGGCCTTGGCGGTGGCGACGTCGATGAAAAGTTCGTGGTTGGGAAACGAGGTGGTGAATTCGGTGAAAGATTTCAGGCCCTCGGCCCATTCCTTGGCCGCACCGACCTTGTCCTTGGCCTCATCGGCCTTGGATCCCTTGCCCATGTGGGAACGTCCAATGTAATAGACCGCGTAAGGGGAGAGGTTCTTCTTGGCCTCGGCATCCTTGGAGGTGAGCACTTGGCCGAGGGCGGCGATGGCCTTGTCATACTGGCCGAGGAAATAGTTGGCGGCGCCGAGGTGGAACTTGATCGTGGCATCAAATTCCTCGGGCAGGTCCTTCGGGTTGGCGAAGGTGGCGGCACAACCGGCATAATCCCCGACAGAATATTGTGAAACCCCGAGCAGGAAGCGGACTTTCGGGGCTTCGATGTCGGTGGAGAACTTCTGCATGAAGTCCTGGGCGGCGGCAACCGCCTCTTTGTAATTGCCGGCTTCAAAGGCCTTGGAGGCTTTTTCCCGGAGCTCGATCGCGGTCTGGGCGGAAAGTGGGACCGAAAGGAAAGGGAGTGTGCAAACAAGAAAGATGCGAAGAACCCGTATGAGCATGGAAGATTTTGTCATGATTTCGGATGACCTTAAATGAAAATTATGGGCCTTGTTCTCTTTTTTTCCCACCGACCGCCTCCGCCTCCAACAAGCGGATGAGTGCGGAAAAATCGTCCTCGCCCCAACCGGCGTCAAGCCCCTGCCGGTAAATCCCGGCCAGGGTGCTGGTCAAAGGAAACTCGGACGGCGACCCGGTTTCCAAGGCCAGCCGCAAGTCCTTGGCCATGTGTTTGACGGAAAACTGGGGATCGTAATCGCGGCGGATGAGCTTGTCTTTTTTCAGATCGCTCAGACCCGATCGGGCGATGTTGCATTCCAGGACATCGAAGAAACACGCATCGCTGATGCCCGAACGTCTGGCCAGGCTCAGGCCTTCCGCCAGGGCCTGGGAAATGGAGGCGATCTGGAGGTTCATGGCCAGCTTGAGCGCGGAGGCTTGGGCGACCGTTCCAATATCCACTATTTTCCGCGACAATCCATGAAGCACACGCGCTGCCTGATCCTTGGCCTCCTTCGCTCCTCCGAGGTAAAAGACATTCTGACGGGCCTCGGCGGCGGGCTTGCTGCCGGTGAACGGGGCCTCGGCATAGGCGGCCCCCCGTTGGAGGCAGAACGCCTCGAATGTTCCGGCGGCGGATGGGGAAATGGTACTGGATTGAATGACCAAGAGTCCGGGCCCTATGCGATCCCCCGCCAGTGTCAGGACAGATTCGACGGCCGCCGGGTCCGCCACGACCAAATGGAGCACATCCGCCCCGGCCAGGGCATGGCCGAGGTCGGGATTGAAACCGGGTGCTTCGGGACGGGGGGAACGGTTCCAGACGGCAACCTCGAATGCATCCGCGCGATAGTGCCTGACCCATTCCCGGCCGATGAGGCCATAACCCGCAAGGCAAACTTTCACTCAATCCGGTATAACCGTGGACCGTTCACTTGCAACCGGGAATATGGCCGCCCGCTTTTGCACTTGCCTCGGAGGTGGGTCTTTCCTAGTTTGCGGCCATGTTTCTTTGTTTGGGCATCAGCGCGGCCACCGCAGTGACCGCATTTTCCGGACTATGACCCCCATTGTCGGTCCGGCTCCCATGCCCTGCGTTGGAAGGCTCCATCCCCGGCTGAACCCCGCCTTTGCCCGCGCCTGATTTTCCATCCCTTTTTCCACAACTGAACCATCGACAGAAGCCAACAAGGAGCCCGTCATTCACACCCCCCAGCAACGCGTCAACCAACGCATCCGCGCCCGCGAAGTCCTGACCATCGGCCCGGAGGGCCAGCCCTTGGGCGTCCTCCCCCTGCCCGAAGCCCTCAACCAAGCCCGCCTGGCCGGCCTGGATTTGGTCGAGGTCGCCCCCAACGCCCGCCCACCCGTCTGCAAGATCCTCGACTACGGAAAATTCCGCTACGAGATGGCCAAACGCGACCGCGAGGCCAAGAAGCACAACCTTTCGGCCCGGGTCAAGGAACTGAAGTTCCACCTCAATACCGACACCCACGATTACATGGTCAAGATGCGCCATGCCGAGGACTTCATGATCAAGGGCATGAAGGTCAAGCTCATGCTCGTCCTCCGCGGACGCGAAATGATCCGCAAGGACGACGCCCGCACCATGGCGCACAAAATCATCGCCGATCTCAACCACGTCGCCTCGGCCGACAGCGAACCGAAATTGGTTGGCAGAAACATCAATTTGATGTTAACTCCCCTCCCCGAAAAAAAGCGGGTCCGGAAATACACGGTCGAAAACGAAGTCTACGACGACGTTCCCGAGGGTCCGGAGGATGCGGAAGACGATGGTGATTCCGAATCCACCGAAAGCAACGCCAAGAGCACCAGCACTTAGCGCGACGCACCCAAGAACCCAACACACCAGCAATCGCAAAGAGAAAGAGAAAAGTATGGCCAAAGGAGTATCCCGTTCGAAGACGCGCAAAGCCGTCGCCAAGCGGTTCAAAATTTCCGCCGGGGGCAAGGTGAAAACCTCCCGCGCCGGACGCCGCCACCTCGCGGGCAGCAAGAATCGCAAGCGCAAGCGCCGACTCGCCTCCCCCAAAACCCTCACCGACAGCGATCTGGGCAAAATCAAAGAGAACTTGCTCTTCGGCTGATACCCTCTACGCTCTCCCGCTCAACTTAAGGAAACACCATGCCCAGAGCCACCAATGCCCCCGCCTCCCGTGAACGCCGCAAACGGGTGGTCACCAGCGCCGCCGGTTACCGCGGCCGCCGCAGCAAACTCTTCCGTTACGCCAAGGACGCGACCTACAAGGCCAAGTACTGGTCTTACCGCGACCGCAAGACCCGCAAGCGCAACGTCCGTTCCCTTTGGACGGTCCGTATCAGTGCCGCCGTCAAGGCCTTCGACCTGAACTACAGCAAGTTCATCGCGGCCCTGAAGAAGGCCAAAATCGAAATCGACCGCAAAGTCCTGGCCGATCTGGCCGTTTCCGAACCGGCCGTCTTCGAACAGGTCGTCAAAGCGGCCCGCGGCTGAGGAACCTCTTCCGCTTACGCCTCCTTCAGGCTCACGCCGCTGCCCGGACCCCCGGTCGGCGGCGTTTTGCTTCCCCCAAACCCCACCGCCCATGATCGCCGATCTGCAATCACTGCAAGCCGAGGCCCTCGCCGCACTCGAACAGGTCGCGAACCCCGCGGCCTTGGAGGAATGGCGCATCACCTACCTCAGCCGACAGGGCCGTCTTCCCGCCTTGTTGGAAAAGATGAAGGACCTGCCCAAGGAACAACGACCCGAAGCCGGCAAGGCGGCCAATCTGGCCAAAACCGCCATCCAATCCGCCTTCGACGCCAAAAAAGATTCCTTCACCCTCTCGGATTCGGGCATGCCCGACGATCCCACCCTGCCCGGCCGTCCCTTTCCCACCGGCGCGCGCCACCCGGTCTCACGCCTTGTCGACCGGAGCATCGACATCTTCCGCCGCATGGGCTTCGCCCTCGCCACCGGTCCTGAGATCGACACTGAGTTCCACAACTTCGACGCCCTCAACACCCCCGCCGACCACCCGGCCCGCAACGAACAGGACACTTTCTACCTCGATTTGCCCCCCGCTGGAAACCTCGGACGGCGACTGCTCCGATCCCACACCTCCACCGTGCAGATCCGCACCATGCAGAAGGAGAAACCCCCGATCAAAATCATCGCCCCCGGCCGTTGCTTCCGCCGCGACGAGGTCGATGCCACCCACGGCATGTTCTTCACCCAACTCGAAGCCCTGGTCGTCGACGAAGGCATCACCCTCGCCCACCTCAAGGGGACCATGGAATGTTTCTTCCGCGAACTCTTCGGCCCGGAGACCCGCATCCGTTTCCGTCCCCACTTCTTCCCCTTCACCGAACCGAGCTTCGAGGTGGACATGTCTGTGCCCGGACTGCGCATCAAGGGCAAGGAATGGATCGAAATCGGCGGTTGCGGGATGGTCGACCCGGCGGTCTTTGCCGCGGTGGGCATCGATGCCACCCGCTACACTGGTTTCGCCTTCGGCATGGGACTGGAACGGATGGTCATGATGATCCACGGCATTCCCGATCTGCGTCTCCTTTACGAAAACGATGTCCGGTTCCTCGAACAGTTCCGCACCGCGTAAATACTTGCGCTGTGGAGTTGACGGGGGGAGGCGGGGTTTTTAGTATTTCCAGCTCTTCGGGCGGATTCCGGAGTGGCCAAACGGGGCAGACTGTAAATCTGCTGGCTTTGCCTTCGATGGTTCGAATCCATCTCCGCCCATTCCTTCGCGAAGCGAAGCGTCTCCCCTAGATTCGAACGGCTTGTCCCGCCGTAGTTTTATACGAAGGGGGAAGTTCGCCTGCCATTCACGCAGTGATCGTCAAGCGAAGCGGCCCAAGCCGCAGGCCATCCCGCAGAGGGTTTCACGTCCTCGTGAATGCATCATCCATCTCCGCCCATTCCTTCGCGAAGCGAAATGTCATGGTGCATGGCACCTCCCCCAAGCCCCCCGTCTTCTCCATGCCTGGACTCCGCAGCACGGCCTCTTCATTTTGGGCGTGTTTTTGCCCGGGGCACGTTGTAATGGTCCACTCCGCCCATTTTTTCCCTAAGATTTCCATCTCCCGCGACGTCTGATCATTTGGTAACACCCATACCCCCCAATCCCCATCGCCCATGAAAACCCACCCCGCTCCCATCCTCCTGGCCTTGCTCTCCTCCGTCATTGGAGTCACAGCCGCCGAAGTCAAAACCGACCACCGCATCAGCGAGGTCACCGTCTACCCCGACCGCGCCGTCGTCACCCGCCGCGCCTCCACCCCCCTCACTCCGGGCGAACACCAGATCGTCTTCGAAAACCTCCCCATCGGACTAGACGAGAACTCCGTTCGCGCCGGCGGTACCGGCAATGGATGGAAGATCCTCGGCGTCGAACTCAAGCGCGACTACCGCGAACCCTCCCAGTCCCCCGAAGTCCTCAAGCTCCGAGACCTCATCCAAACCACCGAGGAAAAGAAACAGGACCTTTCGGACGAACAAAACGACCTCAACCAGAAGCGAGAACTGCTCAACAAACTCAGCCGCGAGGCCAGTTCCGGCGCGGCCAAGGAAGGGGACAAGCCAGTCATCAACGTGGCCGATATCCAGAAGCTGGTCGATTACTACGGCGGCGAACAGAACAAGATCTCCCTACGCCTCCGTGCGGTCGAGCGCACCCAGCGCAACCTCGACAAAGACTTGGAAAAATTCCGAGCCGACTTGGCCAAGCTGGAGAATCCCGGCAACCCCCAGAACCGCCGCGTGGCCGTCACCGTACAGGCCGATACCGCCACCACGGCCGCGGTGGAGATATCCTACATGCTCGCCAACGCCGGCTGGACCCCGCAGTATGACGTCCACGCCCGGGGCGACTCCGACAAGATCACCCTCACCTCCTACGGGATTGTCCGCCAGCGCACCGGCGAAAACTGGACTGACGCCCGCATCGTGCTCTCCACCGCCCGGCCCCAGCTCGGCACCGCCCTGCCCGACCTGGATCCCTGGATCTTGCAAATACTCCAACCCATGCCAGCCGCCGCACCCATGGATTCTTACTCCTCCACCCGTGAACTGTCGGCCCGGAAACAGGTTCTGATGGGCCAGGTGGCCCAGGAGATGCGCTCCAATCGTGTAGACACCAAGGATGAAGAAGGGGCATCCGTTCAATTGATGGAATCCAACATCGAAACCCGGGGCTTCTCCGCCGTCTTCAAGGTCCCCGGCACCACCACCGTCCCCAGCGACGGTGAACCCCACCGCTGCACCATTTCCCGTCAGGAAATGTCAGCCGAACGCACCTACACCGCCACACCCAAACTCATGCCCGGTGCCTTCGTCAAAGCAAAGGTCAAGAACGCCAATCCCGCACCGCTCCTTCCCGGTGCCCTCAACGTCTTCATGGAAAATGATTTCATCGGCAGCTCCGCCCTCTCCCTCGTCGGTCCCGAAGGGGTCTTCGACCTCTTCCTCGGCAAGGACGACGGCATCAAGGTCCAGCGCAAGGACAAGGTGCGCAAGGAAGAAACCACCGGACTGGTCAATAAATCCCGCCTGCTCAAAATCGGCTACACCATCGAGGTCGAGAACTTGAAAAAAACCGAAGAGACCCTCACGGTCAAGGACCAGATCCCCGTGGCCCAACAGGACCAGATCAAAGTCCGCCCCACCGCCCTCAATCCCAAGCCGGCCAAGGAAAACAAGGAAAACGGCGAAATCACCTGGGAACTCAAACTCAAAGCCAGGGAAAAGAAGGTCATCGAAGTGGAGTTCGAAGTCGAAGCCCCAATCGGCATGCCTGTCGGAGGAATATGAGCCTTTCTCACTTTCCCGCGCTCAGGCCTGCGCTACACTCCTCTCCATGATATCCCTGCCCCTCACCCTGCCCATGGCAGCCGGCCTCGTCTACGCTTGGAACGCCAGCACCATCGAGGGCAAGGTCATCATCTTCCTCCTCGTCATCGGCTCGGCCTTCAGTTGGTCGGTCATGGCCACCAAGTTCGTCTTCGTCCGCCAGGCCCGCCGCGACAACCGCCTCTTCCTGCGCCGCTACCGCGATTCCCGCCACCCTTTGGAGCTTTTCGAAAAACAGGCCCCCTTCGGCGCCTCACCCCTCGCTGCCGTCTACCAGAATGGTTGCCGCGAACTCAGTTTCCACCTCCTCGGCTCCAGTGTCGTCGATGAAACCTACTCCGCCCGCCTCATCGGCGCCCCCAAGATCGACGCCACCTCCATGACCTCCGTCCGCTCCGCCCTCGAGCGCGCCGTGGGCGAGGAATCCCTCAAGCTCGAATCCAACCTCATCCTCCTGGCCACCGCGGTCAGCGGCGCGCCCTTCCTCGGTCTCCTCGGCACGGTCTGGGGCGTCATGGACGCCTTCGGCGATGTCGCCCTCGCGGGCAAGGCCAACCTGGCCGCCCTCGCCCCCGGCGTTTCGGCCGCCCTCATCACCACCGTGGCCGGCCTCCTCGTCGCCATCCCGGCCATGTTCGGCTACAACTTCCTCATCACCACCCTCAAGGGCATGATGGTCGAAATGGAAAACTTCGCCGCCGAGTGCGCCTCTGATTTCGAACACAAGCATCTCTCCCGTCGTTCGTAACCGCTGTCGTCCTTCTACCCGCAAGCTTATGCGCCGCCCCTCCCAACGCCTGGATCGCGGAACGCTCACCGAGCTCAACATCACCCCCCTGCTCGACCTCTGCTTCGTCCTCCTGATCATCTTCATGATCACCGCTCCCACCCTCGAACAAAGCATCGACCTGTCCCTGCCCGACTCCACCGAACAAAAGGCCCCCTCCAAGATCGAATCCGAGGCCGTCCTCCAGGTCGCCCTCCGCGCCGACGGCTCGATTTACATCGAACGCAACCGCGTAAGCCTGCGCGAACTCGAACAGGCGATGCGCGACCTGCTCCGCCGCAAACCGAACGCCGCCGTCTACCTGCGTGCCGATAAAAAGCTTGAATACCAAAAACTGGTCGATGTCCTGGACTTGATCAAAAAAACCGGGATCAAACTCGGCATCGCCACCACCCCGGAAAAACGCTGACCCAGGGATGCCCATGCCCCGCTCCGCGCCCACTTTCTCCCCGATCAAAGACACCCCCCGCCATGCCGCGCCCGGCACCGGTGCGACGGAACATCACATCAAGCCCGCCACCTTTGCCTGGGTCGTCTTCTTCCACCTCCTCGCACTCGCGCTCCTCACTCTGCTCCCCCAGCTTCACGCCCCGGGAAAAAGCGACCCGTTTATCGAGATGGTCGCACTCGGGGAGCTGGATCCCGGCGAGGGCAATTCGCTGGAACAGACATCTTCCGGCCAGGGTCCTATCTCTCCGCTCACGCCCAGCCATGCCCCGGCCCCCCTGCAACCACCCAAACCACCCTCCCCTGCCGCAGCAATCACCCCGCCCACTCCGGCACCCGCACCGCCCATTCCTACCCCTCAACCGACATCCCAAGCCCAGCCGGTCACTCCCCCTAAAAACACGGTTCCACCTCCCTCTCCAACCCCCACCCCGACTCCCGCCAAGTCCAAACCAGCCCCCGTCCCGGTCAAAGTCAACCTCACCCCGGTGAAGCGCGGCGACGGAGCCACCGCGCCCAGTGGGGCGGGCACCTCCACGCCCCAGCACACCCAGCCCGGGGGCACCGGTTCCGGACAGGGCCTCTCCGCCTCCGAAATCAAGGCCCGCCTCGCCGGCAAAGTCGGCAATGCCGGCATCCCCGGCGGCACCGGCAGTGGACGACCGGGCGATCCCGACGGCGACCCCAACGCCGAACCCTACAAAGCCCTGATCAAAGTCGTCCTGACCAAGGCCTGGGAAAAACCCTCCATCCCGGAGGACCTCAAGGCCACCCTGCGCATCCGGGTCAAACCCGACGGCACGCTCGTTTTTGAAGGCCTGGAAAAATCCTCCGGCAACGCCGAGATGGACGCCTCCGTCATTGGCACCGTCCACCGCGTGGGCAAATTGCCCCAGGCCCTCCCCCCCGGGCTCGGCAACCCCGACCTCGTCGTCCCCGTCATCTTCGAGTTGAACTGACCGTCCCTTCCCCGCTCCATTTTCCTGTGTACTTTCCGGCCCCTTGCGCTAGCTTGTTCAAAAGTCCCATCCACGCCATGCCCCGCACCCTCCTATCCTGCCTACTCCTTCTCGGCCTTGGCCTCACTCACAGCTCCGCCCAAGAAGGCGCCATCGTCATCAACAAGGGCCGGGTCAACATCGCCCTCGGCGGATTCTCCGGCCCCAACGCCGACCAGGTCCGATCCATCCTGGCCAACGACCTCACCCTCTCCAGCGCCTTCGCCATCACCCCCGCCAGCGAGGCCGCCTTCACCGCCAGCGCCATCACTTCGGCCTCCGGGATCAGTGGCACCGTCACAGGGGCCGACGGCCGCACCGCCCTCAGCGGGAACTACAACGGCGATGTCCGCGCCGCCACCCACGCCTTCGCCGATGCCATCGTGGAAAAACTCACCACCCAGAAAGGCATCGCCTCCTCCAAGTTGGTCTTCATCTCCGCAGAATCAGGCCACAAAGAGGTTTACCTGATGGACATCGACGGTGCCAACGTCCGCCCCTTGACCAAAGACGCCAGCACCAGCATCGGGCCGAAACTCTCTCCCGACGGCAACCGCATCGCCTACACTTCGTACAAGGGCGGCTACCCCGATGTCTGGCTGATCGACCTCACCGCCAAGAAACGCTTCAACCTGACCAAGGATTTCCCCGGCACCAACCAGAGCCCCTCCTTCTCCCCCGACGGCAGCACCCTCGCCCTCATCCTGTCCAAAGACGGCAACACCGATCTATATACCATGCCGGCCGACGGCGGAACGGCCAACCGCCTGACCCGCACCCGCGGCACGGAGTCCACCCCCACCTGGTCCCCCGATGGCTCCACCCTGGCCTTCATCTCCGACGACCGCGGCAGCCCGCAGGTTTACCTGATTCCTTCCGCCGGAGGCCAACTCCAGCGCATCAACACCTCCTCCACTTACACCACCGAAACCGATTGGTCCCCCGACGGCAAAAAACTCGCCTTCAGCGTGCGCGTCGCCGGAGGCAACCAGATCGCCATGACCGTCCTGCCCGGCGGCGAGCCCAAAGTCCTCACCACCTCCGGCAACAACGAATCCCCCTCCTGGACCCGCAATTCCCGCCACTTGGTCTACGCCCGGGCCGGGGCCCTCTATCTCCTTGACTCCATCACCCGCGAATCCGTACAACTGAAAAACGGGATCGGGAAAGCCTCCGAACCCAATTGCAGCCGCTGACCCCTATGAAAACATCCACTCCCTTCATCCGCCTCTCCCACCTGCACCTGGCACTCCCCGCCCTGGCCGCGCTCCTCGTGTTTGCCGGTTGTGCCAAATCGGTCAAAGGCACCGGCGGTGCCGGCGGCGGTATCGCCGGTGAGGACATTTACGACACTGGAGCCCTTCCCGGTCGCGGCGATTTCAATCCCGAGAACGCCGATTACTCCACCCTCGCCGCCTACACGGTCTACTTCGCCTTCGACAGCTACGCCATCGACGGCAGTGAGCGTCCCAAGTTGGAGAAAATCGCCAACTGGATGAACGAGAACAGCAGCGCCCGCATCCTGGTGGCCGGGCACACCGATTCCCGCGGTACCATCCAGTACAACGTCGGCCTCGGCGAACGTCGTTCCCTGGCCATCCGCACCTACCTGATGGGACTGGGCGTCGATGGCAACCGCCTGCACACCATTTCCTACGGCGAGGAACGCCCCGCCCAGCAGGGCGAAAACGAGTCGGCCTACGCCGCCAACCGCCGTGCCGCCTGCGGCGTCCTGCGCTGATACCAGCCCCCACCCAAAGCCGGAGCCCCAAGCTCCGGCTTTTTTTTGCCCCAATCCCCACAAAAAATCTTCGCGCACTTCGCGTGCTTCGCGGTTAATCTCCCGCCTTCATGAACCTGCTCCTGCGCAGCCCCAACTGGCTCGGCGATGCCGTCATCGGCCTCCCCGCCGTGCAGGCCCTCCAACACAAACTCCCCCCCGGGTCGCGCTTCAGCGTGCTCACCCCGGGCAAGTTGGCCGACTTCTGGAAGATCGTTCCCGGCATCGACCACGTCCTCACCGTCGACCCCAACCTCTGGATCACCGCCGATTCCCTCCGTCCCTTCCACTTCGATACCGCCCTCATCTTCCCCAATTCCCTTCGCACCGCCGCCGAGCCCTGGCTGGCCCGCATCCCCCGCCGTATCGGCTTCAAGGGCCACCAACGCCGCTGGCTCCTCACCGACGTTGTTCCGAAATACAACCGCGCCCAAGGCCTGCGCCACCAAAGCCTCGACTACCTGGATCTGGTCTCAACGCTTCTCAAGGCCTCAAATCCAATCAGCAATCAGCAATCAGCAATTTCACCCCCCTGTCCTCCGTAGCCTTGGCGAAGGAGGGTCTGTCCTCGGTTCCCTACCTCGCCCTCTGCCCGGGTGCCGAATACGGCCCCGCCAAACGCTGGCCCGCCAAACGTTTCGCCGAAGCCGCCAACCGCATCGCCGCAGAAAACAATCTTGAAGTCATCCTCCTCGGGGCCGAGATCGACCGCCCCACCTGCCGGGAAGTCGCCCACCTCCTCACCGTTCCCCATCACAACCTGGCGGGCGAAACCTCGCTGCGTGAATTTCTGGGCTGGCTGGCCCATGCCAGCTGCGTCCTTTGCAACGACAGCGGGGCCATGCATGTGGCCGCGATGTTCGGCCGCCCCGGTGCCGCCATTTTCGGCTCCACCGAACCCCGATTGACCGGGCCCATCACCGACACCATCCAGGTCGTCCGCGAACATGTCCCCTGCTCCCCCTGCTTCCTGCGTGAATGCCCGATCGACTTCCGCTGCATGAACGCTGTTACCGTCGATCATCTCCTGCATACTCCATCCCTTAATCACTCAATCACCTAATCCCTCCATGCAAATCTCCGCCTGCATCATCACCCTGAACGAAGAAGCCAACCTCGCCCGTTGCCTCGACAGCCTCAAAGACATCGCTGATGAAATCATCATCGTGGACAGCGGCAGCACCGACCGCACCCCGTTCATCGCCACCGACCACAACGCCCGCTTCATCCGCCATGAGTGGGAGGGCTACGTGGGGCAGAAGAACTTCGCCCTCTCCAAAGCCACCCATGAATGGGTCCTGAGCATCGACGCCGACGAGGAACTTTCCCCGGGGCTGCGGGCGGAACTGATCAAGATCAAGCCCACGGTGGTTCCCTCTTCCATGGCCGGATTTTCCATGCCCCGGGTGGTCTTCTTTGAAAACACCTGGATCCGTTTCGGCGACTGGTATCCCGATGTGCTGGTCCGTCTCTTCCGCAAGGGGAGCGGGAAATTTGCAGGTGGAGCAGTGCATGAACGGTTGGAATTGAACGGCGAAATCCAACCCCTGGTCGGAGAACTCATCCATCATTCCTTCAAGGACGAGGCCGATTACCGCGGGCGGATGGAACACTATTCCACCCTCTGGGCCCAAAGCGCCAAGGCGGAGGGCAAGAAAGCCGGACCCCTGACCCCGATCACCCACGCCCTCTGGCGTTTCCTCCGTTCCTATCTCCTCAAAGGCGGCATCAAGGGCGGTCTCCTCGGCCTCCGCCTGGCCCGCCTCCAGGCCGCCGAAGTTTTCATGAAATACCGCAAGCTCCAGAAAATCTGACGATCGCCTTGAGCATTGCTTCGCGCCCTCCGCGCCCTACTTGGGACGTTGCTTCGCTCGCGTCCTCGCGGTAAAAACTCCCCATGTCCTCCACCGCCCGACCGGCCTCCCGCATCATGCTTGCCGTGCTCGGCTCCCGTGTGCTCGGGTTGGTGCGCGAGGTCATCCTGAATTCGATCTTCGGCGCGGGAAAGGAACTGGATGCCTTCCTGGCCGCCTTCCGCATCCCCAATCTCCTGCGCGACCTCTTTGCCGAAGGCGCGTTGTCCACCGCCTTCGTCACCACGTTCTCCAAAAAACTCGCCACCGAGGGTCAATTGGCCGCCTTCCGTCTGGCCAATCTGGTCAACACCCTGGCCATCGCCTTCATGGCAGGAATCGTCGTCCTCGGCATCCTCGGTTCGGAGGGGATTGTTTCCCTCATCGGTTGGGGACTGCACGACGATCCCTACAAATTCGGCCTGACGGTCGACCTCACCCGCATCCTTTTCCCCTTCATCTTCTTTGTCTCCCTGGCCGCGGTCTGGATGGGGTTGCTCAACAGCCTGGGCAGCTTCGGCTTGCCGGCCTCGGCTTCCACCGCCTTCAACCTCGTCTCCATCCTTTGTGGCCTGGGTCTGGGCTGGTGGATCGACCCGCACTTCGGCCCGAAAGCGATCTATGGATTTGCCCTCGGAACGGTCCTGGGTGGAGTGGCGCAATGGGTCATCCAAGTTCCCAAGGCCCGCAGCCTGGGCTACCACTTTCAGTGGACCTGGGACTGGCGCGACCCCGGCCTGCGCCAGGTGCTCACCCTCATGGCACCCGCCATCGTCGGAGGAGCGGCCGTCCAGGTGAACGTGCTCGTCAACACCTCGTTCGCCCTCCTTCTCCAGGACGGCTCGGTCACCTGGCTCAACAACGCCTTCCGCCTGATGCAACTGCCCATCGGCCTCTTTGGCGTGGCCATCGCCACCGTGACCCTGCCCAGCGTCTCACGCTCGGCCGCCCTCGAAGACCTCTCGGCTTTCCGGACGAAACTATCAGAGGGACTGCGACTGGCTTCCTTCCTGACCCTGCCGGCCTCGGTCGGATTGATCCTGCTGGCGGTCCCGATCATCGGGTTGATTTACCAGCGGGGGGCGTTCACCGCCTCGGACACCCTGCAAACCGCCCTGGCCCTGCAGGCCTACGCCATCGGCCTGGCTCCGTATGCCGCGATCAAGATCGTCAGCCCAGCCTTCTACGCCCTCGGCCTCCCCCGCGTGCCCCTGCGTGTGAGCTTGGTCGGCATCGTCCTCAATCTCATCCTCAATTCCCTCTTTGTCTTTGTCCTTCACTGGGGCGTGGCCGGACTGGCCCTCTCCACCGCCCTGGTGGCCCTGATCAACTTGGCCCAGTTGCTGGCCGCCATCGGCAAACCCCTCGGCCCCTGGATCGACCGGTCCTTTCTCTTCGCTTTCGCCAAGATCACCGCCGCCACCCTGGTCATGTGCGGGGCCGTGGCCGGATCGGCCCATCTCCTTCACCCCTGGATGGACGGGGGTTGGTTCCTGCGACTCCTCACCACCGCCGCCCTGGTCGGTGTGGGTTGCACCGGCTACTTCCTCACCGCCTTCACGCTCGGGCTCCAGGAAACCGCCGTCATCGGGAAAATCGCCCGCCGGCTGAGGGGTTGATCCCGGCGTGGTTCCTCCTCTTCTACCGAATTCTTTTGAATCGGCGATAAAGTGCCTTACTGGAGGGCGAAGCTCCCGCTGAGCCGCCCTTGGAAGAATGACCACAATCCAGCTCGGCAGTCCGCCTCAGGCGGATCGCCCTCCCGCTGGTCCTTTCGTTCAGTCATGAGGATTGGTGTTAATCCAATTCCCGACTCAATGCTTGGAGTGAACAGAATCAAAGCCAGAGGCAGAACACACGGTGCTGCGACCCCAAAATATCCATGGACGCCTTTGGATGCTTCGGCTAATTTCGGGATTCAAAATTATGGCAGGCGAAGTCATCGAAGTGGAAGGAACGGTCCGTGCGGTCATGAAGGGCACCATGTTCAAAGTGGAGCTCGACAACAAGCACGAGGTCCTGGCCCATATTTCCGGGAAAATGCGCAAGCATTTCATCCGACTCGGCGTGGGTGACCGCGTCAAGATGGACATGAGTCCCTACGACCTGACCAAGGCCCGCATCACCTTCCGGGTGCGCGAGCAGCTTCCCGACGGCTACGTCCCGCCCCCCTCCCGTCGGCGTTAGAGCGGAAAAGACAGTTGCACCGCGGAGTGCGCGAAGTGAAAACACCAGGCGATAACAGTCTGGTAAAGCACCTCAAAGACATCGTCCTTGCGTTCAGCAAAATCGCATCCCTGGCTGATTCAAACCCTGAATAACTTCGCGCCCTTCGCGATCTTCGCGGTGAAAGTTATCGCACCCGGTCAGACGTTGAAGCGGAATTCCATCACGTCGCCATCTTTGACAGTGTATTCCTTGCCCTCGATGCGCAGCTTGCCGGCCTCACGGGCTTTGGCGTAGGAACCAAGCGAAGCCAGGTCGTCGTAGGCCACAGTCTCCGCGGCGATGAATCCGCGTTCGAAATCGGTGTGGATCACACCGGCCGCCGCCGGGGCCTTGTCGCCGACATGGATGGTCCAGGCCCGGGTTTCTTTCTCGCCGGTGGTGAAATAAGTCCTCAGTCCGAGCAGATGGTAAACGGAACGGATGAGCGCACCCACGCCCGACTCGACCACCCCGAGATCATGCAGGTAGGCCGCGGCCTCTTCCGGGGTCAGGTCCATGAGTTCGGCCTCAATCTGCGCACTGATGATGACCGACTCGGCCCCGAGGTGGTCCTTGCAATACTGCTCGACCGCCGCCACGCGTTTGCCGGTCTCGGTGTCGCGGCGCCCGGCGGTCACCTCCGGCAGGTCGCTTTCCTTGACATTGCAGGCGAACAATGTGGGCTTGGAGGTGAGGAGGTAGAAGTGCTTGGCCACCGCCCGCTCGTCTTCACTCAAATCACAGGTCAAGGCGGGCTTGCCTCTGTTGAGGTGCGGCTCGAGTTTTTCCAACACAGCGATTTCCGCCTTGGCCACCTTGTCACCGGAACGGGCATTCTTGGCCGTCTTGTCCTTGCGCTTCTGCACGGCATCCAGATCACAGAGCACGAGTTCGGTCAGGATGACTTCGATGTCACGCAGGGGATCGACGGTGCCGGAGACGTGGTGGATGTCGGCATCCTCGAAGCAGCGGACCACTTGGATGATGGCATCCACCTCGCGGATGTGGGCCAAAAATTTGTTGCCCAAGCCCTCGCCCTGGCTGGCTCCCTTGACCAGGCCGGCGATGTCGACCATCTCGATGGCGGCGGGGATGAGTTTTTGCGAACCGGATATTTTTGAAAGGACGGCCAGGCGGGCATCGGGAACGGTGACCACACCCACATTGGGCTCGATGGTGCAGAAGGGGTAGTTGGCCGCCTCGGCCTTGCGCGTCCGGGTGACCGCGTTGAAGAGGGTGCTTTTCCCGACGTTGGGAAGTCCGACAATGCCTGCGCGCAACATAAGGCGAAGGAGTTAAGCGGAAACCGGGCGGGGGCGAAACAAAAAAGGCAGGGCGGATGGAACAGAAGGAAACAAAGATAAGAAAGCAAGGCAGAGATGGGTTACTGCCGGATGATGTATAGCCACGAACATCAGTTCGTGTATTGCGGAAAGGGAAGGGACCAAAAGAACGGATGTTCCTGGCTACAACACTTATGTCAGCACAGCCTCCGGCTTTCAGCCCCCACTTAAAACTTAATTCTTAAAACTTAAAACTCGCCCACCCCCATCACCCCCGTCCGGGGGGAGGCACGATGGCAGGGGCGGCCACCATGGTCCGTTGGACAGGCAATGAGGTCACCAGATCGGGCGGATAGGCCTCGGAGGACATTTCGCTCAGGTCCATACCTTCCACCTGCTGGATGTCGGTGGCGCGGTTGCCGAGGGTCTTCTCCAAAATCATGAAGGTGGTGTAGCCCATGATCCCGACCGCGACCACGCAGGTCACAGTGCCGATGACTTGGGCCACGAACTGGCCGCCATCGCCGTAGAAAAGTCCGGCCACGTTGCCGTCCACTCCGTTGAATCCGGCGCCGTATTTGCCGTTGGCAAAGAGACCTAGGGCCAGAACGCCCCAAGCCCCATTGAACCCGTGGACCGAGACCGCGCCCACCGGGTCGTCGATGCGCCATTTTTCCTCAACGATGTAGGCGGCAAAGACCACCAAAACCCCGGCAACCAGTCCGATAAACACAGCGGCCCAGGAATCGACGAAGGCGCAGGGTGCGGTGATGGCGACGAGGCCGGCCAACATCCCGTTGCACATGAAGCTGGGGTCGGGTTTGGAAAAACGGATCCAGGTGGTGATCATGCCGGTCAGAGCTCCGGCGGCCGAAGCCAGCATGGTGTTCACCGCGATGACCCCGATTTGAACATCCATCCCGGCGAGGGTGGAGCCGGCGTTGAAGCCGAACCAACCGAAGGCGAGGATGAACGTGCCGATCACACCCATGGGGATGTTGTGACCGGGGATAGGGTTGGCCGTGCCATCGGCGTTGTACTTCCCTACCCGCGGACCGAGGATATAGGCGCCGACCAGAGCCAGCGTGCCCCCGCACAGGTGGACCACCGACGAACCGGCAAAGTCGACATGGCCATGGCCCAAGCCGAAGTTCTTGCCCAAAGCTGCCAACCACCCCCCACCCCAGACCCAACCGGCATAGAGCGGGTAGATAAGGGCGCCCACGACGAAGGCATAAACGACAAAGGGCATAAATTTCCACCGCTCAGCCATCGCTCCGGTCGGAACCGTGGCCGTGGTGTCCATGAACACCATCTGGAAAAGAAAAAGGCTGAAGATTGCCCCGGAAAACATCTCGGGCGGGAGGCAAAACCCGGATAGCCCGGCGATCTGGAAGGTTTTTCCGAACAGGTCGAAGGCCAAAGCTTTATTGAGATTCTGGGCAATGTCGGGACCGAGCGTCGCGACCGCTCCGGCGGAGGTTTCCGCTGCCGTGCCTCCCATTTGTATGGCAAATCCACACACCCAGTAACCCAGCATGGCCAGTCCGTAGACCATGAAATTCATCGACATGGTGTGGGCGGCATTTTTGGCCCGGGTGAAACCGGTTTCCACCGCGGCGAATCCCGCCTGCATGAACATGACCAAGAAGCCGCATAGGAGGGTCCACATCAGGTTGATGGCGAGGGTTTGGGCGGTGGAACTGGCGGCCAACGCGGCAAGGTCGATCTTGCCCGTCTCCACCACCGGCCCGGAGGAGGCCGGAGCCGGGGTTGTGACGCCGAGCTTGGCCACTTGTTCCTGCAATTGGACCAATTGTTGGCGGACGCCCTCGGTGCCCTCGGGGGTTTTTTCAGCAACCGCTTTTTCCAAAGCCGCGATGCGATCCTGCATGCCCCGCAACTGCTCCCCGGTGGAAGCGGAAATGCCGCTCTGCATGATCAGCTTCTGCAGATCGATGGTGTCCCTCTGCATCTGGCGGATTTCCGACTGCAGCTCGGAGGCTTTATCTCCGGCAGATTGTTGGGCTTGGAGGGAACTGGAAAAACCGGCCCAAGCCACCAGGACCAGACACACGACTGCGGACAATGATTTCATAAATGGAATAAAAGCACGTTGCGTGCCAGCGCGTTCATTCATGCACCGGCTTGCCCCGCCAGTAGCGCACCTGCTTCGGCGCCGCACTGGCTTCGGGGGCGGCGGAATCAACCGGAGATGGCGGTTCCACCGTCGCTGCCGGGGCACCCGCACCGGGAAGGATTTCGATCAGGCCGAGCAGGCGAAATTTTGCCAGCGTGGCCCGCAGGTCCACCGGGTTCAGTCCCGCCCGCTGGGCGATTTCCAGGACCGTGACCACCCCGTCACACTGGAGTAGCACCGAAAGCTCTTCCGGGGTGGCCTCCAGGCCGTCCAATACCTTGCCGGGCAGGTAGCGCGGCACCTCATGTCCCGCGGGCGCCGCCTTGCGCAGGGCCTGCAATTCCTCGACTTGTTCCTTGACCATGTCGATCAACGCCGGAGTCGGATATTGGGCCAGTGTTTGTTCCGGACTGCTGACCCCGGCTTCGAAAGCGAATGAGCCCTCATTCATGCGGCAGATTTCCTTCAGCGCATCCAGTCCGCTGAATCGCCCCAGGGTCGCATGAACCCACTTGCCCATCTGGAAGTAACATCCCCCGGTCGCGACCGAATCGGTCATGTTCATGAGGTGCAATTGCCCCGTCTGGTTGGAGGAGGACAACAAACGGAACACTTCCACAATACTGACCTGATCGAGAGAACCCTTAAGCATAAATGATGTTTTTTGAAACTAACTGTATTGAACCCTAAAAAGCACAGTTCCCATCCACGATTGCTGGTAAAAACGCGCTTTTGGTGCATAATTCAGCATAAACCATACCCGAACGGCACAAACCGTGCTTCTTAGGAGAAGATCGTGATCTCGCCCATGCCCAGAACCCTTCATGTCGGACTTGCCCTGTGGCCGCGCAAGTCCGCCCAATGGTTTGAACTCGGCTTGAAAACCTCGCCGGATATCCGGGTTTGCCACTTATCCAGTGAGGCGCTCGAATCGGCGACGAAACTCGATCTTCTGGTCATGGACGGCGACCAGCCGGGTCCCGGTTTTCTGGGCAATTACCACGCCTATCTGAAAAGCTTCGGCATCTGTGATCTGGTCGTGCTCGGTCAGCCGGGTTGCCCGTCTTTGATGAACTTGGAGTGGGAACCCGCACGCACCTTCTTCATCGCCAAGCCCTACCTCATCGAGGACGCCCTCAAAACCGTCCAAAACCGTCTGGGTGAAATCGTCCTGCGTGAATCCCAGGTGGCCGTGCCTCCCCCACCTCCCGGCGGCACGGTATCCCCCCAACGCGAAGCCCCCATCAGCAAGGGCAAATCCCTCGGCTACCTCTCGACCCTCCGCTTGGCCGACCTGATCCAGATGCTCTGCCTGAGCAACTGGACCGGGAAAATCGACATCGAAAATCTCGCCAGTGGCGAACGGGGCTATGTCTTCATGGAAGACGGCCACATCCGCGACAGCCGTCACAACCAGCACCAAGGCGAACACGCCTGCCACCAAATGCTGAATTGGGGGCGCTGCAACTTTGAATTCACCGAAGACCTGCGCCCGGAAACCACCACTGTCCATAACCCCTGGCAGCAGATCCTGCTCGAAGGGGCCAGAATCTTCGACGAAGGTCTGCTCAAGTAGGACTCCCGCAGAACCGTTGGCAACAAAAGGCCCCGGACCGGCGACCGCACAGGGATTGACCGGGGCAGTCTGTATCCCTACAGTGTATCCATGCGCTGCCAGTTCATCATGGCCCTGGGGTTGATGCCGATTTTCGGCTTGTCCGCCCAGACCGCCCAGCCTGCATCCGCGGACAGTCTGCCCGCCCTTCCCTCTGTCCAACCCACCTACTCCCCCGAGAATCCCCGGATCTCGACCACTCTTCCCTCCTCCGAAAGCAATTTCAACACCCCCCAAACTTCCCGACGTATGCCCACTCAGGAAGAGTTGGAAAAAGTGCGCAAGGACCGCAATTGGATGGTCGAGGGCATGAAAGAACAACAGGCCGCGCGCAACAGCGAAGCCGCCGCCAACCGCCAGAACACCGACATGTCCGACTCCATCATCGACATGGTCCTGAATAAAAAGAAAAAAACGGATTTGCAGAAGACTCCCGCCACGCGCAACACGCCCCCCACCCAGGAAACCAACAACTCCCCTGAAAAAAAAGCGGGCACGACCAACACCTTCAAGCCCGCCCTTTCCTCCAACGCCTACGAATCCTCGAGTCCGGGCGATACCGGAGCCATCAAGCTCCCCGACAACTTGATGTCCTCCATCCTCCAGGATGAGCGCGCTGCGGCCAAACAGGCCGGATTCCGCGAAAACACCGCCAAACGCACAGGCAAAAAGAACGGTTTGGCAGCCCTCGATGCCCTCAACAATCCCTTCTCCAACCTTCCCATTCCCGAAGACGCCCTTCCCCAAAACCCCAACTCCCTCTCCGCCTCCAGCGCCCGCAACGACCCCTTCCAGGCACCTGCCGCCCCCAACATCAACCCGATGATGGCGCAGGAAAAAACCAACGCCTTCCAACCCTCCGTCACCGCCGGCGCTTCCCCTTCAACGGGCACCGCCGGCACCATGGCCACGCCCACCACCCCGGGCGCCATCGCCATCGCCCCGGCCGGACCCGCCGCCCCCAAAGTCGCGGTGGAGCAACCCTACACCATCCTCCGCGAACAGGAATTGATCCGCCGCCAGCAACAGAGCACCAGCAACCGCCCCAAAGTCCAGGATCTGCGCAGCCCCATCCCCGACCCCTCCGAAGCCCGCTTGTTCTGATCCTGCCTCTGTCCTTTGGGTCATTCCCCCCTGATCTCCACCCCCGATCCATCATTCTGGATCAGGTGCAGCGCGCGGCATCCCGCACCAAGGCCAGCACGACCTCGGCCAATCGTGGTTCCCCACCCAGCGCCCGGGCATACCAAATCCTTCTCCCGTGCAAGTGGGTGGGATTGCGGAAACCTTCCTCCCGCACATTCGCGCTGATCCCCAGCATCACTGGAATGTCCTCGAAGCTGTGCAACCCGTCGGAAATGAAATACGGCACCACCACCACCTGCCGGCAATCGGTCAGCACCGGCCAATCCTTCAAAAACGGCGCCTCTTCCATGAAGGCCCCCTGGCAATCCCCGTAAAGTCCCAACGCCCGCAGCCTTCCCACCACGTCCATCACCACCGCCTTCGAATTCGGATTGCGCGGGGTGCCATGGCCCGCCACCAACAGACACGTCGTCGCCGGATCCACCGGCGTTCCCGCCAGCACCGCTTGGGCGCTTTTCAACAGCGCCTCCAGCATGTAAGGGTGCCCCCCGATGGGGTCGCAATACACGATCTCCCGCCCCTGCCGGCTGGTCACGCGACCCTCCAAACCAAACTCGCGCGGCAGGATTTCATTCGTGAAATAACCCTCCGCTGTGAACAAAGGGACGATGTAGACCTTGCGTGCGCGCACCGCCGCCAGGGCTTCCCGGAACGAGGGCTGTTCCTTCCACAAGCCGACGTGAACTTCGGCGAAATGCCCCATCGCTTTGATTCGCTCCGCCTGCTCCCAGGCCGGACGGCTGGAATCCCCATTCACCGTCGAACCGTGCCCGGCCAGAATCAGGGCTGCATCGGAAAATTCGGCCATGCCCCACCCTTAGCCCCGCTCTGGCCGTACGCAATGCCCGCATTCACCCGCGCGACCGCCATGCCCGCACCCATGAGGGAAAATCACAACCCAGGCACTGGCGATGGTCGCTCAGGCAGAAATCCTGGTAAATCTGGATCAGTCCCTCCTGCTCCAGGAATTTCAGTCCCGCGGGGCGGCGGCGCCCGAAAAGCCGCACCGAAGCCCGGTGCTCCGCGAAATTTTCCGTAGCCGCCGGCGCCGCTTCCAATACCGCCCGCACCCGCTCCGGTGCATCAGCCCAGGCCGCGGGCCAGGCTGTGTTGAACAAAAAAGATCGCACCCGGCCGGGGCCCACCAAGGCCAACGGCTTCGACAACACCCGACCACTCCAGGCCAGCCGCCTGCTCCAAAACGGGTGTTCCAATGTCTCCAGCAATGTCCCGATCCCCTCGGTATCCGCGGCTGCCACCCCGCGCATCAAGCGCCCCCACATCCCCGCCCCACCCACGGCCGAAAGAACCGCCATCCTGCGCTCCGGACGGTTGACCGGTCGCTGCCCCCTTCGCACCCAACGGCCTGCAGGCAATTCCGGATCCCCCTCCCCTCCGCGCTTCCGCCACCAAAGATCCCAAACCCGCCTCGGCCATTCCTTGCCCGGCCCGGCTCCCAATCGGTCGGGCAACAACCCGGCCACCCCATAAAGCCATGCCTCGCGTTCCAAACCAGTCCGCCAACCCACCACCCGGGAGATCGGCAAGCGGCGCGCCAGCCAACCGAAAGCATCCCGGTTGGCCGCATACCCCAGCGCATCCGCCAAACCCTGCCATAGCGCCTGATCCCTCCCGACCAGGTTTTCCCGCGCCCGGAACCGTTCCACCCTGCGGAAAAAACGGAACCACCCCGCTTCGCGCATCAAGCCCCGTCGCTCTTCTTCGGACAATCGGGCCAGTTCCTCATGGCAACGGCCCAGCCGGGCCCCCGCTTCCCGCTCCGCCGCCGTGCTCCGGAAGGCCCGCCGCGCTTCCATCAGGCTTCCCTTCAATTGCGGGGCCAAAACCACCTGGCGCACCCGCCCACCCGCGCTGTTCAACGGGAAAAAAGACTCCGGCCCCGCCTGCCAGACCACATGCAGAATCACCGGATCATACTGCCGGTCCCGGTCATGGTGGTGCCGCGTCCAGTCCCGGGGCTCCAAATGCACTTCCACCGCCCCGCACTCCACCACCCCCGCTCCCGTGCGGATGGCGGCATGGGAAAAATCCGGACCTCCCCCCTTGTTCCAAAAACCGGGTTGCAATACCTCCACTTCTTCCCCCTCCGTCGTTCTCAAGGGCGAACGATACGCCTGCTCGAACCACAGGCGTTGGACCTCCATCTCGTCCAAGGGCTCCCCTCCCGGCTCCTCGCGCAGCACCCAGCCCCGGTATTGCGAACCGGGTCCTTTTTCATTAATGTGAATCCCGAACGCCACACCGACGATCTAACCGCCATGTATTTTCCTTGCCAATCCCTAAAGACAATCCGGGCCGCTGCCGGTCTCGCCGCCCTCACCGCCATCCTTCTGGCCTTCTCCGCCCCCGCGGCCCGGGCCCTCACACCCGAGGAAGAACCCGTCGTCCAAGTGGTCAAACTCACCCGCCCCGCCGTCGTCAACATCTACACCGAGGTCCTCCAACAACGCCGCGTGGTCGACCCCATGGATTCCTTCTTCGAACAATTCTACGGCTTCAGCCGCGGCGGACGCATCCTCCAGGTCCCCGTCCGTAGCCTCGGCTCCGGCGTCCTCGTCGACCCCAAAGGATACATCGTCACCAATGAACACGTCGTCGCCCGCGCCAAGGACGCCAAAATCAAGGTCACCCTCTCCGACGGCACCGACTACGAGGCCAAATTCCTCCGCGACGACCCCGACCTCGACCTCGCCCTTATCCGCATCCAGCGCAAGGACCCCTTCCCCATCGTCGATGTCAACCAGATCTCCCCCAACCTTCTCGGCCAGACCGTCATCGCCATCGGCAACCCCGTCGGTTACGAAAGCAGCGTCAGCCAGGGCATCCTCAGCGCCAAGGACCGCAGCCTGACCATCGAAGACAACACCTACGATGCCCTCCTCCAAACCGATGCCGCCATCAATCCCGGCAACTCCGGCGGACCGCTCGTCGATATCTCCGGGAAATTTGTCGGCATCAATTCAGCCAAACTCGGCCAGGCCGGCGTGGACAACATCGGCTTTGCCATCCCCGGCGAGCGCGTCCGGGCTTTCGTCAACGATTCCATCGCCATCGCCGAGGGTAAAAAAGCCGAGCCCCCGCCCGTCTCCCTGACCAAAATCATCCAGGACAAACTCGGCCTCAGCCTGCAGGAACTCGATCCCGACCTCGCCTCCTCTTTCGGCTTCCGCCCCGGCTCCGGCCTCATCGTGGTCAAAGTCGACAAGGACGGCCCCGCAGGCAAAGCCGGCGTCGAACGCGGCATGCTCGTGACCGCCATCGGGGCCTACCGCGTCCGCACCGAGGCCGACATCCCCCGCAATATCCAGCGACTCAAAACCGGCGACAAAATCAAAATTTCCATCTCCCTCCTCATCCGCAACGGCCAGATGCTCGCCACCCGCTCCGGCATGGTCGAATTGACCGCCCAATGACCCACCCCCGGGTCCCTCCTTTTTCATCTGGGCATCGGCCCAATCCCCGCTACGTTTATGGGCTCCCATGATTCAGTGGATTTTGCACAAAATTGTCGGCACCCGGAACCAGCGCGAAGTCAAACGCCTCCGCCCCCTCGTGGCCCGGATCAACTACTTTGACGAGGAATTCCGCACCCTCTCGGACGAACAAATCCAGGCCAAGACCGCCGAATTCCGCAACCGCCTCAAACAGGGCGAAACCCTGGACGACCTCCTTCCCGAGGCCTTTGCCACTGTCAAAAGTTGCTGCCGACGCTTCACCCAGTCCGGCCGCGTCGTCAATGTCCGAGGCCAGGATATCCCCTGGGTCATGATCCCCTTCGACGTCCAGCTCATGGGTGGCATCACCCTCCACCAGGGCCGCATCGCCGAGATGGCCACCGGCGAAGGCAAAACCCTCGTCGCCACCCTCCCCACCTACCTCAACGCCCTCAGCGGACGCGGCGTCCATGTCGTCACTGTCAACGACTACCTCGCCCAGCGCGACAGCGAATGGATGGGGGAAATTTACCGCTGGCTTGGACTCACCGTCGGCTGCCTCCTCCACGGCCAGTCCCCCGCCGAACGCCGCCAGCAATACGCCGCCGACATCACTTACGGCACCAATTCCGAATTCGGCTTCGACTACCTCCGTGATAACGGCATGGCCACCAGCCAGGCCGAACTCGTCCAACGCGGCCACTTCTTCGCCATCGTCGACGAAGTCGACAGCATCCTCATCGACGAAGCCCGCACCCCCCTCATCATCTCCGGTCCGGCCACCGTCAGCACCCACCAGTACGACAAATACAAATCCACCGTCGCCAACCTCGTCCGCCGCCAAAGCGAGGAATGCTCCCAACTCGCCAACGAGGCCAAAAAACTCATCGACGAAGGCCGAATGCCGGAGGCCGGCCGCCTCCTCCTCAAAGTCAAATTCGGCATGCCCCGCAACAAGATCCTCCTCAAGTGCCAGGAGGAACCCGAGATCCGCCGCGCCATCGACGACGCCGAACTCGAGCTGTATCAGGACACCCGCCGGACCGAACTCTACAAAATCAAGGAGGAGCTCCTCTTCACCATCGAGGAAAAAAGCAGCGAGGCCGACCTCTCGGAAAAAGGCCGCCAATTCCTCGATCCCAGCGACCCGGACAACTTCGTCCTCCCCGACCTCATCACCCTCAACCACGACATCGACTCCGATCCCTCCCTATCCGAGGAGGACAAGCTGCGCAAAAAACAGGAAGTCCAGGCCGCCTACGACGACTCCAACCAGCGCATCCACAATATCTCACAACTTCTCCGCGCCTATTGCATTTACGAAAAAGACGTCCAATACGTCGTCCAGGACAACAAGGTCATCATCGTTGACGAATACACCGGCCGACTCATGCCCGGTCGCCGTTGGAGCGACGGCCTCCACCAGGCGGTCGAGGCCAAGGAAGGCGTCAAGATCGACCGGGAAACCCAGACCCTCGCTACCATCACCATCCAGAATTACTTCCGCCTCTACGAAAAACTCGCCGGCATGACCGGCACCGCCGAGACCGAGGCCCACGAATTCAACGACATCTACAAACTCCAGGTCGTCACCATGCCGACCCACCGCCCGTGCGTGCGCAAGGACGCGGACGATGTCATCTTCAAGACCCGCCGGGAAAAACTCAGCGCCCTCATCACCGACATCAAAGAACGCCACGCCAAGGGCCAGCCCATCCTCGTCGGCACCACCACGGTCGAATCCTCCGAAGTCATCTCAAGATTCCTCAAGCGCGAAAACATCCCCCACAACGTACTCAACGCCAAATACCACCAGTCCGAGGCCGAAATCGTCGCCCGCGCCGGGCAGAAGGGCGCGGTCACCATCGCCACCAACATGGCCGGCCGCGGCACCGACATCAAACTGGGCCCCGGTGTCTCGGAAATCGGCGGCCTCCACGTGGTCGGCACCGAGCGCCACGAGGCCCGCCGCATCGACCGCCAGCTCCGCGGACGCTGCGCCCGCCAGGGCGACCCGGGTTCGTCCCAATTCTACATTTCCTTCGAGGACGACCTCATGCGCAACTTCGGCGATTCCCGCCGGATCTCCGGCATGATGACCCGCCTCGGCATGGAGGACAACGAGGGCCTCCAACACCCCTGGCTCAACACCACCGTCGAAACCGCCCAGAAACGGGTCGAGCAGCGCAATTACCAGATCCGCAAACACACCCTGCAATACGACGATGTCATGAACCAGCAGCGGATGGTCATTTACACCAACCGCATGGACATCATCGAGTCACAGGACTGCCGCACCGAATTGTTCCAGGTGGTCAACGATGTCCTCGACGAGGAAACCGCCCAGCGATTGGAGGAAGACCACCGTGATGTCGAGGGCCTCATCCGTTGGCTCAACACCACCATGCCCCTCGGCCTCCGCCAGGAAGACCTCGACTGGACCCAGCCTGTTTCAAGTCTCGCCGCAGCCATCAAGGAACGTGTGCGCAAGGCCTACGAACTCAAAACCCGCTTTGAGAATCCCGAGGCCCTGCAGGCCATGGAACGCATGATCCTGCTCAACGCCATCGACCGCCCCTGGCAGGAACACCTCTACGCCATGGACGGCCTGCGCACTTCCATCGGCCTGCGTGCCTACGCCCAAAAGGACCCGCTCATCGAATACAAGCAGGAAGCCTACGCCATGTTCGAGGAGTTGATGCGCACGATCAAACGCGAGACCGTCCACAACCTCTTCCGGTCCACCACCAATCTCGCCGCCTTTGAGGACTTCCTCCGCAACCTGCCCCAATTCCTCGGCCGCGGCCCCGATCCCGAACTCGAAACCCGCCCGCCCGAAACGCGCGAGCCCGGCACCGAACCCGCCGCCAAACCCGACATCACCCTCCCCATCCACCGGGAAATCCCCAAAATCGGACGCAACGATCTGGTCACCATCCGGAAGGGCTCGGAAACCCAAACGGTCAAATTCAAGAAAGCCGAGCCCCTTCTGGCCCAGGGCTGGGTTCTGGTCAATAAGTGACCCCTCCGCCTGCCCCCAACCTGCTCAAATCGTCTTCCCATCCTCCAAGGTCCTGCTAGTCGGGTATCTGGAGTCGATGTGAACCGGACCGAACCCCCCCACCCATCCGCGTCCCTCACCGAGGATCTGCCACCGGAATCCTCCCTCCGCGCCTTTCTCGCCCTCTCCCCCCTTGTCGGACGCGATTTCTTTGCTTCCCTGGTCACGGAACTCTGCCGATGCCTCGACGTCAAACACGCCCTGGTCGCGCAAACCCAGGAAGGACCGGGCCCGATGCTCGAAACCGTGGCCGTCTCCACCCGCTCCGAAATCCAACCCAATTTTGTTTACCCCCTCCGGGGCACCCCCTGCGAAAATGTCCTCGGCCGGGTCCTTTGCCATTATCCTTCCGGCATCCGTCAACGCTTCCCCGATGACATCCTGCTGACCCAGATGGGCGTGGAAAGTTATGTCGGCATTCCGCTCTTCGACACCCGCCACAACCCCATCGGTCTCGTCGCCATCCTCCACGATCAACCCCTGGAAAACCGCCCCGACATCGGCCCGACCCTCACGCTCTTCGCCTCCCGGGCCGGTGCCGAATTGTCGCGGCTCCGCGCCGAAGCCGATATCGGCCGCAACGAAGCACGATACCGGTCCATCCTCAACAGCCTCGGTGAAGGCATCCTCATCTACCACCGCAGCGGCACACTCCTGAGCTGCAACCCCAGCGCCTGCACCATTCTCGGCCTCAGCGAGGAAATCCTCAAATCCATCCCCTACAACGACCCCTCCTGGAAACTCTGCGATGCCGACGGGAGCCCCCTGTCTTCGGCCGAATTCCCCATCGCGACCAGCTTCCGCACCGGCCAGCCTGTGCACGATTCTATCATAGGACTTCACACCAACCGCCGGGGACTCCGTTGGCTCCAGATCAACGCCACACCCGTCTCCCACAATCATCCCGACGACACCGATCTCGTCACCGTATCCTTCTACGATATCACCGAGCGCCGGGCTTCGGAATATGCCCTCCGACTGAGCGAGGAACGGTTCCGCACCCTCGTACAACATTCCCCGGACGCCATCGTCGTCATCGACGCCCACACCCTCAAATTCGTCGACCACAACCCCCAGGCCCAGAGCCTGCTGCTCATGTCCAGCCAGGAACTGCGCAACTGCGGACCGATCGAGGTCAGCCCCGAATTACAACCCGATGGCATGCCCTCAGCCGAGAAGGCCATGGCCGTCATCCAATCCGCCGTCCGGGGCAAAAACATCATCTTCGAATGGCTCCTCCGCCGCAAAACCGGGGAAAATCTCCTGTGCGAGTTCCGCCTCATCCGCCTCCCCTCCCCCGACCGTGTCCTCCTCCGCGGAAGCATCACCGACATCACCGAACGCCGCCGCTCCCAGGAACGCTTCCGCATCATGGCCGAACAAACCGGCCAGCTCGTCTACGAATACGACATCACCGCCGAGGACATCGTCTGGTCCGGCGCCATCTACCGCGTGACCGGCTATTCCCCGGAAGATTTCCAAAAAATGAACATCGAGCGCTGGGCCGAGTCCATCCATCCCGACGATCGGGACCACTCGGTCAAGACCCTCGAACACGTCATCCGCCACGGCAATCGTTACGATGTGGCCTACCGATTCCGCCGCCAGGACGGCTCCTGGATCTACATCGAGGACCACGGGGTCGTTCTGCGCGATGAAAACGGACGCCCCACCATCATGCTCGGGACCATGAAGGACGTCACCGACCAGAAACGCCACGAAGAGGCCACGCGCGCCCTGGAGAACCAGCTGCGCCACTCGCAGAAAATGGAGGCCGTCGGCACCCTCGCCGGCGGGGTCGCCCACGACTTCAACAACATCCTCGGCGCCATCATCGGCTACACCGACCTGGCCTGCATGGAACTTCCCGACTCCCACCCCGCCCGCTCCCACCTCGACGAATCCCTCAAAGCCTCCCAGCGCGCCCGCGATCTGGTCCGCCAAATCCTCACATTTAGCAGACGCCAATTACACGAACCCAGCCCCATCGCCCTCGCCGACTGCATCGAGGAATCCACCCGCCTGCTCCGCGCCACCTTTCCCGCCAGCATCCGCCTCTCGGTGGAAATCGAGACCCGGCCGACCATCATGGGTGACTATTCCCAGATCCAACAGATCCTCATCAATCTGGCCACCAACGCCTCCCACGCCCTGGACAACAACATCGGCCATATTTCCCTCGCCCTGCACGCGCGCGAAGTCGAGTCCCACCGCCCGCCCGGCGTTCTGCCCGGTCTGGCCGCCGGCCCCTATGCGGAGATCTCCGTCTCGGACAACGGCCACGGCATGGATACCGCCACCCTCAAGCGTATCTTTGAGCCCTTCTTCACCACCAAAAAACCCGGCGAAGGCACCGGCCTCGGACTCGCCGTCGTGCACGGCATCGTCAACGAGCACCACGGCGGCATCGAGGTCGAGAGTGAGCCCGGGGTCGGCACCACCTTCCGCGTCCTCCTCCCCGTCGCCCAGGGCACGGGCAAAACAGAACAACCCTCCACTCCCTCTTTGCCGGGTGGCGGCGGCCAAAGGATCCTCCTCGTCGACGACGAGATAGACCTCACCAAGGTGATGGGCAAAATCCTCACGCGTCTCGGCTACCAGGCCACCATCTACAACGATCCCATCGAGGCCCTGACCCGCTTCCGTTCGTCCGCCGACAGCTTCGATCTGGTCATGGTCGACCTGAACATGCCCGGCATGACCGGCATCGATCTGGCCAAGGCCATCCACCAGATCAAACCCGCCCTGCCCATCCTCCTCGTCACCGGATACGGCGGCGATTGGACCCAGGATAAAGTCGCCGAATTCGGAATCCGCGCCGTGGTTTCCAAACCCGTGACCTTCCAACAACTGGCCAGCCTCCTGCACCAATACCTGACAGCCTCGTGAAAGCACCCGCCCTTTATCCCTCCCACCTGGAGGCCTGGTGGTTGGAGCGGTTGCAACACCGCTACGGCGACACCCTCCCGGCCCGCCTCTACGCCCGCACCCTTCCCCACATCCGCCTGGTCAGTGATTCTTTCACCCGCGACCGCGCGGACCAATTCCGCAAAAGCTACCAGGAACGGGAAAATCTCCTTGCCTACGGAACCTTCTTTTTTCCCCAAACCTACAGCCGCGTCCTCCTCGTGCTCGAGGAGCTGAGCCGGGTCCACGGTTGGAAGCCTCCGACCGGCGGCAAATGCCGCGTGCTCGATTTGGGATCAGGCCTGGGCGCCGGCTCGCTGGCCGTGGCCGATCACCTGCGCCCCCATCCGGAAGGACTGGAAATCACCGCCGTCGAACAACACAAAACCTGCACCGAATCCCACCAGAAACTCATCCGGGACCTGGGTGCTTACGGAAACCCGCTGCGTTGGAACTTTCTTCCGGGAGATTTTCGCGAGATCGACAACTGGGCACCACGGCCCAACTATCGATGGAACCTGATTTTGCTCAGCTTTTCCTTCAACGAGGCTTTCGCCGATGCGCCACCCGAAGCCGCCGCCGAGTGGCTCCACCAGGTCCTGGGTCGATTGGAATCGGGCGGATTGCTGGTGGTCGTCGAACCGGCCCTCAAGGAAACCGCCGAAAGCCTGGAGACCGTGCGCGATCTGCTACTGGCCCATGACAAAAACCACATCTGGGCCCCCTGCCTGCACCGTCAATCCTGCCCGGCACGAAGCGGCGGACAATTCTGGTGCCATGAAGCCCGCAAATGGTCGCCGCCCGCTTCACTCGTTTTGCTCAACTCCTCCCTTCACCGCGAGATTGAAACGCTCAAATTCAGTTTTCTGGCCCTCTCCCGCACCCCGCCTCCGGCACGCGATCAAGGCCCCGGCACCACCCGCATGGTTTCCCCGGTTTCCAAGACCCAGGGGCGCATGCATTTCCACGGCTGCTCGTCCGACGGCGACATCCACCATTTCGACCTGCTGACACGCCACTTGGATGCTGCAGGGAAAAAAGCCTGGTGGGCACTGGAACGCGGCAGCATCCTGAACGGATTGGCCACGCAAAGTTTGGGTGGTGATAAAGCCCTGCGTCTGACCGAACCAGACGGATTCAAATCCAGTGGCGCACCTCACTCGGTTGGGTAAGGTATCTCTCCATGTCCCTGTCTCCGAACCTGCCCCGGTTCGTCTTCCACGATCCCGGCCAAAAGCGCTGGTCCTTCCTCAAATGGGTGTCGGTCGCACTGGGTGCCGTGGCCCTCTTGGGTTTGTCGGCCTTTGTCTGGTCCCTGGCCGCCCCTCCCCGCCTCAATCTGCCTGCGGACCTGCTCCGGTCCCGCCAGATCCTTTCCGTTGTTCCTGCACCACTCCACCCCCCCGCTCCCAACCCGGTTTCGGCGACAGCCCCATTATCCTCCCCGCAGTCCGCCGCATCCGGTCGTCCCATCATCTTCGCCTTCGCCGATCCCGATGATCCCGCATCTAACCAATCATTAGAAAGCACAAATTCCCCCATCACCCACCTCATCTTCGATGCCATTGAATTGAGCTGGCCCAACGGCGATCTCCATAGCCGTCCCGAAGCCTTCCGTCCCCTGCCTTCTTCATGGTCGGGCAAGTCCCTCATTCTGGTTTTGAGCAACAACCACGACGGCTCCTGGCGTCCCGAAGCCGTGGAAGATCTCTCGCGCGCGCCCCGCGCGGCCTGGGACCGGCTGGCCGAAAACCTGCTCGCAGAATTGAACCGTTTGCACGCATCTGGAGTGCTCCTGGATTTTCGCGAACTCGGTCCGGAGTCTGCGGTCGATGTCAGCCACTTGATCGCCCACTTGAGCCAATTCCTGGCGGCATCGGGAAAAACCTGCTGGCTGTCCACCAGCCCAGGCCATCCGCCTTGTGATGCCAACCTCCTGCCGTCGTCCGTCACCTGGATGGCCCGCTTCGACCTGCTTCCGTCACCCGATGCCTCTCCCGGCCCGGCATTGCGGCCCGAGACATTGCCCCACTGGCTGGATTGGATGAGCTCTCTGCGACCCGCCGCCCAGTGGTTGGCCTGCTTCGATGCCCAAAGCTATGATTGGACCGCAGGCCAGGAGGATGCCGAAAGCCTGTCCTTCGTCGATGCCATGGCCCGCGCCCGCAACGCCAAGGTGGTCGCACCGGAATACGACCGCGGTATCCCGCACTTCGCCTACCTCGAGGACGGGCAGACCCATGAGGTCTGGTTTCCTGACGCCGCCACGCTTCACAATCTCGCCCGCCCTGCCCTGGCCGCGGGCGTTTCCGGAGTCGGGGCCTACGAACTGGGCTCGGCCGACCGCAGGACCTGGGCCGCTCTCGCCGCCGCCAGCCTTCCTCCCGGCGAAGTCGACATCCGCGCGCTCGAACCCCTCCCCGGCGAGGAGGAAATCGCCCACATCGGCGAGGGTGATTTTGTCACCGTCTTGGAAGAACGCCTCGATGGCCGTCGCACGGCCCGTTTTGACAACCATGGGCGGCTGGCCTTCCACTACTTCAACTTTCCCGCCTATCCCACCCTCTTCCACGAGGGCGAAGCCGCCACGGACGAAGTGGCCCTAACCTTCGACGACGGTCCGGATCCCCGATGGACCCCGCGCATTCTCGACATACTCAAGGCCCGCGGCGTCCATGCCGCATTTTTCGTGGTGGGCAAGAACATGGAGGATCATCCCGATCTCGTGCGACGGATGATCGCCGAGGGTCACGAGGTGGGCCTCCACACCTACAGCCACCCCAACCTCGGCCTCCAGCCTGACGCCCGCATAGAATTGGAACTCAATGCCACCCAGCGCCTCTTGGAATGGGTCAGCGGACGTTCATCCATTCTCTTCCGCCCTCCATTCAACGCCGACACCCGCCCGCGCAACACCACGGAAATCCGCCCCCTGGCCATCGCCCAGGACCTGGGTTACATCACCGTATTGGAGAGTATCGACCCCGAGGACTGGCAGGAACCGGGAGCGGCGGCCATCCTTGAACGCATCAAGGCCATCCGGGCCAAGGGCAACATCATCCTGCTCCACGATGCCGGAGGTGACCGCAGCCAGACGGTCCAGGCCCTGCCCGCGATTCTGGACTGGTTGCAGAAGCGCGAGGACCGGATTGTTCCTCTCTCGGTCCTCCTCGGACAAAGCCGGGATACCCTCATGCCCTGGGCCATTCCCTCACAAGACCGGTTGGGACAACGAATCTCCGAAACCGGTTTCTTCATGCTCACGCACGGGAAAGACGTCCTCGGAACACTCGTCGCCGCGGCCGCCGTGCTGCTCATCCTGCGCAGCCTTGCCGTCGCCATAGCCGCCATCAGGCAATCCCGCCTGCCCGAGGCTCCCCCAGGACCCTTTCCGCCGGTCAGCATCATTCTGCCCGCATTCAACGAGGCCAAGGTGATTCGTAAAACCCTCGATTCGCTCCGGGCCACCGATTACCCCGGCGATTGGGAAATCGTCGTCGCCGACGATGGTTCGACGGACGCCACCGCCCAGCTGGCCGAAGAGACGGCCGCTTCAGACCCCCGCATCCGGGTTTGCCGACTGTCCAATCGCGGCAAATCGAATGCCATTGAGGCCGCCATGGCCCATGCTTCGCGCGATATCCTGGTCTTCATCGACGCCGACACCCTCTTCGAAACTTCCACCCTCCGTCATCTGGTCGCACCATTTTCGGACCCCAGGGTGGGAGCGGTTTCCGGTCACGCCCGCGCCGGCAACACCCGCACCTGGCTGGCCCGCTTTCAGGATCTCGAATACACCTGCGGCTTCAACCTCGACCGGCGTGCCTACGACCTCTGGAATGCCATCACCGTGGTCCCCGGCGCGGTGGGGGCATTCCGCCGGCAGGCGGTCGGGGAAGCCGGCGGCATCCATCACGACACACTGGCGGAAGACACCGATCTGACCCTGGCCTTGCACAGTGCCGGCTGGGTAGTCCGTTTCGCCCCCAAGGCCACCGCCTGGACCGAGGTGCCGGAAACACTCCGCGCCCTCTACCGTCAACGCTTCCGCTGGGCTTACGGCACCATGCAATCGGCTTGGAAACACCGCCACCTGATGTTTGATCCCTCCCGCCCCGGCCTGGGCTTTATCGCTCTGCCCGGAATCTGGTGGTTCCAGGTCTTCATGGCCATGGCCTCTCCCGTGGCCGATATCGCCCTCCTCCTCGGTCTGCTGTTCGGGGCCCCCTTGGGCAGCCTTTCTTACTTGGCGATTTTTTCCCTCAGCGATTTCATCATGGCCTGGCTGGGGTGTTGGATCGACCGCCGCCCTTGGACCACGGCCCTGCTCATCCTGCCCATGCGAATGCTTTACCGCCCCTTCCTCGCCATGGTGGTGTGGCGCGCAGTCGTCACCGCCTGTCGTGGTGTCTGGGTGGGTTGGGGAAAATTGGAACGCTCGGACTCAGTCTCCCTCAAGGAGTGTGCACGATGAAAAAAAACCTGGCGCTCGGCCTGTCTGTTTTCGCCCTGGGAACGGCTCTCCTTTGTTGGTGTCTCCAACCCGTCTCCTCCCCGTTGACTCCCGCCGATCCACCGCAACACCCGCCCAAGGGCGCGTCTCTCCTCAGTCCCACTTCCGGTGTCTATTCCGGTGCCTACCTCGATTGGGGCGAAAAAGAGGACGCCGTCACACTGGAAGGAATTGAATACTTCGAAAAAATGGTGGGCAAGAAGTTGGCCATCGTCGCCTCTTCCAGTTACTGGGGCGAACAGACCTTTCCCGCCCGCAATCTGCGCATCATCCGCAACACCGGGGCGGTCCCGCTGGTCTATTGGTCGCCATGGGACCGACCTTACGACCAGAATCATCCACCGGATCGCTTCAGTTTGACCCGGATCATCTCGGGTGAGCACGATGCCTACATCGACCGGTGGGCCGATGAGGCCGCCCGATTCAACACCCCCCTGTTTGTCTGCTTCGGCCTCGAGATGAACGGCACCTGGTTCCCGTGGTCCGGCTGCCATTATGGCGGAGGAAAAATCACCCCCGGTGGAAAGGTCTATGAGGGCCCCCAAACTTTCATCAAGGCCTACCGCCACGTCGTCGACCGGGTCCGCAGCCGGGGCGCTGGCAACATCCTCTGGGTTTTCCACGCCAACGACTACAGCTACCCCAACGAGGATTGGAACAATATGGCCAGTTACTACCCCGGCCGCGAATACGTCGATTGGCTGGGGCTGAGTGTTTATGGCAAACAATTCAAAGACGACAAATGGTGCGATTTTGAACCCCTCCTGCGCTGGTCCTACGCCGATCTCTGCGCCCTCGACCCCTCCAAGCCTGTCATGCTCGCCGAGTGGGGTGTCGGCGAATTCCCACGTTCGGGCAGCAAGGCGGCCTTCATTGAAGAGGCCCTGCGCCGCATCCCCTCCTACCCTCGCATCCGCGCCGCGGTTTTCTGGCACGAACGCTGGCAAAACAGCGATGGCTCCTACAGCAATCTCCGGGCGGATTCCAGCCGGGACAGCCTGGAAGCCTTCCGCAAGGGCATGGCTTCCCCCGCATGGCTTGACCGACCCCAGTGGACTTCCCGTTTGACCCCAACCAGATCGACGCCACCATGATGGCCCCGTGAACCTCGAGGTCCTCAATACCGGCTCGGAACTCCTCCTCGGCCAGGTCACCAATACCCACACCGGCTACTTCGGGCGACAGCTCGCCTCCCTCGGTTTGCGCTTGGCCCGCCAGACTTCTGTTCCGGATGGCGAACCCATCCGCACCGCCCTCGCCGAGTGCCTCACCCGCGCCGACATCGTCCTCGTCACCGGTGGCCTCGGTCCCACCTCCGACGACCTCACCCGCGACCTCGTCGCCGCCCATTTCGGCCTCGCCCTCGACCACCATCCGGACATCGAATCCACCATCCTGGCTTACTTCCAGAAAAGGGGAATCCAAGCCCCGGACTCCGTCCGCGTCCAAGCGCAAGTCCCCCGCGGGGCCGCGATCCTGGCCAACCACCACGGCACCGCTCCGGGTTTCCACCTGCATCACGCCGGACGCCATGTCTTTTGTCTCCCCGGCCCACCGCGCGAGCTTTACCCCATGTTTGAGAACGAAGTCCTCCCGCGACTCCACTCACTACTGCCCGACGCCCGGCCCCTCTGCATGCAGACCCTCCGCGTCCATGGGATGGGCGAGTCGCGCGTGCAGGAACTGGTCGAAGCCCCGATCCTTGCGCTCGGCCAAATCGAGATCGGCTACTGCGCCCGCCCCGGTGAGGTGGACCTCCGTCTGATCGCACCAGACGAACCCCTTCTGCAGGCGGCCGTCGCATGCGCCAGCGCATTGTTGGCGGAATCAATTTACGCCACCGATGATGAAACGCTGGAATCCCGCGTGATCTCCCTGGCACGTGAAAAAAACGTGTTTTTGGCCACCGCCGAATCCTGCACCGGCGGCTTCACCGCCCACCGCCTCACCAATGTCCCCGGTGCCTCGGCCGTGCTCGATCGTGGCTGGGTCACCTATTCCAACGAATCCAAGACCGACCTCCTCGGCGTGCCGGCGGGTCTCCTCGCCACCCATGGCGCGGTCAGCGCCCCCGTGGCCGAAGCCATGGCCCGCGGCGCCCTCGAACGCAGCCGCGCCACCCTCGCCGTCTCCCTCACCGGAATCGCCGGCCCGGACCCGGGCACGAAGGAAAAACCGGCTGGGTTGGTTTTCATTGGTTTGGCTGTAAAAAGCAGGCAAGGGATTTCTGTCCAATGCCAGCAAAAGCGGCTTGTTCCCGAACGGGAAACCTTTAAAACGATGGCTTCACAGGCCGCCTTGGACCTCGTCCGCCGCGCCTTGTTGAACCTCTGAACAAACAACACCAAACACAACACAGGACATCCCATGCCCCCCAAGACTGAAAAAGCAGAAAAAGAAAAACAAGAATCCCGCGCCGGCGGTTCCCTCGTCTCCAGTGACAAGGACCGCAAGAATCTGGAACTGGCCCTCTCGGCCATCACCAAACAATACGGTGAAAATTCCATCATGCGCCTCGGCGACTCCTCCTCGAAACTCGACATCGAGGTCATCCCCACCGGCGCCATCGTCATCGACCGCGCCCTCGGCGTCGGCGGCTTCCCCCGCGGCCGTATCGTGGAAATCTTCGGCCCGGAATCCTCCGGGAAAACCACCCTCACCCTGACCCTCATCGCCCAGGCCCAGAAGATGGGCGGCACCGCGGCCTTCATCGACGTCGAACACGCCCTTGACCCCCGCTATGCGCGCAAGCTCGGGGTCAAGATGGACGAACTCCTCGTCTCCCAGCCCGGCTCCGGTGAAGAAGCCCTCACCATCGCCGAAACCCTCATCCGCTCCAACGCCCTCGATGTCGTCGTCCTCGACTCCGTCGCCGCGCTCGTCACCAAGAACGAACTGGACGGACAGATGGGCGACGCCGTGGTCGGTTCGCAGGCCCGCCTGATGAGCCAGGCCATGCGCAAACTCACCTCCATGATCTCGAAGGCCAAGACGGTCTGCGTCTTCACCAACCAGATCCGGGAAAAGATCGGCGTCATGTTCGGCAGTCCGGAAACCACCCCCGGCGGCAAAGCCCTCAAGTTCTACGCCTCGGTCCGCGTCGACATCCGCCGCATCGGCGCCATCAAGGCCCCGGACGGCACGGTCCTCGGCAACCGCACCCGCGTCAAGATGGTCAAGAACAAGGTCGCCCCGCCCTTCACCGAAACCGAGTTCGACATCATGTTCGACGAAGGCATCTCCAAAACCGGAGCCCTCCTCGATCTCGCCATCGAGAAGAACGTGGTCGAGAAAAAGGGCGCCTGGCTTTCCTACGCCGGAGCGATGATCGGCCAGGGCCGCGATGCCGCGAAAGAAGAACTCAAGAAGAACGCCGACCTCTACGCCAAAGTGGAGAAGGACGTCTGGGCCAAACTCAAAGAAGAGTCCCCCGACGCCGCCATCCCCACCGGCGACCCCGAACCGGTCAAAGAAGACTGAGTCATCTTGCCACCAAGCCGGAACCCCACAAGGGTTCCGGCTTTTTTTTCATCATCCTTGTCCTGCTGAAACGATTCCTTCACCTTCAACCGGCCCATGGATATCCCGCTTAAAATCGGTGCTCTCGTTCGTGATGAAATCCACGAACTGATCGGGCAAAAAAACTTCACCGCCCTGCGCCATGTCTTTCAGGAATGGCCGCCCGCCGATCTTGCCGCCCTCATCACGGACCTGCCCCCGGATGACCAGGCGGTCGTCTTCCGCATTCTGCCGAGGGAACTGGCGGCCCACACGTTTGATTTCCTGGAATTCGACGACCAACGATACCTGCTGGACTCCCTCCGCCAGGACCAGGTCGCGGATATCCTCAACGGCATGTCCCCGGACGACCGCACGCTGCTCTTGGAAGAACTCCCCGCCGAGGCCTCCAAAAAACTGATCGCACTTCTTTCTCCCGAGGAGCGGAAAGTCACCCTTTCCCTTCTCGGCTACCCCGAAGGCAGTGTCGGCCGCCTGACCACCCCGGACTATGTCTCGGCCCACCCCGATTGGACCGTCCAAGAAACCCTCAACCACATCCGCATCCGCGGACAAGACAAGGAAACGCTCAGTGTTATCTATGTGCTCGACGAAAGCGGCCGTCTGATCGACGACGTGCAGACCCGTAAACTCCTGCTCGCCCCCTTGGACACCCGGGTGCGCGACCTGATCGAACCCCACCGCCTCAGTCTGTTTGCCGGGGATGACCGCGAAACCGCCATCTCTCTTTTCCAGACCCACGGCCTTTATGCGCTTCCCGTCACGGACTCCGGGGGCAAAATGATCGGGATCGTCACCATCGATGACGTGCTCGAGATGGCCGAAAAACGCGCCACCCGTGACATCCAAAAGATGGGGGGCAGCGAAGCTCTTGAAGCCCCCTATATGGACATCGGGTTTATCCCCATGATCCGCAAACGTGCCGGCTGGCTCGTGGTTCTCTTCCTGGGAGAAATGCTCACCGCCACCGCCATGGGTTACTTCGATGAAGAAATAGCAAAGGCCGTTGTGTTGGCGCTCTTCGTTCCACTGATCATCTCCAGTGGGGGCAACTCCGGATCACAAGCCTCCACCCTGATCATCCGGGCTCTCGCCCTCGGCGAGGTCACGCTTCGCGATTGGTGGCGCATCATGCGCCGTGAGATCGCAGCTGGCCTGGCACTGGGAACCATCCTGGGAGGCATCGGATTCCTTCGCATCACGCTGTGGAGCCAATTTTCCCCCATTTACGGCGAACACTGGCTCTTGGTTGCCATCACCGTTTCCCTTTCCCTCATCGGTGTGGTTCTTTGGGGCACCCTCGCGGGCTCCATGCTCCCGCTCGTCCTCCGCCGTTTCGGCGTCGACCCCGCCACCTCCTCCGCCCCTTTCGTCGCCACCCTGGTCGACGTCACCGGCTTGATCATCTACTTCTACACCGCTTTCTGGATCTTGCGCGGCACACTTCTTTGAGCTTCGCCCATGGGTTGGGTCCGCCTTGCCGATCGAAAAAATCTCCGTGCCCTCTGTGTCCTCTGTGGGTAATCTCTGCCGCTTTATGACCTCGGCCCAGATCCGTCAAAGCTACCTCGATTTCTTCCGCGAAAAGGGACACACCATCGTCCCTTCCTCCTCCCTCCTGCCCGAATCCCCCGGTCTCCTCTTCACCAATGCCGGGATGAACCAGTTCGTCCCCATCTTCCTGAACGAAACCCCCTGCCCCTATTCCCCTCCCCGCGCCGCCGACACCCAGAAGTGCATCCGCGCCGGCGGCAAACACAACGACCTCGAAGACGTCGGCCTCGACACCTACCACCACACCCTCTTCGAAATGCTCGGCAACTGGTCGTTCGGCGACTACTTCAAAAAAGAAGCCATCACCTGGGCCTGGGAGCTCGTGGTCGACCGCTGGAAATTCCCGCCCCAGCGCCTCTACGCCACCGTTTACAGCCCGGACAAAAGCAAAGGCGACCCCGCCGACTTCGACCAGGAAGCCTACGACCTCTGGGCCGCCCTCTTCACCAAGGCCGGCCTCGACCCCAAGGTCCACATCGTCAACGGAAACAAAAAAGACAACTTCTGGATGATGGGCGAAACCGGCCCCTGCGGCCCCTGCTCGGAAATCCACGTCGACCTCACCCCCGAGCCCCGCACCCTTGAACTGGAAAAGCGCGGCGCGACCCTGGTCAACAGCAGCGATGCCCGCTGCATGGAAATCTGGAACCTGGTTTTCATCCAATTCAACGCCAACGCCGACGGCACCTTCCGCCCCCTCCCGGCCAAACACGTCGATACCGGCATGGGTTTCGAACGCGTTTGCTCGATCCTCCAGTGCACGAAAAACTTCACCGACTTCACCGGCACCATCTCGAATTACGAGACCGATGTGTTCTCGCCCATTTTCCGCAAACTGGAAGACCTCAGCGGAAAGAAATACACCTCCACCCTCCCTAAACAGGGCGTGGTCGGTCTCAGTGACCAAGAGCGCCAGGATGTGGCCTTCCGCGTCATCGCCGACCACATCCGCACCCTCAGCCTCTCCGCCGCCGACGGCATCCTCCCCGGCAACAACGGCCGCAACTACGTCCTCCGCCGCATCCTCCGCCGCGCCATCCTCTGGTCCCGTGCGTTGGATATCCGCGAACCCTTCTTCTACAGACTCGTCCCGACCGTCGTCGACCAACTCAGCCCCGTCTTCCCCGAGTTGAAGAAGAACCAGGCCACCATTGAAAAAGTCCTCAAGGCGGAGGAGGAAAGTTTCAACCGCACCCTCGACAACGGCATCGCCCTATTCAACGAGTTCCTCTCAGTTTCGGATCGAAGGAGCGCAGGCGTCCCGCCTGCTGCCTCGGGCATCCAGCCCGAGCCTTCCCCCTCCCTTTCAGCCACCCGCTATTCCAAACGCCGCCTCCCCCATTACGAACAGCCTTACGGCATCTACCACGTCACCTTTGCCACCGTCGACCGCTCTCCCCTTCCAGATCAAGCCCGGGACATCGTCCTCAACGCCGTTCGCCACTTCGATGGCACCCGCTACTTGCTTCTTGCGGCCTGCGTCATGCCGGACCACGTCCACATCCTCTTCCAACCCCAGCCCAGCGGACACGACGAAACGAACAACCTCGTTTTCCCAACGCTCGGCGACCTCCTTCATTCCATCAAGTCTTTCACCGCCAAGGAAATCAACAAGCTGGCCGGAACCAGCGGTATCGTCTGGCAGAAGGAATCCTTTGACCGCCTGATGAAATCGGACGAAGAACTTGCCGAAGTCGTCAACTACATTGCCGACAACCCAGAAAAGGCCGGATTGACCAAAACGGTCCCGGATTACCCTTGGCTGTACCTTCCGACCGGAGCGCAGGCGTCCCGCCTGTCGGCTTCGGCTTCCAGCCGAAGCCCTGTTTCGGAACCTGGGAAAACCCCGCCGGGCGAGACGCCCGCCGGAGCAGGCGGGACGCCTGCGCTCCCGCAATCCACCATCCCCGGTGACATCGCCTTCAAGCTCTACGACACCTACGGCTTCCCGCTCGACATGACCGAACTCATGGCTCGCGAGCGTGGCCTCACCGTCGACACTTCCGGTTTTGAAAAACTCATGCAGGAGCAGAAGGAACGCTCCCAAGCCGCCCAGAAAAAAGAAATCATCGATGTCGCCGACACCGACGATTCCATCCCTGCTGTCCAATTCGTCGGCTACGATACCACCGAAGCCCAGGTCGAACTGGCCACTTACAAGATCGAATTCGGCAAAACCGCAGACGACACGGTCAAGGCCCGCCTCTACTTCTCCCCCACCCCGTTCTACGCCGAGATGGGCGGCCAAGTCGGCGACACCGGCTGGTTGGAATTCGGCGGTCACCGCCTCGAGATCCTCGACACCAAAAAAGCCGGTCGCGGCGTGGCCCACATCACGGAAGACGTGGCCCTGCTCGACGAGCTTTCCCTCCCGGCCAAAGCTGTCCTCAACCTCGAACGCCGCGCCCTCATCGAAGCCCACCACAGCGCCACCCACCTCCTCCACTGGGCCCTGCGTGAAGTCCTCGGCACCACCGTGGGCCAGAAGGGTTCCTACGTCGGCCCCGACCGCCTTCGCTTCGACTTCTCGCACCTCGAAGCAGTGAAGCCCGAGGAACTCCAGAAAGTGGAAGCGATGGTCAACGAGAAGATCGCCGCCAACGTTACCGTGAAGTGGCAGGAACGCCCCTACGCCGAGGTCAAAGGCGACAGCTCGATCATGCAGTTCTTCGGCGATAAATACGGCGAAACCGTCCGAGTCGTCGACATCGGCGGCTTCTCGAAGGAACTCTGCGCCGGCACCCACGTGAAGCAGACCGGAAAGATCGGCGTCTTTCGCATTGTCAGCGAGGGCGCCATCGCTGCCGGCGTTAGACGCATCGAGGCAGCATGCGGCACCAGCCTCATTCCGATACTTCAGGATAAAGACAAACCCCTTCATTCTGAATGGAAGACAATCATCAATAGCCTCCCGGTAAATTCGTACAGAGTGCTCAAGAGCATTAAGAATACGGATACCCCTGCTGAGGCTTGGAACAAGTTGGTTCAGAATCAGCAATACATGGCGGAGCTGAAGCAGCTTCACTTGGCACACATCAAGGAAGCGCAAAAAGCCCGCCTCGAAGGCGTCAATCAGTGGATTCAGTTGGAGATGAAAGGCTGGCTGGCCCAACGCGAAGCAATCAAAGGCGAAGAAAACTTCACCAGATTGATTCTCAATCTAGGTGAACTAGAAAGCGAGCATCTCGCTACTGTTGCAAACGCCTTACGCAAACAACCTTTACAAGTTAGCGTCATTGTTTTGGGTAGCACCTTTAATGGAAAAGTGTCTCTTCTTGCCTCCGTGGATAAGCAGCTAAGTCATCGGTTCAACGCCGGAGCGATCATCAAAGAAATCGCCCCCGTGGTGGGCGGCAAAGGCGGCGGCAAACCCGACCTGGCCCAAGGCGGCGGCACCAACCCCGAAGCCCTCCCCGCCGCCCTCGAAGCCGCCAAGGCCTTCCTGTCCCGCTGATCCCCCTGCCTTTGGATTTACGGAGCGCAGGCATCCTGCCTGCTCAAGCGGGCGTCCCGCCCGGTCATTTTCAAAAAAAATCGAACCACGCCGGGCAAGATGCCCGCCGATGCAGGCAGGATGCCTGCGCTCCATCCATTCCAATTCATCGAAAAGGGAACCTGTACGGGCGCATGGGGTCGACGCCTTATACTTGTCTGATTTGGGGCACTTCTAAAAGCGGTTTCTGTTTCATCTGCCAATCGTTCTCGTGCTCGTTCCGTCTGAAATGTAGGGATGAAGAACGAGCGGCAGATGCGTTTTAGCCTGTCCGCGCAAAACCTAACCTCCATCGATTCCCAACAGATAGGCCAGGATGTAATCCGGCAGACGGGTGCTGTAGCCACCCTCCAGCACACTGACGCAGGGCACGCCGCTGCCCCGCAGCATGCGGCCGATTTCCTCGAAATCCTTCTCCCCCAATTCCTGTTGGGCCAGGGGATCCGTCTTGGCGGCATCAAAACCCGCCGAGACCACCAGCAACCCGGGTTTCTGCTCCAGCAACCGTTCGAGGGCCCGGCGCAAGACCGCGACATACTCGCCCGCCGGTGTCCGGGGCGGGAGAGGATAATTGAAGATGTTCCCGCCACTCTCCGCTCCGGTTCCCGGGTAGCAGGGATGTTCATGGACCGAGGCAAACCAGATTCCTTCACGGCCGCGCAGGATGTCCTCGGTGCCATTGCCGTGGTGGACATCGAAGTCGAAGACCGCCACGGTCCCAACGCCCCGCTCCCGGGCCTCCAGGGCGGTGACCGCAGCTTGGTTGAGGTAGCAAAAGCCCATGGCCTGGTTGGCGGTGGCATGGTGTCCGGGCGGACGCATCAGGCTGAAGGCCCGGCCACCCTCCAGCACACGATCCAAGGCACGCAATGCCCCCCCTACGGAACGACGGGCATGGCCAGCAATGTCCGGGTGGGCCGCGGTGTCGGGGTCGAAATCGACCGGCTCCCAAAGCCGCCGCAGGTGGGCCGCGGTGTGGGCCCGCAAAAGAATGGCATCATCGACCGGTGCGGGATGATCCCAGACAATGTCGACTTCGACCTGCATCTGGAGATGGCGGACGGTGGCCCCGACGCGCTGCGGTCGTTCAGGGTGGCCGGGGGTTTCATAGCCCAGGCAGGCGTGGTCGGTGACAACGATCATGACCGGACTCCGTCAAGCGGCCGGGCGAAGGCCATCCCGGGCAGATCCACCGCGGCAGACCGCACACGGCCCTTTGTCTGGACCAGGGCTTTGAACACCGCACCCATGAGCCCCGGGTGGGTCAGGGTGTGGAACTGGCGCAGGGCCGCCGGGTCGGGATTCGCTTCTTGGACCGCCAACCACCCCCCCGGCCGAGCGGCCAACCCGGTGAGGAACCGGTTCTGGTCGAGAAATCCCCGGGTGCGCCAGCCCTGCGCGTTACCCCATTCCATCAAGAGGGAAAAATCCACATCCGCGGTCAGGTCCTGCCGTCCGGGATCGGCCAGGACTTCCGCCACTTGATGATGCCCGGCAAAAGCCCGCAAGGTGCCCTCGGGCTTCGCCCCTCCATACAAACCCTCGGCGAGATCCCCATAGTCCAGGGTCAGGATCACCCCGTCCCCCAGGGTGGCATAAAGCTCCATGGCCCAGGCTTCGGCCACGGTACGCACTTCGCCCACCCATCCCTCCACCGCAGGCAGGCCGGCGCGGGCGATGGCCGCTTGCAGACTGGGCGGGGCCGCCACCGACACCCAGTCGAAGCGTTCCCCTCCCCCGGGAGCAGCAACCCGTAATTCCCGCCATTCCCCCCCACGGAAACACACCCGGTCGACCGGCAGGGCGTCGACCAATTCGTTGGAGTAAAAAAGGGCGGTATCGGGGGGAAGTTCCCCCGGGCGGGCCACCCATTGGATCCGGTCGGAAGGCAGAAGCGCTTGCAGGACGGCTTGTTGACGCCCGCGCCAAGCGGACCGGGGCTCGACCAGGCACCAAGAGGCAGCCGCCGCCGCCGCGGGATGATGTTCGTGCAAAGCAGCCAGAACATCACGGGAGAGGGAACCATCGTGCGCCCCCTGTTCGGCCACCGTCCAGCTTCCCGGTCGTCCGAGGGCCTCCCAGACCCCGGCGGCAAAATCCGCCAGAAGACGGCCAAACAGGGGACCCACCGAAACGCTGGTGTAAAAGTCCCCGCGCCGCCCGATCAGCCGGCCGGGGTCGCTGTAATACCCGCATTCGGGGTCGTACAGCGCCATCTCCATGAAAGCGGAGAAAGGCAATGGACCGTCGGAAGCGATACGGTCAGCGAGCAGGCGGGGTAGGGTGGACAGGGGATGCGACATCCGCCCGGAAGGTGCCTCAGGCGCTCTTGTTCCAGTCAAACACGCCCTTCTTGTAAGCGTAGAGATGGCCCACTTCGAGAACCAGGATGAAAGCGGCCATGGACCAGAAAGCGGTCATGCCAATGCCACCCAACAGTTCGCGGAACGCGACCGCCCACGGGTACATGAAGATCACCTCGATGTCGAAGAGGATGAAAATCATGGCCACGAGGTAGAATTTGACCGAAAAACGGCTGGCGCTGGGGCCGATCGGGTCCTTGCCGCACTCATAGGCGGTCGCCTTGGCCTTGGAATCGCGGGCCCGCTTGCCCAGCAGGATCGAGGTCACAATGCCCCCCACGGCGATGGCGAGGGCGAAGGCCAACTGGATCAGGACCGGAAGGTATTCTTGGATCATTCCCCCGGTCTAGACGTGCCCCGGCCCCGCGCAAGCCCGGAATATGGCCCCCGGTCCGCCGGGAAAGGCCTCCAGTGGCCCGGACTCTTGCATTATGCAATGCGAAAAGCCTGTACTGGCCATGGCGATGCGGATTCTTCTTTAGCTCAACAGGCCGATGGAGAAAGCTAACAACCAACGCAGGAGCAAACAACCAGTCATTGACAAACCCCGCACAACAATTGATTTGTCAAACGGCAATCACGGGCTAGACTGACTATAAACTTTATGGCAACCAAAAAAACACGCAAGAAACGGAATCCGAGCATGGCGGGTATCTCCCGCATCGACCAGCCTGAGAAACACAACCACGGCTGGTTTGTGCGCCTGACCCGGCATGGCAAACGCTACTCGGCATTCTTCTCCGACAAGAAAAACGGCGGCAAAGCCACCGCGCTGGTCCGGGCCAAGGCCTCTTACCAGAAGCTGGTCAAGGCCCACCCCCACATGTCCCGCAAAGAGTTCGCCCAGATCGAACGCCGCTCGAACAAGACCGGCATCGTGGGCGTGACCAAGCTGGTCAAAGAAGTCCGCGGCCGCAAATACAAGTTCTGGCAGGCCACTTGGAGCCCGGAACCCGGCGCCGTGCGCAAAAAAGCGTTCTCGGTCACCCGCTACGGCGATGACAAGGCCAAAAAGCTGGCGATCAACGCCCGCCGCAAAGGCCTGACCGAAATGAACGATTAATCCACACTACGTTCCATCAACTCAAACCGCCGTCGGTCCGCCGACGGCGGTTTTTTTATCGCCATCGCCGATGGAACTCCCACCATGGGGGCACCGCCCATGGCCCTGCGCGTCGCACCCGCTCTTTCCCGTAGAACCTTCCTCCGTTCGCTCGCACTCGGGTCGGTGGGCGCGGGCACCCTGGCCTACAGCCGGTGGCTGGAATCCGATTGGCTGGAGCTGACCCGGCAACAAGTGGCCTTTTTCCCCACCCCGCCCAATCGGCCCTTCCGCCTCTTGTTGATGTCCGACTTCCACTTTTCCAGCGTGGTCCCCCTGGACTTGATTGCCCGCGCCATCGACCTCGGACTGGCGGAAAAACCGGATCTGGCCCTGTTGGCCGGGGATTTCATCACCGGCCACCTCTACCAACCGGATCACTACCGGGCCGTGCTGCAACGCCTTTCCGACGAAGTTGCCTGCCTCTGCTGCCTGGGCAACCATGACGGGAACGTGCACCAAACGACCCAAAAACCGCGCACCGGCAGGCTGCGGCGATTCCTCAGCGACTGCTTGCTCCCGCTGCTGCACAACGACCACCTCGAATGGAAACATGAGGAACAGGCCTTTGAGATCATCGGCCTGGGCGATCTCTGGTCGGGCCAATGCCTGCCTGAGAAGGCCTTCCCGACGAGCGACCGCGGACTGCCCCGGCTCGTGCTGGCCCACAACCCGGACAGCAAGTCACTCCTCGAGAAACACCGCTGGAACCTGATGACCTGCGGCCACAGCCATGGCGGGCAATGCCGTCTGCCGCTCTTGGGTGCTCCCTTCGCCCCCATCGCGGACAAAACCTACACCTCGGGTCTGAACCCCTGGCGGGACCGGATGATCTACACCACACGCGGCGTGGGCAACCTCCATGGTCTGCGTTTCAATTGCCGACCGGAAGTTACCATCCTCGATCTCGTCTGACCCCGGGTCCAGATTTCAACGCGGACCGCGCAAAGGCAGGGCCAGCAATCCGCCAAGCGGGCGCTTCGCTTCCACCAGTCCGGGCACGACTTCACCCTGGTCCGCATAGGCCCCGCGCAGCATCTCGATCTTGGCATCGATGTTGTCGATGTGGTGCAGCAGCCAACCCTCGGGCGTCTTGGGCACGACGGGCGAGCCGAATTCCAATTCGCCGTGGTGTGAAACAATCAGGTGGAGCAAATGGTCGCGGACCAGGTCGGGGGCGGGCGAAACCGTGGCGGCGAAGGTCTCCGGATCTTTCTGGGCCGCTTCATGCCAGAGCTTGTTCACCACCTCGACGCCGATGGTGATGTGTCCGATCAGTTCGCCCTTGCGGGTGGGCTGGGTGGTGAACCCCCGCTCGGGATAATCGTTCTCCCAGAGCTTGCCGACGTCGTGGAAAAGCACGCCGCAGTAAAGCAGATCGGGGGTGACCTCGGTGTAAAGCGGGGCCAGGGCGCGGGCACAACGCAACATCTGCGCGGTGTGCTCCAACAATCCGCCGCGGCGGGCGTGGTGGTAGCTCCGGGCGGCGGCGGCGCGTTTCCATTTTTTTTCGTATTGTTCCAGGGCCAGACAGGCCACCGCCTTCAGACGCGCATCAGCCAAATTTTGGAAGGTGTCCTGGAACAAGGCCCAGTCCTCCTCCAGCTTGCCGCGCCGTTCCGCCGGTCCGGCCAGGAAGACCTCGGCCTCGCTCTCCGAAAGACGGATCAACCCGGGCTGGTTGACGTTGAGACCGTAATCGTTGGTGTAGAATTTGCCCTCCAACTCACACAGCTCCCCTTCTTTGGCCCGTTGGAGAAATTCGTAGGCCGGGCTGTCCGACCAGATCTTGAGCTTGGCCTTGTGGGTGGCGTCGGCGACTTCCAAATCAAAGAAGGGCTTGCCCGCCGCGGTGCGGCCCGGCCGGATGGCGGCCAGTTGGACGGCGATGGCGTCCTCCGCCCCGGCGGGGTTTTCCTTCAATTCCTCCAACAACTCGGCAAGGGTCAACGTTTCCATGCCCCAGCCTTAGCCTGCGGGGCTCCCACCGCAAGAACGGTCTGCGCTTACTCCACCCGTACTTTCACGTCCCGCTGGGTTTCCTCCCAGAGGTCGTCGAGGGTTTGGCGGAGTGCGGCCCGGGCCGCGGGCAGTGCCCCGCGGTCGGACACATCGGAACGGCCGAAGAAGTAGTATTTGATCTTGGGTTCGGTGCCGGACCCGCGCACCGCCACCCGGAACCCGCCCGCCAAGTGGAACATGAACATCAGTTCCTTCGGGATCTTCTTGCCGTCGACATCGAAGATGTCCTCGGCGCTGAAATTCTGTACCTTTTCCACCGCCCGTCCGCCCCAGGTCCGGGGGGCGTCCTCACGGTAGCCCTGGAGGAGCTTCCCGATCCGGGCCGCGCCCTCGGCCCCCTCGAAAGTGAGGGTGCCCAATTTTTCCAGGTAAAGCCCGTATTGGAGGTAGAGGCCGTCCAGGTAGTCGATCAGGGTCATGCCCTTGGACTTGGCCCAGGCGGCGGCTTCGGCGAACATGAGCACGGCGGCGTTGGCGTCCTTGTCGCGCACGGCGTCGCCCCCGGAATAGCCATAACTTTCCTCTCCACCAAAAACGAAGAACGTGCTCTTCTCCAGGAGGGTCTGGCGCCAGGCCTCGAAGCCGGCCGGCCCCCGTCCCCCCGCCTGTTCCTCGTAGTCCTTGAGCTTTTCCCCGATGTATTTGAATCCGGTTAGGGTGTCGACGCATTTGAGCCCGTGTTTGCGGGCGATGGCGGCCTGGAGATCGGTCGTGACAAAGGTCTTGATCAGGGTGGCGCGGGCGGCATTGGCCGGGGTCAGGACACCCTGTTCGAAGAGGCGGTCGATGCGGTAGGCGGCCAGGATCGAGCCGATCATGTTGCCGGTGAGGATCTGGAATTCCCCGGCCGCGTCACGGACAGCCACGCCCATGCGGTCGGCATCCGGGTCGGTTCCGGCGATGAAGTCGGCCTGTTCGCGCCGTCCCTGCTCGATGGCCAAGGCCAGGGCCTCGGCATTTTCGGGATTGGGTGATTTCACCGTCGGAAATCCGCCGTCCGGCGCGGCCTGGGCGGCGACCACGGAGTGGGTGATGGAAAAAGCCGTGAGGATTTTGGGCACGCTCTGGATTCCGGTCCCGTGGATCGGGGTGAAGACGATCTTCAGCTTGCCGGACTGGCCACGCACCACCGCGGGGTCGAGGACGAGTGTGGCCAGCGCGGCCAGATAGGCCTGGTCGACTTCGGCCCCGATGGAGACCACCTGTCCGGGGACGGCGGCGGGTTCGACCTTGGCCGAGGGCACCGCCAGGACTTCGGCAATGATCGCGGAGGCTTGGGGCTCTACCAACTGGCCCCCGTCACGGTAATAGGCCTTGAATCCATTGTCGTGCGGCGGATTGTGGCTGGCCGTTAGCATGATGCCGGCGTGCGCCCCCAGATGACGGACGGCGAAGGACAGCTCGGGGGTCGACCGTTCGGCCTCAAAAAGGAACGCCGTGCCACCCATGCGGGCGACGATCCCGGCCACTTGTTCGGCGAAAGAGCGGGAGAAGTAGCGGGTGTCGTGCGAGACAACCACTTTGGGACACTCACCGGGGAACTGGCGGGCCAGGTAGCGGACCATGCCCTGGGTGGCGCGGCTGATGCTGAAGCCGTTCATGGTGTTGGTGCCAACCGCGGGATGGTCGGGTGCACCGCCGGTGGAGGAACCGCGTTCCGCCGTGGTGACCACACGGCCCATGGTGCGTCCGCGCAACCCACCGGTGCCGAACTTCAGAACCTGGTAGAAGCGGTCGTTGAGTTCGGTCCATTGCCCGCCCTCGACCAGTTCGCGCAGGCTGGCGATTTCCCAATCCTCCCCGGTGGACTTTTCCAGGTAGGACAGGAGGTTCTGGCGGCTGGAGGCCAGCAATTTGCCTTCTTGGACCGCGGGCTCGAGGAGGGAAAGAAACGGGTGCATGGAAACATTGAAACGCCCGCCCCGCCCGGGCGTCAATATCGAAGCCCGATGCCATTGCCCCGGCGGACATTTGCGTCCATCTTGCAGGGATGAAATTCTGGCCCGCCTTCCTTCTGCTCTGGGCCGCCGCCCCTTTACTCTCGGCCCAGGATGAACGGGTGGCCACGATTTCCCCCGAAGAACTCAAGGACTACGAAAGCTACCCCGCACCGGTCAAAAGCCTGGTTGAGCGTTCCCTGGTCCTGACCCGGATGGGGCTGCGTTACACCTACGGGTCCGCCGACCCGGCCAAAGGCGGGATGGATTGCTCGGGCACCATCCACCACCTCCTGCTCAGCGCGGGAATCAAGAACGTCCCCCGCCAGGCCAACACCCTTTATCGCTGGGCTTGGATCGAAAGCCGCTTCCACGCCGTGGCCAGCCTCAATCCGGACAGTTTCGAATTCCAAAACCTCAAACCCGGCGACCTGCTTTTCTGGAGCGGCACCTATGTCGTCGACCGCGATCCTCCGGTGACCCATGTGATGCTGTACCTGGGAAGATTGAAGGCGGATGGCCGCAGGGTGATGTTCGGGGCCAGCAGCGGACGCCGCTACGCCGGCAAATCTCGCGACGGGGTGAGCGTGTTCGATTTCCAACTGCCCCGCGCCGACAGTGAAGGACGTTTCCTCGGCTACGCCTCCATTCCCGGATGGGATAAGATCCCCCCCGCCGCTCCGGCCGTCCGTGATCCGGCCCAAGAAAAAAAACCCGAGGGCGCGCCGCCGGCAACACCTCCGGATGCTATGCCCCAAAACACCGCTCCGGAACCCGCTCCGGCACCGCGGGCGCTACCCGTCGAACCGGCCCAGGCAGAAACCGACGCGCCCGCCGCCGGGGTGCCCGTTAACCCGGGCAATCAAACAAATTCAGCGCCGTAGTAAGGGCGGAGCGCCTCGGGTATGCGGACCGAACCATCGGCCTGTTGGTGGGTTTCCACCAGCGCGATGAACAACCGGGGCAGCGCCACGCCGGAACCGTTGAGGGTGTGGCACAGTCTGTTCTTTCCATCCCCATCCTTGAAACGCAGACCCATGCGGCGGGCCTGGAAGTCCTCGAAGTTGCTGCAGGAGGACACCTCCAGATAGGCCCCGGCACCGGGCGCCCAAACTTCCAGATCGTAGCACTTGGCCGCGCCGAATCCGATGTCCCCGGTGCAGAGTTCGATCGCGCGGTAGTGCAACCCGAGCAATTCCAGAACGCGCTGGGCATGGCCCCTGAGTTTCTCCAGTTCGGCGTAAGAATCTTCGGGACGGACAATCTTGACCAGTTCGATCTTGTCGAACTGGTGCACCCGGAGCATGCCCCGGCTCTCCTTGCCCGCCTCGCGCCGGAAGCACGGGGTATGGGCGGCGTAGCTGATGGGAAGTTCCTCCGCTTTCAACAATTCCTCCCGGTGCAGGTTGGTCACGGGCACTTCGGCAGTGGGAGCCAGGAAGAGGTCCTCACCCTCGAGGTGGTACATGTCCTCGCGGAATTTGGGCAATTGGTTCGTGCCGACCATGCAGGCCTCCCGCACCAGAACCGGGGGGGCGATTTCCGTGTAACCATGCTCGCGGGTGTGCAGATCAAGCATGAACTGGATCAGGGACCGTTGGAGCCGCGCCCCGGCCCCACGCAAGACATAATAACCGCTGCCGGAAATTTTCGCCGCACGTTCGAAATCGGCCAAACCCCGGGCCTCGGCGATTTCGACCAATTCCTTCGGCTTGAACGACCACTCGGGTTTCTGCCCATGGCTGTGGACCACCGGATTGGCCGAGGCGTCCGCCCCAACCGGGCAGGCGGGATGGGGCAGATTGGGCAACCGCAGGAGGATCTCGTTCTGGGCGGCTTCCAGCCCGGCAAGCTCGGCGTCGAGAGCCGCGATCCGGTCGGACTTCTCCTTCATCCCGGCCAGCAGATCCTCGGCGGATTCCCCCCGGGCCTTCCGGCCCCCCACTTCTTTGCTGATCCGGTTGCGTTCGCTTTTCTGGGCCTCTACCTCGGCGATGACCGTGCGGCGGCGGGCATCGAGCGCGGCAATCTCATCCACCGGGGCCTCGGTGCCAGGCGCTCGGCTGGCCAACCGTTCTTTGACCCAGTCGGCTTTTTCGCGGATGAGGCGGATATCGATCATAGGCTGGCAAAATTAGGCGGCCCACCCGGCCCTGTCCAGCGGAGTTCGTCGCCGACGCACGATTGCGATTTTGATGATATGAATTGACAATAAATGGGAGGCTTCCTAACATGGTGTGTTGTGTCGGTTTTTGATGCCCGCGAAGTCATGCAGGCACTCATTCATCTGAATGAGTGGGAAGACGAACTCAAATTGCTCGGCCCCCGGACGGTTCGGCGTGCCCGACTACAGGAACTACTGACTGCGGAACGTCCCAAGGTCGCCCCCTTCATCCTGGCCCACCACGACCGCTTGCGCGCGCGCGGTCGCTGCAGCACGGCTCCGGTTCGGGAGTGGGTTTGCCGCAGTTGCTTCATCTCCGTACCCATCGGCCAGCGCACTTCTTTGAGCCACCGGGACGATCTCTGCGTGTGTGACAACTGCGGAACCTACATCTATCTGCCCACCCCGGAACAGGAGCAGGAGTGGCAGGCCGCTTTGGACCGCAAACGCCAGGCCGTTCAAACCAAACCCGCGGCCAGCTCCGCACCCACCCCCACCCCCACTCCCACTACCGCCATTCCAACCACAAAAGCCCGCAAGCGGCCCGGCCCTGCGGCCAAAGCCCCCCGGCCTGCAGCGGGAAAAAAGACAGCCCGCCTCCCGGCAAAAAAGAAGACAGCGCCGCGCAAACGTCCGACCCCACGCGCCAAGCGCTGAAAATCCCCCGGATGCGGGAGCACCGCCCCGATTTCAGAGTTTCCCACCTTTCCCTCCCATCAGGCCCGCCTTATGCTACTCGTTGAGCATGGACAAAGAGGCCCAAATCATCCTGGACGGAAAACCCCATTCCTTCCCCGTCATCACCGGGACGGAAAACGAAAAAGCCATCGACATCCGCAAGCTGCGCGCGGAAACCGGATACATCTGTTACGATGACGGCTACGGCAACACCGGTTCCTGCACCAGCAACATCACCTTCATCGACGGCGAAACCGGCATCCTCCGCTACAGCGGCTACCCCATCGAGGAACTGGCCGCCCATTCCAATTTCATCGAGACCGCCTACCTGGTGATCTACGGGGACCTGCCCGATGCCGCCGCCCTGCGCAACTTCCGCAAGCTCATCCTCGGAAACGCCTCCATCCACCAGAGCATGCTCGGCCATTTCAGCGGCTTCCCCTCCTCTTCCCACCCCATGGCCATGCTTTCGGCCATGGTCAATTCCCTCGGCTGCTTCTACCCCCGCATGGCCAGCAACGACCGCGACCGCGAGCTGGGCCACTTCGACCAGGCCGCCACCATCCTCATCTCCAAGGTCCGCACCCTGGCCGCCATGTCCTACCGGATGAAGATGGACAAGCCCTTCATCTATCCCAAGGACAACCTATCCTATTGCTCGAACTTTCTTCACATGATGTTCTCCGAGCCCTACAACGACCACATCGCCCGCTCGGAAGTCGACAAAGCCCTCAACCTCATATTTCTGCTCCACGCCGACCACGAGCAGAATTGCTCCACCTCGACGGTCCGGATGGTCGCCTCCGGCGGGGCCAACCTCTTTGCCTCCACCGCCGCCGGGATCTGCGCCCTCTGGGGGCCGGCCCACGGGGGCGCCAACCAGTCGGTGTTGGAAATGCTCCAGCAGATCCACGACTCCGGCGATGACGGCACGCGCTTCATCGAGGCGGCCAAGTCGGGGGACAAATCCAAGCGCCTCATGGGCTTCGGCCACCGCGTTTACAAGAACTACGACCCCCGGGCCAAGATCCTCAAGCAGCAGTGCGAAAACGTCCTGGAAGCCCTCGGAGTCAACGACCCCCTGCTGGAAATCGCCCTCAAGCTGGAATCGGCGGCCCTGCGCGAGGAATACTTTCTCGAGCGCAAACTCTACCCTAACGTGGATTTTTACAGCGGCATCATCATGCGCGCCATCGGCATCCCCCTCGACATGTTCACCGTCATGTTCGCCATTGGACGCATGCCCGGATGGATCGCCCATTGGCGGGAAATCGCCCTGGCCAAGACCCCCATCCACCGGCCGCGCCAGATTTACACCGGGCCGGGCATCCGCCCCTACGTCCCGATGGATGCCCGCGCCTGAATCACCCCGTTCCGGCTTCCTCAGGCACAGGGGGATGGCCCCCGTAAAATGCGGACAAAAAACCGCCACCGGGAGCTTCCACCCGGCGCGACCGCCCCGGTCGTTCCTCCCACACCAACTCGACCGCCCGCAGGGCCAAGGGCCAGCCCCGTGCGGGTGAGGCTTCCCCTCCGTAAAGTACATCCCCCAGGATCGGGCAGCCGGCATGGGCCAAATGCACCCGGATCTGGTGCGTCCTCCCCGTCAACGGTTGGCAGAGGATCCAACTCAGTCCCTGCTCGCGGGCCAGAACCCGGAACGCGGTTTCGGCGGATCGTCCCCGGCGAGGATCAACCCGGATGCGGCCCTCGCGGTCCAACCCCTCGGCCAGGGCTTCCCGCGCCACCCATTCCTCCCGGGCAGGACGGTTTCGACTGAGCGCCCAATAGGTCTTGCCCATCCGGTGTTGCGCAAAAAACTTGGAAAAAATCTCCAGCGATCGGGGTGATTTGGCCAAAAGCAGAACCCCGCTGGTGTCGGTGTCGAGCCGGTGTACCGGGCGTAAAAATCGCAACCCCCTCGACCGGGCCCACCAGGCCCCCGCCTCCACCCCTTCCAGAAGGGCGGCCAGAAGGTTGCGCCGGGTGCTCTTCCAATCCGCCGGAGCCAGCATCCAGCCCGGTGGTTTGTCGATCACCAGGACTTCCCGGTCCTCATAAAGGACGGGCAGCCTGACCGATGTCCCCCGGTGGCGCAGGGCAATCTCAGCACGGGCATCGGATTTCAAGGTCCTCGCCCTCCCAATCATTTGTCCCGTCGCAATTGGCCCAGCGACTCGACCCGTATTTCCAACACCCCGTCCGCAGCCTTCTCAACCACCCCGGTCACGGTGACCCCCACCTTGTTCCGCACCAATTCCTCCAGTTCCGCACTCTGCAACAGCACCACGCCCCCGGGCATCAGGTTCAAACGCAAGCCCTCGCGGCGGTCCCGGCTGAAATACAACTGCCCGACTTCGGCCCACTCAGGCACCCCGGTCACGGTGATTTCCCGGCCCAACTGCCCGCGGAGAAACTCCATGTTTTTCGGTGAACGTGGTTTCTTGGCCTCTTCTGCCTCACGCTGGGAGGCCGTCATGCGGGCGCGGGCCTCTGCTTGGCGCTGGTTCCAGGCCCATCCCTGCCAGATCGCCACGGCCACCAGACCGGCCAAAAGAACCACTCCCACCACCCGCCCAATTGGGCCCCGGGACTTCGCAGGTGCCGGGGCCGCCACCCGGTAGGTGTCGACCACCGGGACACCCCCGGCCATTTCCTGTTCCAAGACCCAACGGGCAAATTCCTTGCGCTCGCTCGGCTCCAGTTGCCGGTAGGCCGTCTTCCATTGCTCCAGTGACATGCCCCCATCTTGCCGCCGCCCGGGTCCGCTTGTCACCTGCAAGCTTTGTCACCATTTCTTCGCTTGCCTGACCCCCACCCGCTCCATACCCTGCACCCCATGTCCGAAACCGCTGCGAATACATCCTACAAAGCCGGTGATTTCATTTTCCAAAAAGGCGAACCCGGTGAACTCATGTACATCATCAAAAAGGGGACCGTCGACATCATGCTCGGCGAAAAACTCGTCGAGACCCTCGGTCCGGATGAATTCTTCGGCGAAATGGCCCTGATCGACAACCAACCTCGCTCGGCCAACGCCATCGCCCGCACCGATTGCGAAATCGAGGCCATCACCGCAAAACGCTTCCAGTTCCGGGTCCAGGAAATGCCTTTTTTCGCCATCAAGGTCATGAAAGTCATGGCTCAGCGCCTCCGGAACACCACCGAGCGCTCCCTCGGTTCCTAACCTTCCCGGGTTCTTTCCGCCCTCTGCCCCCTTTCCGCCCTTTTTTTCGGGCACATCCCCTCCAGGCTTTCGTCTGGATTTGGGTTTTGTCATTTGCCGTTTTCCCCTCTAGCTTCAGGCGCTCATGCTCACCCTTTCCGGACTCTCCAAATCCTTCGGCGGACGCGTCCTCTTCGAGAACGTCACACTCCAGATCAACCGCGAGGACCGCATCGCCCTCGTCGGCGCCAATGGCGCCGGCAAGTCCACCCTCTTTTCCCTGATCCTCGGCCTCAATTCCCCCGACGCCGGCACCATCTCCCGCGAACGCGCCTCCACCCTCGGCTTCCTCGCCCAGGAAACCGCCCCGGTCGGCGAGGAAACCGTTCTCGAACTCGCCACCGCCATCTCCCCCGAACATGCCCGCCTCCGCCGCCTCATCGCCGAATCCGAGGCCCGCGGCGACACCGAATCCGACGATTACCACCACGCCGTCTCGGAATACGCCGCCCTCGGCGGTTACCAACTCGACCCCAAGGCCAAGCGCATCCTCAACGGCCTGGCTTTCCGCGAGAGCGATTTTCTCCGTCCGGCCAAGGCCCTCAGCGGCGGCTGGGTCATGCGTGCCCACCTCGCACGCCTCCTCGTCCAGGAACCCGACCTCCTCATGCTCGACGAGCCCACCAACCACCTCGATCTCGAATCCCTCGGCTGGTTCCAGAATTACCTCCAGACCTACCCCGGCGGCATCCTCATGATTTCCCACGACCGCGCTTTCCTCAACGCACTCGTCGACAACATCCTCGAGATCCGCAACAAACAGGTCCACCGCTACCGCGGCAACTACGACGACTTCATCGAACAACGCGCCGCCCGCAAAGCCCAACACCTGGCCGCCTACGAGAACCAACAACGCGAAATCCAGGCCCTCCAGCAGTTCGCCGACCGCTTCCGCGCCAAGGCCTCCAAGGCCGCCCAAGCCCAGAGCAAGCTCAAGCAGATCGACCGCATGGAAAAAATCGACGCCCCGGAAGACACCGAGCGCCGCATCTCGATCAAATTCCCCCAGCCCCCGCGTGGCGGCCAGCGCACGATCAAAGCCGAAGGCATCCATTTCGCCTACGGCGACCTCAAAGTCTACCAGGGCATGGAATTCGAAGCCGAGCGCGGCCAGCGGATCGTGCTCGTCGGCCCCAACGGTGCAGGGAAATCCACCCTGCTGAAACTCCTCGGAGGCCAACTCACCCCGCAGTCCGGCACCATCACCCCGGGCCACAATGTCAAAGTCGGCTACTTCGCCCAGAACCGCGCCGAAATGTTCAACCCCAGGCACACCGTCCTCGAGGCCGTCCAGGACCGGCCCAACCCCGTGCCCGAACAAACCGCCCGCACCGTCCTCGGCTCGTTCCTGTTCCCCGGCGATGACGTCTTCAAAAAAACCGGCGTCCTTTCCGGCGGGGAAAAATCCCGCCTCGGCCTGGTCAAAATCCTCCTCGATCCCCCCAATCTCCTGCTCTTGGACGAGCCCACCACCCACCTCGACATGGCCAGCATTGATGCCCTCGTGGCCGCCCTGAAACAATACGAAGGCACCCTTATTTTCATCAGCCACGACGTCTATTTCATCAAGGCCCTGGCCACCTCCGTCCTCCACATCAGCGCCGGAATGCTCACCCCCTACGCCGGGGACTACGACTACTACCTCCACAAAACTAAGGCCACCTCCGAGCGCGGCGCACTGGTGGCCGGGGAAAAACTCACCGATTCCCGCCCGGAAGAAGCCAAAGCCACCGTCGTGGTGAAGGAAAAATCCGTCTTCAAGACCAAGGAACAGAAGCGCAAAGAGGCAGAGGAGCGCCAGGCCCGCTCGCAGGCCCGCAAGGCCGCCCAGGCCGACGCCGAGAAGCTGGAAAAGGAAATCGCCTCTCTCGAGGAAAAGCAGAAAGCCCTCACCGCCCGCTTGGAGAGCAATCCCACCGACATCATGAACCTCAACCGGGAATTGGTCGAGGTCACGGAAAAGCTCGAAGAAGCCACCGCCAAGTGGGAGGCCGCAGCCCAACTACTTGGAATCCAAGCGGAGTCCGGCCCCAATCCCGGTTGACCCGGGCCCATGTGAAGTGCCCCGTGTTTTCAGGGCGCTTCCCATTCAACGGACATTTTTCCGGCCGCGTTTCTCTGCCCGATCCCGGGCTCACCGTGAAAACCGGATCGACCGGGGCTTCCGGATCGCCGGGGTTCTGCCCCTCTACCAATCGACCACTCTGCGCAGTCGCTGTCTTCTCCTCAGCGCCAGCCCTCAAGGCGGTAGAGCACACTCTTGGAGTGCTTGGGATGAATCACCTGCGATCGCCGGAATTCCACCTGGGGCACCAGGACCCAGTCCGGTCGTCCAGCCGCCTGGGGCAGGTCGGGGATATCCGTGTATATCTCCCGGATGCCCTCCTTATGGATCAGACCCGGCAGTTGTTCCAACAGACTATTGGAGGTAACTTTCCGGAATCCCGGTTTCAAGAACTCCAAATGACGGCCCGCGCTGCCGGGGACAAATACCACTAAGGAACGGTCCGCCGGTGCCACGCGGGCACTCAGCCAATCAATCGAACGGATCGGCGGGGGTGGTTCCGTGTGGTTTTGCCAGGCAAAAGGCAGCGTGGCCGCCGCAAACAGGACCGGGGCCAGATAAATCCAGGAGCGGAAACGCGGGGCAAAGCCGGACAACCAGAAACACCCACCGGCCACGGCCAGCAGCATGAGCGGGGCCAGGACCGGGATGTAATAACGCTGCTCCGAGGGCAGAAAGAAGAAGACCATCAAGGCGTAGGGAACCATCCATTGGAGGCTGAACAACACCACCCCCCGTGTTGCCTGCATTTGCTGGCACCCGGACCAAACCACCCCCTGCCACCAACCCGCCAGAATGGCGGGGGCCAGCAGGAAGAATAATGGATGTCCGAACGGGGCCAGCCCCTGGATGAAACAGGCCCCGGCGTGCCGGATCAACCGGAATACCAACAAAGGATCCTGCCCCAGTGCGGCCCCGGCGTATATGTTAGGCTTGTCGAAGCGCCAGCGGAATTGCTGGCCATTGGCCTCCCAATAAGTGGTCCAAAAATGGCCGCCACTCACATGGGCCACCATGGCCATGGTGGGAATGAGCCAACACAGACTGGTCAGGACCCAGATGGTGGGTGCCACCAGCCGCCAAGTCTTGGGGAAACGGGTGGAGGCAAGAACAACCAACCAAATCAGGACCAGGCTGTTCTGGGGACGGAATCCTCCTGCCAAGCCGGCCAGAATCGCCGCGGCAATGAGACAAGCCGGACGTCGGTGCAGCCAGGCTGCCGTGGCAAAGAGCACCACCGCCAGAAAGAAGGAAGAAGCAGGAACATCGCTCATCGCCTTGATGCTGTACATCCAAAACACCGGGGTGAACCCCACCACCATCGTCCCGGGAAGGGCCCAACCCCGCGGCATCACCAGACGGGCCAGGGCATAAATCGACGCCACCAAAACCCCACCACCCATCGCCGACACCAGCGTCAGTGCCACATGATTGTCCCATCCCGTGCAGGCCCGGACAAACCAACCCGACGCAACATAGAGCGGATAGCCCGGCGGGTGGGGCTGGTGCTTCATGAGGTTGAATTCATCCATGCCGAAAATGAACTGGATCGAATCCCAGTCATCCGGCGCACAGCTCCGGGTCTGTGCATAAAGCAGAAAAAACACCAGCCCAAGGCCGATGACCCAGAACGTATCCCGGCGCGACCACGCTTCCAACCATCCTGTCAGGCCGGGGGCAGTGCCTTGATGATTCATAAAATCAAGACTGCGACTCCGCACGGGAACATAAAGGCATGTTATCTACCCCTTTATCGAGCAGATTCCATCCCGATCTTTCAACGCCCGCCCATGAAGCGTGATACTTGGCGCAGACTGCGACCCATGAATCCACCGCTCTTTTCCGCCGCAGGCGCCGGAGACGAGGCTTCGCGCGAGGGACGGTAATCGCCGCCGCTACCGCCACCGCGGTGTGAGAAAGCCCGGCCCACCTGGCCCTTGCGGCCATGGCGGCTTCCGCCTTGATGCTGGCGTCCGCCCTCTGTCGTCCGTCCTCTGCCTCCTGACGGCCTCTGCCCCCTGCCGCCTTGGGAACCACGACCCACCGGGGGTGCCGGGGGAATGATGTGCAAGGGAACGGTGGTGGCAAAGGGATGACCTTCGAGGATGGGAATCTCCTTGCGGATCAGGCGCTGGATATCGCGCAACCAGGAGCGCTCTTCCGGATCACAAAACGCCACCGCCAACCCCTCGGCCCCGGCCCGGGCCGTGCGGCCGATGCGGTGGACGTAGGTTTCGGATTCATTCGGGATGTCAAAGTTCACCACCAACGTGATCCCTTTCACGTCGATGCCGCGGGCCGCGATGTCGGTGGCCACCAGCACCCGTGCTTCCCCGCTCTTGAAACGGGCCAGGGCACCCTGCCGGGCGTTCTGGGATTTGTTGCCATGGATGACCTCGGCCTTGATCGACTGTTTTTCCAACTGGTCGGCCAGTTTGTTCGAGCCGTGCTTGGTCCGGGAAAACACCAGGACCAGACCTTCGGGATGCTCCCGCAGCAGGTGAACCAGCAAAGGGATCTTGTTCGACTTGTCCACATGGCAGACCTTTTGCTCGATGCGCTCGGCCGTCGAGGAAACCGGGGCCACTTCCACCCGCACGGGGTGGTGCAACAGGGACGAGGCGATGTCACGGATGGCGTCGGGCATGGTGGCGGAAAACAGCAACGACTGGCGCTTGGGCGGCAGCTTGGCCATCACCTTCTTCACATCGTGGACAAAACCCATGTCCAGCATGCGGTCGGCTTCATCCAGGACAAAGATGCGCACGGCATCGAAACGCACCAAGCCCTGTTGTTCCAGATCGAGCAACCGGCCCGGGGTCGCGATGAGGATATCGACTCCGTTGCGCAAAGCCTGATCCTGGGCTCCCTGGCCGACACCGCCGAAGACCACCGCATGACGCAGCTTGAGGTGTCTGCCATAGGCGGTGAAGCTTTCGCCGATCTGGATCGCCAGTTCTCGGGTGGGGGTGAGGATGAGGGCGTGCGGGCGGCGGGGCACACGGGCCTCTCCATCGGTGTGCAACCGGTGGAGGATGGGCAGCGCGAAGGCCGCCGTTTTGCCGGTGCCGGTCTGGGCCAGGCCGATCAGGTCCTTGCCCTCCAGCAGATGCGGGATGGCCTTGGCCTGGATCGGCGAAGGCTGGGTGTAGTTTTTTTCCACCAGCGCACGCTGGATCGGTTCGGCCAGTTGCAGTACGGAGAACGTGATGCTCGGCAGGGTCGTGCTTGTATTCATGTTGCGTCTTTCCTGTGGACAACCCACAGGGGGGTGCGGGCCATGGCATGGCCTGCGCGGTTCACGGGATGAACGGAAAAATCCGTCAACGTGGCCGGGAGATCCTCGGAAGGAAATTCGATGAGTGATTGTTCCCTAAACCATCCTCATCGAAGAGACGAACACAGGGGGCGGATGCGGGCCGGACTGGAATACTTGGCCTCACAAACAGCGGGAGACTCCCCGCCTGAACCGCCTCCAACCTCGCAGGTCGCACCGATTAGGCAAGCACAATCGCCGGAGGGCCCCCGGGATCACTTTTTCTTCACCGCGCCAAAAACCAACAAACCCACCCCGCCGGCCAACAAGCCTCCCGCCAGCAACGGAGGAATGACCACTTTTTCCCTGGTCTGGAACTTGGCTTCCATCGAACCGAAAGAAAAGGCTGTCTCCTCCTTGGTGTAATGGAACTGTCCGTAGATGAGCGCCGCCGCGCCAAGCACAATGCAAACCAGGCCGATGATTTTGAACATGGGGTTAGTCTACCCACGCCATCCCGGAAAGGCCAGCCCAACCTGACCACCCCCCGCCCGACTTCCCCAATGCCGATTTTCCTGCTATTCTGATCCGGTCATGCCGAAGTTTCGCATCCACCACCTGACGGAATACACTTTTTCCCGGGAAGTGGTTCCCGGACCGCACCGTCTGAGGATCCGTCCGCGCGCCGGGCATGACATCCGCATCGAATCCTCCTCCCTCATGATTTTTCCAGCCCACACCGTCAAATGGCGGCACGATCTCTACGGCAATTCCGAAGCCGTCGCCACCTTCCACACCCCGACCAGCCGGTTGCGCTTCGAAAGCACCATCACCCTCCAGCATTACGAATCCGCCCCGCTCGACTTCACCGTCGAACCCCGGGCCGCCCTCTATCCTTTTGCCATCGATGCCGACGAACACCTGGCCCTGACCCCCTACCTCACCACTTGCTATCCAAATGACAACGCCCACAACAGGGATTGGCTGGCCCAGTTCTGGCATCCCGGTCAGACCGTGGAAACCTACACCCTGCTCGACCGCATCAACAAGTGCATCGCACGCACCCTCGTTTATCAGAGGCGCGAAGAACCCGGCGTCCAGCGCCCCTCGGAAACCCTCTCCCGTGGATCCGGTTCCTGCCGCGATTTTGCTACCCTCTTCATGGAATCGGCCCGTCACTTCGGCATCCCCGCCCGCTTTGTCAGCGGCTACGTCCACTGCCCCGAAAACACCCGCGGCCACGGCTCCACCCACGCCTGGTGCGAGGTCTACCTGCCCGGCGCCGGATGGAAAAGCTTCGACAGTACCAGCGGCCTGACCGTGGGCGACACCCATATCGCCACCGCCGTCAGCCGGCACCCCGAGGACATCCCCCCCATCTCCGGCACCGTTCGTGGTCCCGCGGGAACCAATTCCCACATGCTGGTGCAAGTGGAAGTCTCCGCCGTCTAGCCCTGAACCATTCGGTTGAAAGCCCGCAGAGAAGCAGAGACACCGCAGAGAGACGATACGGAATAAGGCCGCCTTTAAACTATCACTTCACAGCCGCCCACACCCGGTGGACATCGTCGTGGTCGTCCAGTGCCTGGAGGAATTCCCCCACCTCGGCGCGCTGGTCGTCACTGAGCTCGGGAAAATTCTTCGGCAGATGGCCCATTTCACTCGTCACCACGGTCCAGCCGTTTTGTGAAAGCCACTGGGAAACGGCATGCAGCGAAGTCCGGTCGCAAATGAAACGCGCACCCGCCGCGCCCTCGGGGATGTCGTCATTTTGGGCGTGGGTCAGGGCTTCAAAATCATTGGCCCCCGCCTCAATCGCCGCGGCCTCGACGTCGGTGTCCGCTTGCGGATGGTGCGCTTCCACCAGGCCCACATGGTCGAAGAGGAATTTGTTGCTGCCCGCCGTGCCGAGCTGGCCCTTCTTGAAGAGCACCCGCAGTTCCGGTGCGGTGCGGTTGTTGTTGTCGGTCAGGACTTCCACGATCACCGGTACCTTGTGCGGGGCATATCCCTCATAGGTCACCTGCTCGATGACCAGCTTTTCATCCCCGATGCCGGCACCTTTCTGGATGGCGCGCTGGATGGCATCCTTGTTCACGCTCTCCTTGCGGGCCTTTTCCACGGCGGCAAAGAGCGAGGCGTTCATCGCCGGATCAGGCCCACCCTGCCGCGCGGCGATGGAGATTTCCCGGACCAGTTTGCCCGTCGTCTGCGACTTCTTCAGCCCGGCGACGGCCCGTTTGGCATGCAACCATTGACGACCCATAGGGTGGAAACCCTATTCCAGGCCACGCTGGATTTCCAGCCCTCATATCGGTGTCCACCGGGAAAAAGTCGCAGCCTGTCCTAGGTAGACCCCATCGTCGCCAACCACGTTCCAAACCACCGCCTGCTCGATGCGGAATCTCCGTCCCTTGGCGGAAATGCGCACCCCGCTGTAATCGTCGACATATCCGAATTCACGCACCCTCTGGAGAAAAACCTCCCGCTCCTTTTGGTGTACGGGCTCCGCAGTCTGCCGCGAAGGCATCCGGGTCAGGGTGGCCCAATCGGTCTCCCATAGGGCCAGGGCGGCCGCGTTGCCGTAGTTCAAGACCTGCTCCGCTTCGTCCCCCCCCGAGACCACCACAAAGGGGGCCTCCCAGAGAAGCCGGGCTTGTTCCACCGGATCCACTACACCCCGAATCAGATCCCGCCCGGTCCAGCGATGGTAACTGGCCAGAAGAAGACGTGTTTGGGATGAAAGGAATTCCGGGCAGAGGGTCCAAGGGTCCATAACGGAAGATTTCCCGGGCCAACCGCCGCCGTCACGCCGATTCCGTAGAAGGAAGGTTGCCGGAAACCATGGCTCCTATAGGATACCCCCCGTGGCCGTCCACCACTCCGTCTATAAACCTTTCCGCCCGTATTCCGATCTGCACGGAAAATACACCCCCGTCTACCTCATCGCCGTCGGCGGCATGTCGGAAATCTGGGCCTGCCTCAACCACAAGACCGGCGACCTCGTCGCGGTCAAGCGCCTCCTCCCCCACAGCATGCTGGAATTGACGGCCAAGAAGTCCGGCGTCTGGGAGGAACACGCCCTGCGCCAGCTCAAACACCCCAATGTCCTCCACTTCATCGAACAGGGCATCGACGATGGCCGTCTCTGCTTCGTCACCGAACTCATTGCCGGGATGAACTTCGAACACTACCTCAACCGCCGCACCCTGACCATCGAGCGTTTTTTTGAGCTGGCCATCCAGATGCTCGTCGGCACCAAGGCCATCCACGAAGCCGGGCTGGTCCATGGGGACTTGAAGCCGGAAAACATGATGATCACACAGGGCGAAAGCGGTGCCCTCATCCTCAAGATCCTCGACTTCGGCACCGCCACGCTGCTCAATCCGGGCGAGGGGGAATCCATCCAGCCGCCCTCCCCCGAAGACCTCCTCATCACCCCGGAATACGTCGCCCCCGAACTCCTGACGGGCTCGGCCCCCTCCCCCTCCTCCGACCTTTACGCTCTGGGCATGAGCTTTTACCAGTGCCTGGCCGGCAAACCCTGTTTCGAGTCCAGCGATCCGCAACAAATCCTGCGCATGCAGATCGAGGAAAAACCCCGGGACCTGCGGGAAAACCGCGAGGAACTTCCGGCCTACCTCTGCAACTGGATCATGAAATTCATCGAAAAAGACCCGGCCCGCCGCCCCCGCTCCGCCGCCGTGGCCCACTTGGAATTGACCACCATGCAGCGCCAGCACCCGATGGTGAAAAAAATGACCCGCCGCACCGGCACCCGGCGCATCGCCATCCCCGCCTGAGCCCAGGCCCCCCGCCCCGGTTTTTTTGCTCGCCCCTATCCTAACGCCATGCTTTCGTAAATACGTGCCCGATCTCCACGCCACCCTCAAGCAGACCTTCGGCTACGACCGCTTTCGCCCCCTCCAGCAGGAAATCATCGAGGCCTCCCTGGCCGGGCACGACGTCTTCGCCCTCCTCCCCACCGGAGGGGGCAAGTCTCTCTGCTTCCAACTCCCCGCCCTGCTCAAACCCGGCCTCACCCTCGTCGTCTCCCCCCTCATCGCCCTGATGAAAGACCAGGTCGACGCCCTCCAGGCCGCGGGCGTCCCCGCCACGTTCCTCAATTCCTCCCTCGACAGCGCCGACTCCAAGGCCCGCCTCCGAGGGCTGCACAACGGCGAATACAAACTCCTCTACGCTGCCCCCGAACGCCTCACCCTCGACAGTTGGGAGGACAAGCTCCAATCCTGGAACATCTCCCTCATCGCCATCGACGAGGCCCACTGCATCAGCGAGTGGGGCCACGATTTCCGCCCGGAATACAGACGCATCGCCGGCCTGCGCAGGCTCCTGCCCGAGGTCCCCGTCATGGCCCTGACCGCCACCGCCACCCCGCGTGTGCGCCAGGACATCGTCCAACACCTCAAACTCCGCCAACCGAGGGAATTCACCGCCTCCTTCAACCGCCCCAACCTCACCTACCGTGTCATCCCCAAGGACAAACCCATCCAACAGGTCCACGACTTCGTCAAAAAACGCGCGGGCGAAAGCGGCATCATCTACTGCGCCAGCCGCAAGGCCGCCGAATCCGTCGCCGAATCGCTCGCCTCCCGCGGCTTCGCCGCCCTGCCCTACCACGCCGGGCTTGACGGGGCCGAACGCGAACGCAACCAGGACGCCTTCCTCCGCGATGAAACCAAAATCATCTGCGCCACCATCGCCTTCGGCATGGGCATCAACAAACCCAACGTCCGGTACATCATCCACCACGACCTCCCGAAAAACATCGAGGGCTATTACCAGGAAACCGGGCGGGCCGGGCGCGATGGCCTGCCTTCCGACTGCCTCCTCCTCTTCAGCGCGGGCGACATGGCCAAGCAGACCCATTTCATCGACCAGATGGACGACCCCGAAGCCCAACAAATCGCCCGCACCCAACTCGGCCAGATCATGCACTACGCCGAAAGCGCCACCTGCCGGCGCGTCGACCTCCTGGGCTACTTCGGGGAAATCTGGCAGGAAGTCCCCTGCCTGGCCTGCGACAACTGTCTGGCGCCACGCGAGACTTACGATGGCACCCTGCCGGCGCAAAAGCTGCTCTCCTGCATCTTCCGCATCCGCCGCGCCGGGGGCTTCCATGTCGGCATGAACCACCTCGTCGAGGTCCTGACCGGGGCCGACACCGAAAAGATCCGCAAGTGGGAGCACGACAAGCTCAGCACCTATGGCATCGGCAAAGATCTCAGCCGCAGCGAGTGGCTGGCCATTGGCCGTGAACTCCTCCGCCTGGGCCTCATCACCCAGACCCCGGGCCAGTTCGCCACTATCGAATTGACCCACGAGGGCGTGGCCGCCCTCAAGGACCGGCGGACCATTCCCCTGACCAAACCGATGGCCAAAGCCAAGGCCACCGCCTCCCGCCGCATCCGCACGGGTGAAATTCCCTGCGACGAAGCCCTCTTCGAGAAACTCCGCTCGGTGCGGAAGAAGCTGGCCGACGAGCGGGCGGTTCCCGCGTATATTGTTTTCGGCGACACCACCCTGCGCGAAATGGCCCACCACTACCCACGGAGCGAAGCCGAGATGGGCCGGATTTCCGGGGTGGGGACGAAGAAACTCTCCGAGTTTGGCGATGTCTTCATCGCCGCCATCCAGGAACACCTCGAACTCCACCCCCGCATCCAGTGGGGGGAATGACCCTTGGAACCCTGCCCGTAACCAAGCAGTTTTTTACCACGAAGAGCGCGAAGTTCGCGAAGACAGAAGGGTTTTAGCTGGCAAATAATTGGTTTACCGATCTGTGAACCTCAATACAACTGAACTGCATTTCGATTGCTTGATAATGCCTTTGACACCAAGAGGTTTCGCTTCGCGTTCTTCGCGTCCTTCGCGGTGAACTGCCTTTTCCCGGCTTGAGAGGCCTTCCAAATCCGGATTGTCAACCGGCGGCGGGAAATGCTACGTTTTCCATCCTGTCGGCAACGGCAGAGGCTGCGGGGGTATAGCTCAGTTGGTAGAGCGTCTCGTTCGCAATGAGAAGGTCAGGGGTTCGAGCCCCCTTACCTCCAGCCTTCGCTGAAGGTTCTACGAAAGCGAAGGCTGCCGCGACGTAGTGTATGCGGACGTCATAACTGACCGAAACCCGGACGACATTAGTGAAATTCGGACATCGTTTGGGTCAGTGACCTGAAATCGACCTCTGTGGGCGTCCTTGGAGGGCATTTCATCTCACCTGACAATTTCATCCCCATGAAGGTCAAAGCGGATCACCTACCCCCCTTTTTGCCCCCAACCATGAAAATGACTGTCCAGGTAAGAAAAAGGTGAACTATTTTCGTCAGGGCGGGAGTATAGGAGTATGAAAACACCGATACCTTCCCAGACGCCCCATAAGCTGCCCAGCAAGGCTCAGTTGCTCGGTGAGATGGCCAGGCGCCTGAGCGCATATAAGACAGCAGGTAGGATAGTGGCCCTCTACCGAATAGGGTGGACGGGGAAGAACTAGAGCATTTCCGGATCATATAGACACATAATGTGCATGAGTGAAGTAGTTGATACATTCTTGTGGAGTGAACAGTGACAAGCAGTCTGCGACCGCCCGCATGAGTTCTTCGTAGGTTCTTGCACAAGCCCGGCGTAA